>NZ_JBKEVC010000006.1:0-153381 GCF_056356895.1 Bifidobacterium sp. LH_424
CCGGGCTGGACGCGTACATCGTCCACTGGAACACCAAACGACGCCAGAAACGACTCGGGGGACACACCCCGGAGGAATTCCGGAACATGTCCCCCACAGCCTGATCAGGTACCCTTAATAAACCACGTCCAGCAATCGGGGCGCAGTTCATGACGAGGGGGCTGTCCGCGTAAGCGGACTGGGGGAGAGACCATGAACGTTGCGTTCCAGCTATCTCTCCCCCAGTCTCACTGCGTTCGACAGCCCCCTCGTCAGAGGGGGCCAAAGTGTGTGCTCACACCGACACTTCGGTGAGGGTCGGCTGCTCGGTGGAGGTTTTGATCTGCTTCAACCCCACGAGGGCGATCGCGAGGGAGCCGATCGCCAGGGCGGTGACGACCATGAAGCCGCCGTGCGAGCCCATGCGGTCGATGAACTGGCCGGCGATCGCCGATCCGGCGGAGGATCCGATCGAGTTCATCGCGCCCATCCACGCCATGCCTTCGGTGAGCCGCGACGGCGGCACGAGGTGCAGCATCAGCTGGTTGCCGTTGATCCACGTGGGCGCCTGGCATACGCCGATCAGCAGGTAGATGATCATGATGACCCACAGGTGCTTCGCGAACATGAACGACCCGATGCCGAGGTTCACCACCGCGAGGCAGAAGTAGAACCGCTTCCACAGTGGGATCGTCCAGTTCTTCGCGCCGTACACGAGCGCGCCGCACAGCGAGCTGATCGAGAAGCAGGCGAAGACGAATCCGGTGTACTGCTTCATGTCCGACTCGGTCGCGAACGCGATGATCGAGATGCCGGCGGCCGACTGGAACGCGCCCAGGCCGAACCACGTCACGCACACGGCGATGAGGCCCGGCCCCCAGATCGACGCCTTCCGCCCTTGCTTCGCCTCCTCGAGCGCGCGCATTGTTTCACGTGAAACGATTGACTCGTCGGTCACGCCCTGCGCGCGCAGCCGGCGTCGCGTCTCCTCGGCGGCGGTCTCGGCGCGCAGCGCCTCCGCCTTCGCCGCCTCGCGCGCGCGGTACTCCTTGCGCGAGATGCCTTCCGCCCTCGCGAGGTCCGATTGCGACGGCGGTTCGGTCGTGAGTTCCGTGAGGAACATCAATGCGCCGACAATCACGCACACGCCGGTGAACGAGAACGCGAGCAGGCCCGAAATCACAGCCAAAGTCGAGGCGAGCGGGTTGCCGACCACCCACATGCACTCGTCGAGCACGCCGCACAGCGACAGTGCGCGGTCGGTGCGCTCGCGGTCGCCTTTGAGCAGTCGCGTCCAGCGCGCGCGGCTCATCGCGCCCCACGGCGGGATCGCGGCGAGGAACGGCGTCAGACAGTACAGCACCCATTCCGGCGCACGGTTCGTGATCGACGTGGTCAGCGCGATCGCCGCGACGATCCACACGATGATCGTCGGGATCGACACCTGACGCTGGCCGAACTTATCGGTGAGCTTGCCGAGCAGCGGCGTCGCGACGGCCAGCGCGATCGCCTGGAGCGCGGTCAGCAGGCCGGCGAGCGAATAGTTGCCGTAGTAATGCTGCACGGAGATCGTGATCGTCATGCCGATCATCGGGAACGGCATGCACGCGATGACGCCGCCAATCGAATACCGTGCCGTATGCGGGATGCGCAGCAGCTCCGCATACCCGCCGAACACCTTGCCGGCGACATCCCTGATTCCGGTGATCACTGTATTGGACATACCGCACCCGCTCCTTTCCGCTCCCGATCGGATAACGTCGGCCCTCTTCGGTCGCGGCCACTCTACGCGCGCGTGCGCCGCGACACGCGGCCGTGCCGCGGTAGATTGGAATACATAGTGCGAACCGTATCGCGAACCGTTCACCGATTCCCGAAGGAGGCCGGCGATGACCGCCACCACCATCCATTTCGTCCGTCACGGCAAGGTGTACAACCCCGATCATCTGCTCTACGAGCGCCTGCCCGACTTCCACCTGTCCGACGTGGGCCGCCGCATGGCCGAGGCGACCGGCGCGTACATCGCCGCCAGCCCGCAGATGAACACCGTCTCCGCCGTCTACTCGTCGCCGCTCGACCGCACGCGCGAGACCGCCGGCGCGATCCTCGACGCGTTGAACCCGGTGCGCGAGGCGCGCGGGCAGGAACCGCTCACGCTCACGACCGACGAGCGCGTCATCGAAGCGGGCAACGAGTTCCGGGGCAAGCGCATCGGCCACGGCGAGGGCGCGCTGTGGAGGAACGGCAACTGGAGGCTCGTCGCGAACCTGTGGAAACCCAGCTGGGGCGAGTCGTACGCGCACATCGCCGCACGCGTCGGCGACTTCGCGCGCGAGAAGGTCCGCCGGCACCCCGGCGAGCAGATCATCGTCGTCAGCCACGAATCGCCGATCTGGTCGTTCCGTCATCTGCTCGAAACCGGTCACGCCGAACACTGGATGTTCCTGCGCCACACCGCGCTCGCCTCGATCACGTCCATCACGTTCGACTGCGAGACCGGCCGTGTGATGTCCATCACGTATGTCGACCCCGCCGCCGGAATCCAATAGACGCACACTAGAATCAAAGCCGATACGTGTGGTCGCTTCCCTCCCCGCGAGAGGGGAGGGTGGCCGGCGAAGCCGGACGGGTGGGGTGCCGTGCGTCGCGCACGACGGAAGGCATCGCACGCCGTCCGAAACGAAACGCAAAGGAGCATGATGACTGAACTGAACACCGCCGGAATCGCGCGCGTGGCCGCCGCGCCCGCCGTGCGCGAGGCGGCGCGCGAGGCGGCGCGCCTGATCGCGCTGTGGCCGCTCACCGACGCGATGCGCATGGACAACGACGCGAAATACGGCGAGAACCTGCAGGTGCGCGTGACGCGCGCCTTCGCCCGCATCCTCACCGGCGAGGACGTGACCGTGCCGGATGCCGAATTCGTGTACGAGGGCGCGGACGCGATTCCCGGACGTCCGCAGACGATCGTCGACGCGCTGCTCGCCGCCAACGACGCCTACGACGCGCTCGCCGACTTCTCCGACACCGGCGACGCGACGCTCGTCGACGACGTCGCCGCCGACCTCGGCATCACGTGGGACGACGCCGCGTCCGTGCGCGTGCACGCGACGCTGGACGCCGTCGAAGCCGCCGTGAACGACGGTACGTTCGACGCGGGGGAGTACGCGGTCGCCGGCGACGGTACCGGCGATGGCGGCGAGACCGGCGGCGCGGCCGAAGCCGCGGACACCGCCGGTGCCGCCGTGCCGGTCGACGACGACGCGTATGAGCCGTCGCCCGCGCTCGTCGACGCGATGGCGCACCGGTTCGCGGCCGCGCTCACCGTGTGCGACGCGCTGCTCGCCGCCGTCGAGGACGACTCCGCCACCGGGCCAGCCGCGCTGGTCACCGCCGATACACCGGTCGACGATGCCGCCGTGCGCGCCGTGCTGCCGCTGCTGCTCGTCGTCAACGAGCTGCGCGAACAGATCTCCGTGCCGCGCATCTGCCTGACCGACGTGCAGATCCGCGACCTGCTCGCCGCCCGCGCCGCCGCGCTCGCCGACGCCGCGACGGCGGCCGCGGAAGGCGCGACGACGGGCGTGGGGGACGCCGCCCTGCTCGACGCGACCGCAGCGTTCGTCGCGCCGCTCGCCGCCGCCGAATGGACGAAGCATCGCGAGGACGTGCTGTGGGACCCCGCCGAGGCGAAGAAGAAGGCGAAGGAGGAGGACGAGAAGCGCAACAAGGCCGCGCTCGCCGCCAAATTCGCGCACGTCAAGAACGACAACAAGGAGACCGTGGAACTGTGACCGCGTGATCGCGGGTACGTATTGCGGGTACGTGGTCGCGTCCGCCGTGCCGCCGCGACGGTGCATCACGACGGTGTATCGTCGCGGCGACGGTTGTCGGAACGCCGCGCGACGACTACGATGGGGTCATCATGGCGCGACGTAGCCGGCGACGAAGTCGGCCCGGAACGCCCGCATCATTCGGCAAACGGCGGAGGAACATCCATGGCATTCACCGATCGAGACCCCATCGAGATCGACGGCGAGGCGGCGGCGCAGGCCGACGCGCTCGCCAACGTGTACGGCAGCATCGACGCGCTCATCGACTACGCGACGCGACGGCTCGAACTCGACCCGCTCGACGTGGACTGGAAACGCAACCAGGTGCTCGCGATGCTCGGCCTCGCCACGTACCGCGTCACCGGCGCGACCTCCCGTGAACCGCTGACCCCGGACCGTCTGCTCGACCGGTTCCGCGACGCCATCGTCGTCGCCGGCATCTGCACGCGCGACGAGGCACCGATCGCGTCGGACGGCGTGATGGGCCTGCTCTCCGCGAACCCCTCGACCGTGGCCCGCCGCTTCCTCGACGAGGAGCGCAACGGCGGCGGCGAGGACGCGATGCGCTGGCTGTACGACTACTGCGTGGGCAACGACTCCGTGAAGAAGAGCGAGCTCGACGCGAACCCCCGATTCGACGCGCACGGGCTTGCCTTCGTCATCGACCTCGCCAAGCCCGAGTTCGCGCAGGAGGACCCCGCCTCCGGCGACGTGTCCGGACGCTACCCCGCGTGCGGGGCGTGCCACGAGAACGAAGGCTACGCGCCGCGCGGCCGTCGCACGCTCAGGACCGTGCCGCTCACGCTCGGCGGCGACGATTGGTTCTGGCGGTTCAAGCGCTACGGCATCGTCCGCCAGCATGGCGTGTGCGCGAGCATGGAGCATACGCCGCTGATCGCCGACGCCGACATGTTCGCGCGCCTCATCGATTTCGTCGACCGGTTCCCCGGCCACTTCATCGGCTGCGACGCCGCGTCGGCGCTCCGTGGCGGCACGGCCGCCGTGCACGAGCACTACGAGGGCGGCGCCGAGCTCCTGCCGCTGCATCGCGCCGAGGCGGCGGCCACGTTCGCCGTGCCCGGTTCGTCCGACGCGGTCGTGGAGCTCCTCGACTGGCCGGGCACCGCGGTGCGCGTCGTCGCGCAGTCGGCCGGTACGGCCGTCTCCGCGTCCGAGCGCATCCGCGCCGCGTGGGTCGAGGGCGAGGGCGTTTCCGCTGGTGCTGGTGCCGGTGCCGGTGAGGGAGTCGTCCGTGACGGGGCGTCGGTGTCGGCGAGCCTCATCGCGACCGATCGCGGCTACGAGATGAACCTCATCCTGCGCGACGCCGCGTCCGGAACGGACGGCGACGTGGCGGCGGGGGAGTCGGCGCAGGCGATCATCGGAACGGATGAGATCGGACTGGCCGGCATGCAGGGACTGTTCGTGGTGCCCGGACGTCTCGCCGACGAACTGGGCGTGCTCGGCGACGCGGCTGGCGCGGCAGGCGTCGCGGGCGTCGCCGGTGCCGCGGCCGGAACGGTCGAGGCGGCGCGCGACGAACTCGGCGCGACGTGCCGTCGCATCCTCGCCGGGACCGCCGTCTTCGCCGCAAGCGGCGACGCGGCGGACTTCCTCACTTCCCTCGGCTTCGCGCGCACCGCGCAAGCCGAGGCGTGAGGCGGCGTGATATCACGCGATGCCACGTGACGTCGCGTGATATCACGCGGCATCGGACGCGTGACGCCGGACGCGTGGGACCGACGGTCACGCGCCCGGGTCAGGCCAGAGCCTTGTCGAGCAGCTCGTCGATGGCCTCTTCCCGGGTGAGATGATGCGCTTGGGCGTAGATGAGGATCTTCTCCTCGCGGGTGAGTCCGGATTGTGCGAGGCTGTCGCTGAGCGCTTGCCGCGTGTACTCGCTCGGCGTCACCTGTCGGGCCTGCGCGGCGGTTTCCACCAGACGCCATAGCGCATCGGGGATACGAATGGTATGCGCCCTCATGTCGGACTTGCTGGGTGGAAACGGATCGGCTTCCCGGTCGAGCGAGGCATCCGCAAAGCCCTTTTCGGCCTCCTGCGCCCACCGTTCGACCATGTCGTCGGTGATGGGTGTTCCGTCTTCGGCGATGTATTGCGTCATGCTCTGCTCCATTCCTTGAAGAACCCCTTGGTGAGATAGTTCGCATGGATGATCAGTGGTTCCGGGTCGGCCGTCTTCACGTACACCAGTTCGATGAGACGCTGCTGCTGGTCGAATCCTATGGCCGCCCATCGGGGTGGGTCGGCGTCCCGGTCCCGGCTGCGGATGCGCGCCGGACCGATTCGTGTGATGAAGGCGGATTCGATCTGGCTTCGATCGATGTGGTGTGCATGCAACGCATGCGGATGAATCTCGATTCGCGGTGGTTGTTGTTCATTGTAATCGAGTGTATGACGATTGTCATACACTCGACCGGCGCTGTCGCGGCCGTCATGTCGGTCATCATGCGTCATCGTCATCGTCTCCTGCATCGGCTCGTATGTTTTGGCGCGCGTTTGTTCGGGTTGTGCCCGTCGGGCGGTGACGGGCATTGCGGGTGGCTGCCGATGGTAGGTCCGCCGGCGGGGAAAGTCCACGATGGTGAGGATGCGGTGGGGAAGTGTGGATGGCACGGTTGACGATTACGGAGTGGGGGACGGCTTGGTGCGGAGCGGGAGGTCGGCGCATCCCACGCGTCCGGCACGCGCGGCACAATAGGGGACTATGACTGAAGCCGAACACGCGAACGAATCCGCGAAAAACCACAAGCCCGAACTGCCGAAGGACGTGCGCGTCCGATTCTGCCCGTCCCCGACCGGCACCCCACACGTCGGCATGATCCGCACCGCCCTGTTCAACTGGGCCGAGGCGCGCGCCACCGGCGGCAAGCTCGTCTTCCGCATCGAAGACACCGACGCCCAGCGCGACAGCGAGGAAAGCTACAACCAGATTCTCGAATCCCTGCGCTGGCTGGGCATCGACTGGGACGAGGGCATCGACGTGGGCGGCCCCCACGGCCCGTACCGCCAGTCCGAGCGCACCGACATCTACAAGGACGTCGCCGCCAAGCTGCTGGCCGCGGGCTACGCCTATGAATCCTTCTCCACGCCCGAGGAGATCGAGGCCCGCAACGTGGCCGCCGGCCGCCCGAAGGCCTTCGGCTACGACGGCTACGACCGTGACCTGACCGAGGAGCAGAAGGCCGCCTTCCGCGCCGAAGGCCGCAAGCCCGCGCTGCGCATCCGCATGCCCGACGAGGACATCGCCTTTGACGACCTCATCCGCGGCACCATCGAATTCAAGGCCGGCTCCGTGCCGGACTACGTGATCGTCCGCCCGAACGGCGATCCGCTGTACACGCTCACCAACCCGGTCGACGACGCGATGATGGACATCAACGTCGTGCTGCGTGGCGAGGACCTGCTGAGCTCCACCCCGCGCCAGATCGTGCTCTACCGCTACCTGATCGAGCTGGGCATCGCCAAGCAGACCCCGCTGTTCGGCCACATGCCGTACGTGATGGGCCAGGGCAACAAGAAGCTCTCCAAGCGCGATCCGGAATCCAACCTGTTCAACCACCGCGACGCCGGCTTCATCCGCGAGGGCCTGCTCAACTACCTCGCGCTGCTCGGCTGGTCCATCGCGCCCGACCGCGACGTGTTCTCGATGGACGAGATGATTGCCAAGTTCGACGTGCGCGACGTGAAGGCCAACCCGGCTCGCTTCGACCTCGACAAGGCCATCTCCATCAACGCCGAGCACGTGCGCATGCTCGAGCCCGAGGACTTCCTGCGTCGCTCCGTGCCGTACCTCAAGCGCGACGGCGTGGTCTCCGCGGATTCGTGGGATGCGCTGACCGCCCGCGAGCAGGAGATCCTGACCGCCGCAGCGCCGCTCGTCCAGACGCGCGTGCGTCTGCTCGGCGAAGTCGCCGGCATGGTCGGCTCCCTGCTGTCGACCGACGAGTACATCGAGCCGGACGACGGCGCCAAGAAGCAGCTCAAGGATTCCGCGCCGGCCGTGCTCGACCTGGCGATCGCCGCGTTGGAAGGCGTCTCCGAGGGCGATTGGAAGACCGACAACCTGCACGAGACGCTGAACAAGGCGCTCGTCGAGGAGGGCGGCTACAAGCCGCGCCTCGCCTTCGGCCCGGTGCGCGTCGCCATGTCCGGCCGCCGCGTCTCCCCGCCGCTCTTCGAGTCCATGGAGATCGTCGGCCGCGACCTGACGCTTGCCCGTCTCAAGGGCCTGCGCGCGCATCTGTGATGCGTCTGTGACGCGTTCCGTGTGGGCCTTGTATATAGGTTCGGTGACGGTGTGAGGTCGTGACGCCACGGCTCGTGGGAATCGAAATCGCCCCGCTCTTCGATGAAGAGCGGGGCGATTCGTCGTTCGCCTGAGGTGTTCGCCTGAGGATGCCGCCAAGGCGGATGGTAGAAAGCGGTTACAAAAGAGTTGTCAACCAAGGAGTCACAATGTGACACGCCGATGTTGACGAAGTCGGACGGCTCACGTATATTAATCACTCGTTGCGGTTCGCCGCAGCGGGTGAAAACACCGAAAAATGAATACGCCCCCATCGTCTAGCGGTCTAGGACTACGCCCTCTCACGGCGCCAACACCGGTTCAAATCCGGTTGGGGGTACGGACAGGAAGGACCCCGGCTCATCGAGTCGGGGTCCTTCGCGTATGCACCCGCATCTCTCGGGCTGCTGTTCATCGAACCGTCTGGCGGCCGTTCGTGATGCTTGCCTGTATCCCCATTCTCTTCTCGGTATGTTCGCAACGATGCCGTCTGGTTCGTCCTGTCCGTTTCGTTCGTTCCTTCCATCGTGAATGTGCGATGGCCGCGTCCGGAAAGGCGGGGGAGTGCATGGAGGCCGACATGTCGTCCGTCATCCTCTCCTAGGTGCCACAGTCCGGGGGCCCAATCCGCCTTCTTTCATGAAAAAGACGCCGCAATCGCAAGGCGGCGGGCGGTATCGGACGCTGTGCGCGATGTGCAAAACCGTTGGAAATACTGGCGACACGCCGTAAGTTGCGCACGTACCGGCATGCGCGTATATTAATCACTCGTTGCGCGGTTCACAAAGAACCAAACAACACGGCAGAAATGTCGGATAACAGAATAAGCCCCCATCGTCTAGCGGTCTAGGACTACGCCCTCTCACGGCGCCAACACCGGTTCAAATCCGGTTGGGGGTACGACGCGGAACTCTTCGGAGTTACACGCCAGCCAAATTGGGGTGTGGTGTAATTGGCAACACAGCTGATTCTGGTTCAGCCATTCTTGGTTCGAGTCCAGGCACCCCAGCCAATGAAAACCCTCGCGCAAGCGAGGGTTTTCTTGTTTTTCCTTCCCATTCATCCCATGGTGCGGTAAACCACTCATGGTGCGGTGTCAAGAAACGGCGGTATTCCGCGGTTGTGAAGGATATGTGTTACCGCACCATGGGAACGACCGCGCCGTGGCGTCGCGTGGCGTCCATATGAGCTGCGCATCGGCGCATTACAGTAGGAGTCATGACGGAAAACACACGTGCGCCCGAGGGCATGTCTTCAAGGCCGAGGATCAAGCCGGCGGAGGCGGGGGACACCCGTCCCCTGTCCGTGTCCGCCCGCCTGGGGCGGCTTCAGTTCCACCATTCCGGCAAGTTCCGTGTGCTGCAGGTCGCTGACATCCAGGACGGCCCGAAGATCGCGAAGGACACGATCCGGCTCATCGAGGCGAGTCTCGACGCGGTCCGCCCCGATCTGGTCGTCTTCACCGGCAACCAAGTCGCCGGCTATGATCCCGCGTTCGCCGAGACGTTCCGCAAACGCCGCTGGAGCGTCACCGTCGGCAGCGATATCGACGCCGATATCGACACGTCCGACGCCGAAGCCGCCAACGCCGCCGCCGAGGCGCACGAGCGTACGCGCGAACTGGTGCGTGGCGCGATCGCCCAGTTCCTCGCGCCACTGATCGAGCGCAAGGTGCCGTTCGCCGTCACGTACGGCAATCATGATTTCCAGTGCGGCCTGTCGAACGCTGAACTCGACGCCATCTACCGCGAGTTCCCCGGCTGCGTGAACCCGACGCCCGGCGTCGAGGCCGACGTGCTGTCGGCGCACACGTTGCTGCCCGATCAGGTCGTCTACCCGCATGCGGCCGGTACGTTCGCGCTGCCCGTCGCCGACGAGGCGCACAAACGCACGGTGCTGGGCCTCGTCGTCCTCGATTCGGGCGACTATGCGCACGGCGGCGGGTTCGCCGCGCCGACGGACGACGCGCTCTCGTTCCTCGCGCGCGTGCCGTCGGCGATCGGCGCGCGGTCCGTCCTGTTCCAGCACATGCCGTTGCCGGAATACTATGACCTGCTCACGCCCGTCACCGCGACCACGCCGTACGCGATGCAGGGGTACCGCGAGCACGCCGCGCGGTATTACGTTCTGGACGAGGGGAAGGTGCGTCCCGGCGGCTATCTGGGTGAGGGCATCAGTTGCCCGGATACGTCGCGTGAGTTCGCGGTATTGCGCGGCGATGACGCGACGATGCGTGCGGTGATGGATGATGCGGATGCGGATGATTCCGGTGTGATCGGGGAAGCCGGTTCGGATGATTCCCGTGCCGAGGTGTTTCCTTATATAGGGGTGGCGACCGGTCATGACCATCGCAATTGGTTCGTCGGCGAACTGGACGGCGTGATGATGGCGGCGACGCCGACCTGCGGATTCGGCTCGTATGGGCCCGCGCCGGCGAAGCGTGCGACCAGGCTCATCGAATTCGACATCCGGCATCCGTATGAGCCGCGCACGCAGCTGTTGGAGTTCGGCGAGCTCGTCGGCAAGCCCAGTTCGAAGAAGGCGTACACGTACGCGTTGAACGCGAAGCCCCCGCAGGACGGAGAGGGCGACGACCTGCTGCGCAAGCCCACGATATGGGAGCAGCTCAAGGGCCTGTTCGCGTGAGTATGCATTGGCCCCCTCGCCAGAGGGGGCCGAGTAGGGTCTGTTGCCGGCTCAGCGGCCGGAGGAGGCCTTGATGAGGGCTTCGGTCAGGTATTTGCCGGCGGCCATCACCAGCGGCGCGTAGCGGCGGCCGGGGGCGTTGCCCATACGGCCGGACGGGCCGGAGATGGAGATCGCGGCGATCACCTGGCCGGAGGCGTTGCGGATCGGCGCGGAGATCGAGCACACGCCCTCCTCGCGCTCGTTCACCGACTCGGACCAACCGCGCTTGCGGACGGCGGCCAGCTTGGTCGCGTTGAACTTCGCGTGGCGCAGGCCCTGATGCATGCGCTCGGAATCCTCCCAAGCGAGCAGGATCTGCGCGGCGGAGCCGGCTTCCATCGAGAGCATCGCGCCCACGGGAATCGAATCACGCAGACCGGAGGCGCGCTCCACGGCGGCGATGCACACGCGCTGGTCGCCCTGGCGGCGGTAGATCTGCGCGGATTCGCCGGTACGGTCGAGCAGCGTCTGGAGGATCGGGCCGGCGGCGGTGAGGAGTCGGTCCTCGCCGGCGGCGGCGGCGAGCTCGGCGAAACGGGAGCCGAGCACGAAACGGCCGTGCTGGTCGCGCAGCACGAAGCGATGGCGTTCGAGCGCGATCGCGAGTCGATGGGCGGTCGGTCGGGCCAGACCGGTGGCGGCCACGAGCTGGCCGAGCGTGGAGGGGCCGGTCTCAAGGGCGTCGAGAATCTTCACGGTCTTGTCGAGCACGCCGACGCCGGAATGCACCTCGCCGTCGTTCTGCTCGGCGGCCTGCGCGGTGGCGGGGGTCTTGTCGTCGGTGGTGTCCTGCTCGGCGACCGGCTCTTCGGCCACAGCGGTATCTGAGTGCATGGAAGTCATGGTTTCCGTTTATACCATCTCACATAGTGAAATGCCAAATCGGGGCAGTGTACCACGTGACGAACGCCGCATGTCGGCGAATGACCGAGTAATGGAATCTGTGTGCGCTCACATCGTCCAAGGGCGGCATGCGAGGTCAACCGACGTCATCGCGATGCGCTCGGAAAGTCGGGGGAAAGGTGACGATTTCGGCGGAATTCCAGCCATAATCCGGCGGAAAACCGGGCTTCCGATGGCACATCTCATAATCCGGCCGGGATATGGTCGCCCCCATGTTGACCGCATACTCTATTACCACGAACACGGCGCAAACACAAGACCTAGCGCCGAGAAATTTAGGAGGAATCCCCATGGGAACGACACTGGCCGAGAAGGTCTGGGCCGATCATCTGGTACGGAAGGGCAGCGACGGAGCGCCCGACCTGCTGTACATCGACCTGATGCTCATGCATGAAGTCACGAGCCCCCAGGCGTTCGAGGGCCTGCGACTGGCCGGCCGCAAGCCCCGCCACGTCGATCAGCTCATCGCCACCGAGGACCACAACACGCCCACGGTGGACATCGACCGTCCGAACCCGGACAAGACGAGCGCCCTCCAGCTGAGCACGTTGGAGAAGAACTGCAAGGAGTTCGGCGTGCGCCTGCATGCGCTCGGCGACGCCGACCAGGGCATCGTGCACGCGTTCGCCCCGATCCTCGGCCTCACCCAGCCGGGCATGACCATCGTGTGCGGCGACTCGCACACCTCCACGCACGGCGCGTTCGGCGCGCTCGCGTTCGGCATCGGCACCTCCGAGGTCGAACACGTGATGGCCACGCAGACCCTGTCCCTGAAGCCGTTCAAGACAATGGCGGTCAACGTGAATGGCAAGCTGCCGGCGGACGCCACCGCGAAGGACATCATCCTCGCGATCATCGCGAAGATCGGCACCGGCGGCGGCCAGGGCCACGTCATCGAATACCGCGGCGAGGCGATCCGCAACCTCACGATGGACGAGCGCATGACCGTGTGCAACATGTCCATCGAGGCGGGCGCGCGCGCCGGCATGATCGCGCCGGACGAGACCACGTTCGAATACCTGAAGGGCCGTCCGCACGCGCCGGAAGGTGAGATGTGGGACAAGGCCGTCGCGTACTGGAAGACGCTGAAGACCGATGACGACGCCGTCTTCGACAAGGAGGTGGACATCGACGCGTCCACGCTCGGACCCTACGTGACGTGGGGCACCAACCCGGGCCAGGGCCTGCCGATCACTGCGAACGTGCCGGTCCCGGCGGACATCGCCGACGCGACCAAGCGTTCCGCCGCCGAGCGCGCCATCGCGTACATGGGCCTGAAGCCGGGCATGCCGATCAAGGACATCGCCGTCGACACCGTGTTCATCGGCTCCTGCACGAACGGCCGCATCGACGACCTGCGTCAGGCCGCCGCGATCATGAAGGGCCATCACAAGGCGAAGAACATCCACCGCGTGCTCGTCGTGCCCGCCTCCTCGCGCGTGCGCCTGCAGGCGGAGAAGGAAGGACTCGACAAGGTGTTCGAGGACTTCGGCGCGGAATGGCGCAACGCCGGCTGCTCGATGTGCCTCGGCATGAACCCGGACAAGATGGTGCCGGGCGAACGCTCGATTTCCACGTCGAACCGCAACTTCGAAGGCCGTCAGGGCAAGGGGTCGCGCACGCACCTCGCGTCGCCCGCCGTCGCCGCCGCCACCGCGATCCGCGGCACGATCTCCAGCCCCGCCGATTTGTAATCCGTTTATCTCGGCCCCCTCTGACGAGGGGGCTCCCGGCGCAGCCGGGTGGGGGAGAGACCCCGAAAGGACAATCATGGAAAAACTCACCACGTTGACCGGCGTGGGCGTGCCGCTGCGCCGCTCCAACGTCGATACCGACCAGATCATCCCCGCCGTGTTCCTGAAGCGCGTCACCAAGACCGGCTTCGATGACGCGCTCTTCTACGCGTGGCGCCGCGACCCCGAGTTCGTGCTCAACAAGCCCGAATACGCGAAGGGCCAGATTCTCGTCGCCGGCCCCGAGTTCGGCATCGGCTCCTCCCGCGAGCATGCGGTGTGGGCGCTGCACGACTACGGCTTCCGCGTCGTCATCGCGCCGAGCTTCGCCGACATCTTCTACGGCAACACGGCGAAGAACGGCGTGCTCGCGGCGATCATGCCGCAGGAGAGCGTCGAACTGCTGTGGAAGCTCCTCGAAGAGGAGCCGGGCCGTGCGATGACCGTCTCGCTCGAGGACCGCACCGTGACCTGCGGCGACGTGACCCTGCCGTTCGAGGTGAACGACTACACGCGTTGGCGTCTGATGAACGGCTACGACGACATCGACCTGACGCTCCAGCACGAGGACGACATCGCCGCCTACGAGAAGATGCGCGCCGAGAAGTTCCCGTTCAAGCCGAAGACGATTCCCGCCAAGCACCTCCCCGAAGAGGAGATCAAGCCCGCCCGCGAGCTCGAATATCAATGGGATGGTCCGCTCGCTGATCGCGGCATCATCTGATATTCCCTTTTGCCTCCCTCTGATGAGGGAGGTGGCCGCCGGAGGCGGTCGGAGGGAGAGACCACAGCGGCCGCAGGCCGCGGGAGGAACGGAATCGGCTTCCAGTCGATGTGTGTTCCTTTCCGCAGCCTGCGGCCGCTTGTCTTTACCCCCTCAGTCGCGCTTCGCGCGCCAGCTCCCCCTGAAAGGGGGCGCAAGGAAAGGCTGGTGCGGCGGTTGCTTTCCAGCCTGCTTTGATTTTCGACTATCTCTCCCCCAGTCGGCCTACGGCCGACAGCCCCCTCGTCAGAGGGGGCCAAAGGGGTGGCAGTATGCGCCCCCTTTAGGGGGAGCTGGCCGGCCGGAGGCCGGACTGAGGGGGTTCGTTGCGGCACCCCCAAAATTCCGATCGCACACTCGCGGCCCCTCACCGGAGCATCTGTTCCGCCTATCGGGACGGCGTCCTATACTTGGCCCCGTATACGAAGGGGTGCTCATGACGTCGTTTGGTCGGGCACTTCGCGAATGAAGGTATGGAGAAGGAAGATGTCGAAGAACATCATGACGCGAGTGGGGATGGGAGTCGTCGGCGTACTTGCCAGTGCGGCGATGCTCTTCTGCGTCCTGCCCGCCCAGGCGGCCACCGGCTGGAGTGCGCTGTCCACCACGGAGAAGAAGTCGTCCTACGGCTACTTCGTCTGGAAGTCCGAGAACGCAACGGATGCCAATGAGAAGGCCACCGCTGCGGATGCGGCTAACATCCTGAGGAACTCCGCGTTGCCGACCACGAAGAACATCGGTGGCAATGGCGATGCGACCAGCCTTGAAAACATGCAGAATGCTCTCGACCAGATTAAGAGCATCAACGCATATCGTCTGACGTTGGTCAATGAGCCCTGCCGCACGGATTTGGCTTCCGGCAAGGGACGTGTCTGTGATGACGCGAGCAGGAAGCTGACCCCGTACAAGGTCTCGGACATCCTCATGGCAGTGGGCCAATCGAACGCGAATTTTTCTTCCACGAAGGCTGATCATGCTGCCAACAACGGACAGAATTACCACAGCAACTATCGGTTCGCCGAGGCGGAGAACGCCGCGTGGCCGACTGCTTTGTTCGAGAATGGGAGTTCCTCCGCTGCTCAGATGTGGTATGGCGAAAAGGCCAATTACGACAACAATCCGGTTTATTCCTCCAATACAGGCCACTACATCAATCTGACGAATAAGTATTCGTACAACAACAGCCCGATGTCATATCTCGAATACGACATCACTGGTTTGGGCGTCAATTCGACGTCTCCTGCTCCGTATAAGTCCTACGGCAACAAGACGGTCGTACAGGATTATGTGGCATCCAGCTGGGGATACAAAGGCTATGTCGAGGATGTTGATTCCTACGCCAACGATTTCAACGCCTACGTCGCCAAGGTGAACGAGCTGGGCAAGAAGTACACCGTCACGTTCAACACGAACGGCGGTTCCACTGTCGCCACGCAGACCGTGGACTCCGGTAGCGTTGCGACCGCGCCGACCGCACCGACCAAGGCCGGGTACACGTTCGGCGGTTGGTACACTGACGCGCAGTTCACGAAGCCGTACAACTTCTCCACGCCCGTCACCGGCAACATCACCCTGTATGCGAAGTGGAATGCGATCACCATCACTTCACTCGATGACGCCGAAGTCGTCTCCACGCCCGCGGGTGTGGCCCCGACCCTGCCTGAGCAGGTGACCGCCCACTACAGCGACGGTTCCGAGCAGCAAGTCAATGTCACGTGGGAGTCCATCGCTCCGAGTAAGTACGCCACGGCGGGCAAGAGCTTCATCGTGAATGGCACCGTCAGCGGCACCACCATCAAGGCCAAGGTCACGGTGAACGTGACCAACGCCGTGCCGACTGGTGCCGTCGCCGCGCAGGCTTCCGTCTCCACGATCGCCACGCACGCGCCCGATCTGAGCCAGGTCAAGGCGACCGTCACCTATTCTGACGGCACCACACAGCAGGCCGACGTCATGTGGGATTCCATCGACCAGAGCAAGTACGCCACCGAGAACGCCGACGGCTTCGACGTGAACGGCACGGTCACCGTGGGTGACAAGACCTTCACCGTCACCGTGAAGGTGATCGTCACCGCGCGCACCATCACCTCCGTCACCGCGCCGGACGACCAGACCGTCGAATCCGGCACCGAACCCACATACCCGGACACCGTCGCCGTCACGTACAACGACGGCGAAACCGGCACCGCGAACGTCACGTGGACGAAGCTCACCAAGGATCAGTACGGCAAGCGCGCCGGCGGCGAGTTCACTGTGAAGGGCACTGTCGACGGATACGCCGATGGCGTCTCCTTCAAGGTGACCGTCAACCCTGCCACCGTGAAGTCCGTCGTGGCCTCCGCCGCGACCGCGCAGACCGTCGTCGGCGAAACGCCCGACCTGAGCGGCATCAAGGCGACTGTCACCTACTCCAACGGCGATACCGAGACCAAGGACATCACGTGGGAGAAGACCACCGCCGACCAGTTCAAGACGGAAGGCGCCACCGTGCCGGTCAAGGGCACCGTGATTGTCAACGGCAAGACCTATGAGTTCACCGTCAACGTGACCGTGGTCGCCGCCACCGTCGAATCCGTCACCGGCCCGTCCGCCAACCCGTTCGTGACCGTCGACTCCGGCACCAAGCCCGACCTCTCGAACGCGCAGGCCACCGTCGCGTGGTCGAACGGCACCACGACGCAGGAACCGGTGACGTGGGACGAACCGGACAAGGCCGACTACACCAACCGTAAGGGCGGCACGTTCACCGTCAACGGCACCGTCACCATCGCCGGCACGGACTACAAGGTGAAGGTCACCTACAAGGTCAACCCGGCCACCGCGCAGAAGGCCGAGCCGACTGACGGCACCACCACGATTACCGTGCCGTCCGGCACCGACCCGACCAGCAAGCTGCCGAAGACCGCGACCGTCACCTGGTCCAACGGCGACACGACCACAAACCCGATCACGTGGCACAAGACCTACGCGAAGGCCGACTACTCGAAGCGTGAAGGCAACACGTTCACCGTGAACGGCACCGTCGACCCGACCGTCGAATCCGCCGCCGCGGCCGACTCCTCCAAGGTCATCGTCGCGAAGGCCGTGGAAGCCGCCACGCTGCCCGTCGCCGTCACGGTCAAGGTCACGCCGGCCACTATCACCAAGGTCGCCGACATCCCCGCCGTGACCACCGAGGCGAAGGTCGCGCCGCAGCTGCAGACCAGCGTCAAGACCGACTGGAGCAACGGCGAGACCGGCGTCGACACGCCGATCACGTGGGACGCCATCGACGCGTCCCAGTACGCGAAGCGCGGCGAGTTCATCGTGAACGGCAAGGCGACCGACGCCGTGACCGGTGCGACCGCCGACGTGAGGGTCACCGTCAAGGTCACCGCCAAGGCCGAATCCGCCGCCAAGCTCGCCGGCGTGACTGTCGACTCCGGCACCGACCCGTCCGACAAGCTGCCGAAGACCGTCGAGGTCACCTACACGGACGGCGCGACGGAAGACGCCGTGATCACGTGGAACACCAAGTCCTACACGAAGGCCGACTACTCGAAGCGTGAAGGCAACACCTTCGTCGTCAAGGGCAAGGCCGCCGGGCTTGACGTGACCGTCACCGTGAAGGTGAACCCGGCCACCGTGAAGTCCGTCGACACCACGGCCGTGACCGTCGGCACCAAGGTCGGCGTGCAGCCCGACCTGCCGAAGACCACCACCGTCACCTGGACGAACGGGGACGTCGAAACCGTCGCCATCACGTGGCCGGAGATTCCCGCGGACAAGCTCGACCAGGCCGGCTCGTTCGAGATCGAAGGCACCGTCACCGCTGGCGGCAAGGACTACACGATCAAGGCGACCGTCACCGTGACGGAGAACACCGTCACCTCCGTCGAGCGTGACGTGAAGGTCTCCACCACCGAAGGCACGGCGCCCGCCCTGCCGAAGACGGTGAAGGCCCACTGGTCCGACGGCTCCACGACCGATGCCGCCGTGGTCTGGGACACCGTGCCCGCCGCCAAGTACGCGAAGACCGGCACGTTCCAGGTGAAGGGCGTCGCCACGGTGAACGGCACCGATTACGAGGTGACCGCCACCGTGACCGTCATTCCCGGCACGCTGAAGCCGTCCGCGAGCCAGAACGCGAACACGGACGCCAACACGCTGACGACCACCGGCTCCAACATCGCGATCATCGTGATCGTGATCGTGCTGCTGGTCATCGCCGCCGTCGCCCTGTTCTTCCTCACCAAGCGCAAGAAGTGACAGGTTCCCGCGGGGAATCGTGAGAACGATTCGATTCCGCGACCACGGCTGACGGCGATCGGCGGTTGATGCCGCCGACGAATCGGCCCCATAGTGGCCTCCTTCCCTTCCCGGGAAGGAGGCCACTATGCGTTTCACCGAAGCGAATTGATGTTTCTTGGTTACAAGGGGTACTTCATGGCCGGTCCGACGGTGTAACCGGCTTACGAGGGGTGCCTGACCGGCGATAATCGCCCCCATGAGCGCCGTAAAACGGCGGCAGACGGCCGTACAACGATCCTGTGGTACCCCTCGTAACGAAGATGGGTGACCGCTATCTCAGACATGTACCCCTCGCAGCCGAGAAACCCCTCCCATAAGGAATCCCGCGGCGCATCACCGCCCCGTGAACCATGCTTCGAGCGCGTCCGCGTCAGCACGCCGCAGGAAACGGAACCGGATTTCGGACATGCCGTTCATCACGAACAGGCGCATGCGCAGACTCTCCACGCCGCGTGCGTCGCGCCACGGCGTGGTTGTGCGCGTCACCGACTGCACGCGCGCCCGTCGCGTCATCATCGCGAACAACCCCCACCGCGTCGCTCCCGTCACCAGAATCCGGTGCGGCAAGGGAGCCGGGGCCTTGGCGCTGGGGCCATCCGGTACGGCGGTATCCGGCGAACGGCTCGGGCGATCCCATGCCGGTGGCTCCGGGCCATCCGGAAGCATCGCATACCCTTCAGCCCTCGCCTGCAGCCATCGGCAGGCCGTCCACCACAATCCCGCCGCAAACGGCACGGCCACCACCCACCATGGCCACGAGTGGGTCGCCGGGCCGCCCATGCCGACGAGCAGCGTGGCGGCGGCGGTCGCGGCGAGCGGCATCGTCACGTAATACCGTGCGAGGCCGCGGCCCGTGCGATGGGTCGGCGCCGTCGCGGCGAACATGCCTGGAACATCCCATTCGGGCAGCATCGCGCGCAACGTCGCGGCCACGCGGCGGGCGCCGATGACCGGCAGCACGACCGCGGCTGACGCGACGTCGTCGCCGCCCGCCGCCGCGGACAGGCCGAGCCGCGCCGAACACAGACCGAACATGCGGCGCGGCAACGACTGCGATACGACGATCGTCTGCACGCGGGCCGTCGGAATCGTCGTCGCACGGCGTGTGAACAGGCCACGTTCGACGATCAGATCGTCCCCGCGCCGCCACACCTCGAACCCGTGGAAATGCAGCAGGGAGATCGCGATACTGACGAGCATCAGCAGAATGACGCACGCCAGGATGAGCAGCGTGATCGCCGCGGCACCCTGCGAGGCGTAGTCGCCGATCGACCGTTCCGCAGTGCGCGTGAGCGTGTGGGGCAGCACATCCTGCACGTTTTGGATGAACCCGAATACGACGAACGCGGCCGCGACGATGCGCGGATCGGTGACGGCGAACAGGAGGATGTCGCGCGTCGACGCACGGAATACGGGGATGGGGGAGGGGCAGGAGGTGACGATGCCGGCGCGCGGGGCGGTAAGGTCGGTGGCGGTGCCGGTTGCAGCATCGGCGGCGGTTGTGGCGCCCCCATCCGTGGTGACTCCGGACGAGGAATCGGAGGCGGCCTGCGGTGTCGAGGTGCCGGATCGTGCCGCGCCGGCCGCTTCGGCGCGTCGACGCTCCAACTCGCCCTGCAACGCCGACGGAACCGCGCTCAGGTCGATGTCGGCGTCGTCGCCGATCGGGGAGACCGTCAGACGGATCACGCCGAACGGGCGCAGATACCACGGGCTCGCGCTGTTGATCGCATGGATTGAGCCATAGGCGATGGCGCGGCGTTTGCGGAACAGCACGCCGGAACGGTATTCGAGCATCGTGGCGGACAGACGGTAGCGGGTCGACAGCCACGCGCAGACCGGGCCGACCGCCACGTAGGCGACGATCGCCGCGGCCGCCAGCCACAGCCACCATTCGTGGCGCATCAGCGAGATACGGATGATCACGACGAACGAGAGCAGCAACGAGACCGTGCCCTTCGCATTCGACGCCACGCGCACGATCAGCGCCGCCGGGTGGAGACGACGCCACGTCACGGGCCACGTCACGGGCCGCATCACAGGTCCTCCCGTGCATCGGCCACGCGGGCCGCGATCGTCGCGACCATGCGCTCGGCCTCCGCGGTGTCCAACGCGGCGATTTCGGTCGTGTCAGCCGCCGTATGCACGACCACCGTGGTCAGTCCGAACCGGCGCTGCACCGGATTCTGCTTCGTATCCACATGCTGCACGCGGTTGTACGGGGTGGTCGTGGATCTGCGCCACAGCCAGCCGGTGCGTGTGGCGAGGTCGCGCTCGCCGATGCGGAATCGGGTGAACGCGTACCGGTACCTCGTCTGCAACGGCTGGGTCGCGAGGTCGCCGACCGCGTAGATCGCGGCGAGTGCGGCGACCAGCTGCGTCCAGAACCCCCACCAATCGTGGGATATGCAGACCGCCGTGAACACGCCGCACGCCGCCAGCCAGACCGCGCATTGGATCGCCTCGTTGATGAGCCACACCGTCCGCACCCGCTCCGGCAGCGGCCGCCATGCGGTATCGGTGGCGTTGCCGTTGCCGTTGTTGCCGTTTCCCGTGTTGCCGTCGTCACCTTCCCCAAGTTCGTTCATGCATCCCACTGTATCGAATCGAGGCATGTATGCCGATTATGGGCCGATCTCCTGTGGACGCATGTTGACCGTCGCCCTGCGCGGGTGGACGGCCGGCGCGGAATGCGGTTGAGTGGAGGGCAGTGAATGAAAGGAGACCATGATGAGCGTGGATGAGGACAGGCCGGTGCCGGAGCCGCCGCTGCGGGAGGAGCCTCCGCTGGGGGTGGAGCCTCCGCTGTGGGTGCCGTGGTACGGCATCGGATTCAGGCGTGCGGTCGGGCGGTTCTTCCGCAAGATGAAGGTACTCGACGGCCGAGCCTCGCGCAGCGAATACTGGTGGGCCGTGCTGTTCTGCACGATTGTGGCCGCCATCGTGGTCGTCGCGGCGATGGGGATCGGCACCGCGGCCGGCGTCAGCGACGTGGCGGGCGGAACCGACGGTGAATCACCGCTGGACGCCGTCGCGGACAACGCGGCGACCGTCGTCCAGCTGCTGCTGTTCATCCCAATCATCACACTGTCCGTCCGACGACTGCACGACGCGAACCGGAGCGGTCGGTGGCTGCTTCTGCCGATCCTGCTGCAGCTCGGCTCGCTGCTGCCGGTCTTCGTGCTCGCCGTCGTGTACGGCTACGACGGCATGGGGAACAGTGCCGCGGCACCGGCGACCATTGTGGGAATGTTGCTTGCCTTCGCCTGCTACACGATGGGATCGCTGGCATGGGTGATTCTCATGGTGCTGCCGAGCGATCCGCGCGGCATGCGGTTCGACAAACCGGATGGCATGGCTGCGGCCGGTATGGTCCGTGCGGTTCGCGCGGGGACCGCACGATGAACGACGGTCGATTCGGTCTCTCCGAGACCCGCGCCACGTTGGAACGGGTACGCGGCTGGTGGCGTGAACCGCATTTCCTGGAGAAGGACGCGGGAATCGGCCTCGCCGTGATGGTGGTCGGACTGATCGTCGCGCCTCCATCATCGCCCGGGCGAATGCTGCTGACGCTGGGCTGGATGGCCGTCATCGTCCTGCTGCCGTTCCGGCCGCGCGAAGTGTGCCTGGTCGCGCCCGTACTGCTGTTGGCGATGGGGTTCCTACCCGATGGCTGGTGGACGAGCGGCGGATTCGCCGTCATCACCCTGTTCCTTGCCATCGGCTACGCGCTGACCAACCGGATGATGCTCGCCGTGCTGGTCGGCTACGCGGCGGTGGACGCCGTCTGCTTCGCGCTGTTCGGCACGCGGTCGATGGGCAGCGGCGTGGTCGCAGGCATGATCGCCGGGTTCGGCGACGTCGGCTTCGGTGCGATGATCCCCGCCGACCCGTCCGCGTCGATGCCCGGCTATGCGGTGATCGCGGGCGTCGCGACCGGCGTGTTCGACATCATGGGCTTCGGATTCCTCATCATGTTCGGTGCCGCGTTCCGTCGCGCGTCCGCCGCCGGCGAGCGGGCGGCGCGCGCCGAACGGCTGCTCGGCCGCGTCACGCGCGAACAGGCGCTCGCGCACATGATCCACGACGCCGTCGCCAACGACATGTCCACCATCGCGATGCTCGCGTGGCGCGCCAAAGCGACGGACGACGATACGGCCATGCTCGACGCGATCTATACACGTTCGCACCACGCGCTCGCCCGCGTGCACGACGTCATCGACGTGCTCAACGGCAAACGCGACCTCGCCGGCCTCGAATCGGAAGTCGCGGCCGAGAGCGCGGCGGGCGGCGGGGCGACGGGCGGTACACCGCCGTTCGACGTCGAACTGGAGAAATACCTCGAAGACCAGGACCGCACGATGACGATGCTGGGATTCGTCGGAACCAGTCGGATCGATGTGACGGGCGGCGGGGACGCCGCGGCAGGAGACGCAGGCGGCGGCGCGCGCGTGCCGAAACCGGTGCAGCGTGTCGTGATGGAACTCGTCGAGGAGATCTACGCGAACATCGTGCGGCATTGCGCGATACCGGATGACGCGACGACGCCCGCGTACAGCCTGTTCATCGGCATCGACGATTCCGGCATCCGCATCAGCGAGGTCAACGCGCTCGCCGGCGACGCGCTGACGCTGATGCACGGACGCAGGCACGGTGGCGGACTGGCGATGCACCGCGCGGCGGTAGAGGCGCTGGGCGGCACGCTCGCCGCGAGCGCCCAGGACGGCGCGTGGACGATCGGCGCGGAGATTCCGTTGCGGCCGGTTCCCGCGGAAACCGGATCAGCGCGCGAGAAACAGGGCGATGGCGTGCGCCAATGAATTGGCGTGCAGCTTGTCGACCGCACGGTGGGCGTGCGTGCGCACCGTTGACGCGGCGACGCCCCATCGTGTGGCGATTTGGTCGTAGCTCAGACCGCGTGACAGCAGGCGCAGCGTCTCGGCTTCCTTGGGGCCGCGTCTCGGGGCGTCGGGTGACGGGGAATCCGGGTGTGTGCTGTTCGGGGGCGTGCCGTTCGGGGAGCCGGTGGGTGTGCACGATGGCGTGCTGGTTGCCGTGCTGGTTGCCGTGCCGGTCAGCAACCGATGGGCCTCGTCGACGGTGCGGAACACGGGGGCGTCCGGCGCGGTCCCGCCGGCCCGGGGCCCGCGGTCAGATGGGGTGAACGTACCGCCCGATGCGACGACGCGCAACGCGCGGGCCAATTGCGGGACATCCGCCTTGGAGACGATGCCCTGCGCGCCGGCCTCGGCCGCACGTGCGGCATAGTCGGCGGTCGAGAAGGCGGTGATGCCCAGCAGCGCCACGCGGGCATCCCGTTGGCGGATTCTGCGGCATACGCTGATGCCGGTCGCATCGCCCAGCGACATGTCCACGAGCAGCAACCGGGGGCGGGTCTCGGGGTCGAGCGCGAGGCGCACCGCTTCGTCGGCGGAACCGACGCCCCACAGCCATTGCGATCCAGGCAGCAGCTGCGGCAGGATGCCCCGCAGCGCGAGCAATGCCATGCGGTCGTTGTCCACCGCCGCGACCAGTACCTGCGGCATCCCCTGAGATTCCATGGCCGTCATCATAACGCGGTCAGGCGTTGCGCGGAATCGATACGGCGGACTTCTGTGGACATCTGTGGACGTGGTCATGTTACGTTCAGGAACGGGGCATAGGTTGGGCGGCATGAATACGAATGAAGAACATCCGCAGGGGGATGCGAATCCGCAGATGCGGCAATCCGAGCAAGAGCAACGGGAACAATGGGACGCGACGCAGCAGTCGCAGTATGGGAGCCAGGCGCAGGCGGGTGAGCCGGTACGGCCGGGGAATTCGGGGTGGCCGGGCGGGCCGGTGCCATCGGGTGGGCCGGTGTCATCGGGTGAGCCGGTGCGGCCGTCGGCATCAGCGGGTGACAGGGGCGAATTCGTAGGGGCTCCGGGCGAACCTGCATGGTCTGGGACCGAACCTGTAGGGTTTTCGGACGGACGTGTAGGGTCCGAGGGCCAACCTGTAGGTTTGGGGGCCGAACGTGTAGGTGCTGCGGGCCAACCTGTACGGGGTGGCCGAGTAGAAGCTCCCGCCGAGCCGTTTGCCAGCTCGGGGAATCCGCGGAATACCGCGGTTCCCGAAAACCCGGTGATGACGCGGAGCGCCGGTCTTCAGCAGGGGACTGCACAGGTTGCGATGGGAAGCCTGCACGTTGCCGGCGAAACTCCGCACATTGCGCCGGGAACCATGCAGGTTGGTGCCGAAACCATGCAGGTTGGAGCCTATCCGCAGGCCGTTCCCCAGGCTTCGGCCTACCCGCAGCCGCCGGTGTGGCAGCCGGCCCAGTCTCAGGCACAGCCCATGCCACAGTACGCGCAGTATCCGCAATACGCCACTCCGACTCCCCAGCCTGCGGCGGTTTCACAGCCCGTGGCTGCTCCTCAGGCCGCGTCGGCCCCGCAGACTGTTCCGTATGCTCAGCCAGCCCAGTCCGTGCCATATTCCCAGCAGGCGGCGCCTGTCGCCCAATATCCATCGCAGGCCGCCCAATACCAATATGCACCGCGCCACGATCACTACGCGTCGCAGTCTGCACAGTACCCGCCGCAATCGGCTCCGTACCCGCCTCAACCTCAACCCCAGTCCTACCCGCAACCCCAGTTCCAACCCCAGCCGATGTGGCCCACCTACTACGCGCAACCGGTGCCGATGGCCGTGCCGACGTTCGCGGCCATCGACCCGCGCGCATGGTGGCGCACCTGGCGACGCAAGGTCGTCAACCGCGCGATGGGTCTGACCTTGGCCTATCAGGGCGTGATGACGGGCGTGAGCATCGTCGCCGGCATCGTCTTCGGCGCTATCTTCGCCGCGACGAACCGAAGCGGGAGCTCGTCGGCCTACGACAGCGCGCTCAACCGCTGGACCGGCGTCCTGAGCCTCATCGCCGTGTTCGCCGCGGTCGGATTCCTGATGTTCATGCGCCGCCGCGACATCTTCACCCGCGAATTCTGGCTCGGCGGCCCGCATCGCGAGACCTACGGCGAGACGAACCAGCTCGGCACGGTCAGCCAGTACGGCGGCCGCCGCATGACCCCGCTCGCCTGCCTCGCGATCATCGTGGTCGCATTGGGCGTGCAGGGCGTGATCGTCCTCATCCAACTCGCGTTCTCGATGTTCGGCACCGATCTGGCGTCGCCCACGTCGGACAGTATCAACGAATCGGCCGTCACCGTGAGCATGTGGCTGTACATCGGCCTGGTCGGCCCGATCTGCGAGGAGATGATGTTCCGCGGCGTGCTGATGAAGGAGCTGAAGCCGCTCGGCCGGAACTTCGCGATCCTCACGTCGGCGCTCGCGTTCGGCCTGTTCCATGACGACGTGGTGCAGGGCTTCTTCGCGTTCCTGTTCGGTCTGGTGCTCGGCTATGTCGCGATGGAGTATTCGCTGGTCTGGGCGATCGCGTTGCACATCTTCAACAACGCGATCCTGTCCGGCGTGATCGACGGTCTCGCCAGCCATTTCCTCGGCGACATGGGGTATGGGATCTTCTCGCTCGCGTTGTCGTTGGGCGGCGTGATCGGCGCGATCATCGTGTTCGCGTTGTACGGTCGGCGGCTCGGCTGGTTCGTGCGCGCCAATCGCAGCGGCCAGGACACGTATGCCGGGTGGACGTCGTGGGCGTTCATCGTGTTCGTGTCGCTGAACGCGCTGTTCGCCATCGTCTCGTTCGTCTCGGCGATGGTCGGTTGAGCGGAACGGCGCCGCGCCGGCGCGCGGCTTACGTTCCGCCCCGTCGCGTGCGGTCCGTTCCGTGGGTGGTCCGGTTCGCTCCGTGATTCGCGTCGGTTTTCCGTGGAGAACCGTGGAACGATCCGTGACGATCGTGGCGTGATCCGTGATAAGCGGGGATCGATCCGTGACCGATGGGGATTGCACGACGAGCGACGCGCCCTTGAAGGCGCGTCGTTTGTGTATGACGATGCTTATGCTGGATAACGGACAGATAGGCGAGCACATCCGCCGGTTTTCGGCGATTTCCGCTCAACGTCGCGCATATGCGCACATCGTCATCTGCGCACAGCATCCGCACATAGTCGAGGAGAATCGAGAACACCATGAGCCAGGGCCTCCAGCAGTCCGAACCGTTCTACGACGTGAACCGCACCTATGAGGACAACTACGAACAGGGCCCGTTCGGCGCGTTCGCCGAGGCGCTGAAGCGTGATACCGAGGCCGGCGAGACCCCCTCAGACCGCTCCGCGGCCAGCTCCCCCTTGGAGGGGGAGCAAGTCAATGGTGTCTGCGCCCCCACGCATGTGGGGGAGCTGTCGGCGAAGCCGACTGAGGGGGAGACGGCCGTCACTGAGGCCGGCTCCGCCCCTGCCGACTCGTTCCTTGGGGTGCCGGTGAACCTCGCGTTCGGCATCCCCGCCGGCCCGCTGCTCAACAGCCGCTTCACGACGGCCGCGTTCCGCATGGGCTTCGACCTGGCCACCTACAAGACCGTGCGTTCGCGCGCGTGGGGCTGCAACCCGTTCCCGAACGTGCTCGCCGTGCACCCGAAGTCGGCGGACGGCAGCCTCACCCCCGGCAGCCCGGAACTCGACGAGGGCGTGCTCGCCGACACGAACTATGAGCGCCCGATCTCCATCTCCAACAGCTTCGGCGTGCCCTCGCAGGACCCGGACCTGTGGCAGCCGGACATGTTCCGCGCGATCGCGGCGGCCGGCCCCGGCCAGCTGCTCGTCCCCGGATTCCAGGGCTCCCGCGTGGAGGGCATGACCGAGGAGGAGTACATCGCCGACCATGCGACCACCGCCCGCCTCGTCAAGGAGACCGGCGCGAAGGTCATGGTGATGAACACGAGCTGCCCGAACGAGGACCACAACGTGCTCCTGTGCCATAATCCGCTGCTCGTCGGCCGCATCGCCGAGGCGGTGAAGAACGAGATCGGCGACACGCCGCTCATGGTGAAGCTCGCCTACATCCCCGACGACGCGGCGCTCGAGCTCATGGTGCGATCGACCGTGGGCCGCGGCACCGTGCAGGGATTCAGCACGATCAACACAATCTCCGCGCGTCTCGTCGACGCGGAGGGGCGTCAGGCCCTGCCGGGCAAGGGCCGCGACCGTTCCGGCGTGTGCGGCCACGCGATCCGCGGCGCGGGCCTCGACATGGTCTCGCGCCTCGCCGCGATCCGTGAGAAGAGCGGTCTTGATTTCGCGATCAACGGCGTCGGCGGCGTCGTGACGTCGGATGATTTCGCCGCGTACAAGCGCGCCGGCGCGGACAGCGTGATGTCCGCCACCGGCGCGATGTGGGACGCCGATCTCGCCCACAAGATCAAGGCGAGTCTGTAGGTCGGCTTGAGAGGATCGGCCCCCTCTGACGAGGGGGCTCCCGGCGGAGCCGGGTGGGGGAGAGATACCGCAAAACGCGACGTTCCGGCTATCTCTCCCTCCGACCGCCTTCGGTGGCCACCTCCCTCGTCAGAGGGAGGCAATGGGGAGTCCGTCAGGCTTCGGTGACGCGGCCTCCTTCGTCGGAGGGAGACGATGGGTTGCGTCCGTCAGGCTTCGGCGGCGGCCTTCATGGCGACGGCGCCGACGTAGTAGACGGGCTTGTCGAAGTTCGGCTGGAACAGGAAGTCCACGTTCGCGAGCTGGTCGATGGTGAACTTCGCCTGGATCGCCATCGAGATCACGTTCGCGGCACCGGAGATGTCCGCCTTCGAGCAGAACTGGCCGCCCTTGACCTCGCGCGTCTCCGGATCCCACGTGAGGATCGACGTGACGGGCGTGGTGGTGAGCATGAAGTCGGGGCGGTAGTCCTCGGTCAGTTCGGTTTCGCGCACGGTGAGCCCGCGGCGTTCCGCGCCGGCTGCGGTCAGGCCGGACGCGGCGAGCGACAGGTCGTACAGCTGCACGGCGCTCGTCGCCTGCGTGCCGAGGTACTTGACGGTCGGCTCCGCGATGTTGCGGCCGACGAGCAGGCCCTGGCGCACCGCGTTCGTGGCGAGCGGGATGTAGTCGTGCTTGCCGGTCGGGTTATAGAAGACGGTCGCCGAGTCGCCGCACGCGTACACGTCGGGCACGGAGGCGCGCATGTAGTCGTCGACGATGATCGCGCCGTTCGGCAGCATGTCGACCTGTCCCTTGAGGAGATCCGTGTTCGGCAGGAAGCCGACCGCGAGGATCGCCATCTCGGCCGTGTACTCGCCCTTCTCGGTGACGACGGTGACGGTGTCGTCGTCGTTGTCGCGGAAGGCGGTCACCTTCTGGCCGAGCGCGAGCGTGACGCCGTGCTCCTCGAACGCGGCGGCCACCTGGTCGGTGATCTTCTTGTCGAAGTTGTTGGCGAGCGGGCGGTCGAGTCCGTCGACGAGCGTGGTCTTCACGCCGGTGAGCGAGAACTGCTCGGCGATCTCCGCGCCGATGTAGCCGGAGCCGATCACGACCGCCGACTTCGCCTCCTTCGCCTTCTCCTTGATGGCGATGGCGTGGTCCCAGTTCTTGCACAGCAGCACGTGCGGGCTGTCGATGCCGGGAATCGGCGGCACGACCGGGCGCGAGCCGGTGGTGACGACGAGCTTGTCGAAGTGGAGCGTCTGCTCCTCGCCGGCCGCGTCGCCCACGCCCACGCCGATCGCGTCGACCGGACGGTAGGTGAGCGTCTTGGCGGCGACGTCGATGGACGTCACGTCGGTGCGCATGTGCATGGTCGCGCCCGCCTCGGCCAGCGCCTCGGGCGACGAGTAGAACATCTTCTTCGGGTCGGACACGTGGTCGCCGACCCACAGCGCGATGCCGCACGAGAGGAACGACAGCGTGCCGTTGCGTTCGAACACGTGGACGGTCCAATCGGGGTGCTCGGCGAGGATCGACGTGGCGGCGAAGGTGCCGGCGTGCGTGCATCCGACGATGGCGACGGTGGTCATGGATTATGCTCCTTTGCGTAGTGGTGCGGGTGGTGCGTTCCGGCAGTCTTCGATCGCCTGCCATCCGTGAACGTTCACCTCTGTTGCCCACCATAGCAAAGCGACGACGGCGGATCCGTCGGGCGCGCGGCGATCGCCGACGATTGTGACGCGCGTCACATTCGGCGTGGCGGTCGCGGCGGCGTGCGGCCGGCGGCGCGGGGATTACGCCGCCAGCCGCATCGCCACGGGTTTCACGGTGTTCGCACATGCCTTATGGCACACTGTTTGATAGTGTTTCGCGGTCCTGTTGAATCGAAAGAGGTAATCGTGGGCGAAAACGAGAACGACGTGCTGCACGTCGAGGGCGGCAAGCCGCTGAACGGCACGATCAAGGTGCGTGGCGCGAAGAACTTCGTCAGCAAGGCGATGGTCGCCGCGCTACTCGCGCCGGGCAAGTCGGTGCTGAAGAACGTTCCGGAGATCCGCGACGTGCACGTCGTGTCTGATCTGCTGCGCCTGCACGGCGTGGACGTCGACGTGGACGGCGATCACGGCGTCGTCACGATCGACGCGACGCACGTCCAGCTCGCCGACGTGGCGGACGTGGACACGCTGTCCGGTTCGTCGCGCATCCCGATCCTGTTCTCCGGTCCACTGGTGCACCGTCTGGGCGAGGCGTTCATCCCCGCGCTGGGCGGCTGCAACATCGGCGGCCGTCCGATCGACTTCCACCTGGAGACCCTGCGCAAGCTGGGTGCGAACGTCGACAAGGAGCATAAGGACGGCATCCACATCACCGCGCCGAACGGACTGCACGGCGCGAAGATCCACCTGCCGTACCCGTCCGTGGGCGCGACCGAGCAGACGCTGCTCGCCGCCGTGCTCGCCGAGGGCAAGACCGAGCTGTCCGGCGCCGCGATCGAGCCGGAGATCATGGATCTGGTGGCCGTGCTGCAGAAGATGGGCGCGATCATCTCCGTGGACGTGGACCGCACGTTCCGCATCGAAGGCGTCAAGGAGCTCAAGGGCTACACGCACACCTCGCTCACCGACCGCATCGAGGCGGCGAGCTGGGCGTCGGCGGCGCTGGCCACCCGCGGCGACATCTTCGTCAAGGGCGCGACCCAGCCGGAGATGATGACGTTCCTCAACGTGTTCCGCAAGGTCGGCGGCGAGTTCGACGTGACCGACAAGGGCATCCGATTCTGGCATCCGGGCGGCGACCTCAAGCCGGTCGCGATCGAGACGGACGTGCACCCCGGCTTCATGACCGACTGGCAGCAGCCGCTGGTCGTGGCCCTGACGCAGGCGAACGGCCTGTCGATCGTGCACGAGACCGTGTACGAGAACCGTTTCGGCTTCACCAAGCCCCTGGTGCAGATGGGCGCGACGATTCAGCTGTACCGCGAGTGCCTCGGGTCCCTGCCGTGCCGCTTCCAGCAGCGCAACTACAAGCATTCCGCGGTGATCTTCGGACCGACCCCGCTGACCGGCCGCGACATCGACGTGCCGGATCTGCGCGGCGGCTTCAGCCACCTGATCGCGGCGCTCGCCGCGAAGGGCCCGTCCAACGTGCAGGGCATCAGCCTGATCGACCGCGGCTACGCCGACTTCCGCGGCAAGCTCCACCAGCTCGGCGCCGACATCGACTGACGGACAACGCATCCAGGCCCCCTCTGACGAGGGGGGGGCTGTCGAACGGAGTGAGACTGGGGGAGAGATAGCTGGAACGTAACGGTTCCCGGTATCTCTCCCCCAGTCCGCTTACGCGGACAGCCCCCTCGTCAGAGGGGGCCTGTACGTGGGGCTGCTCTGCGCCCCCTTCAGGGGGAGCTGGCCGGCCATGAGGCCGGACTGAGGGGGAGCCGTAGCCGGAGCATCCGCGCGGGTCGACGGAGACGGACCGCGGTAGGGGGCGAACGTACAATAAGGCGCATGGCATCCAAAGGAAAACCGTCGCCGCGCTCCGCGGTCAAGCCCCTCTCGGACGAGCGCGTCGCCGAACTCGCGAAGAAGCATCATCTCGTCGACCCGATGCGCGACCTGCCCACCGGCGCCGACCGCAGCGTCAACCAGCACGAGATCGACGCGCAGAACCCGAAAGGCACGAGGCGTCTGCTCAAAGGCGTCGACGTCGTCTTCAACGCGAGCTGCCGGACCTACGCGTGGGGACTCGACAACATCCCCGAAAGCGGCCCGTTCATCACTGCCGCATCGCACGTGACCATGTTCGACGTGTTCGTGCCGATGGCCAGCCTGTTCCACATGGGCCGCCGCCCGCGCTACATGGCCAAGGCCGAGATGGCGAAGTGGCCGATCATCGGCAAATGGTTCCAGATCGTCGGCATGCAGCCGGTGCAACGTCACTCCGGCAAGGCCAAGGAGATCGAGGAGACGTCCATCGACATCCTCATCTCCGGCCGCCCGCTCACCGTCTGGCCCGAAGGCACCGTCACCCGCGACCCGCAGAAATGGGTGATGAGCATCAAGGAGGGCGCCGCCTACATCGCGCTCGAAGCCTCCCGCCGACTCGGCAAGCAGGTGCCGCTGTTCTGCGCCGCCACCTGGGGTGCCGCCTCCATCAACCACTGGTGGCCGTGGCCGCGCAAGAACGTCGTCATGTGCTACGACCACCAGCTCGACTACTCGGACCTGCTCGAAGGTATGGAGGACTGGGGCGACGAGCCGCCGGCCGAAGCCGTCGAAGCGCTCAAATGGCGCATGTTCATCCGCCTCAACGAACTGCTCGAGGAGATCCGCGGCGAGAAGTTCCCGAAGGAAGGCTACTGGGACTACCGCACGATGAGCCGCACCCCGATCGCCTCGGCGTGAGCGGCGAGTAGCATGGCACGAAGGTCACGAAACAGTCACGAACCGAAAGTAAGGAATCACATAGCATGAAGATCACTGTTCTCGGCGCCGGCGCATGGGGCACCGCGTTCGGCCAGGTGCTGGCCGACGCGGGCAACGACGTGACGATGTGGGCGATGGAGCCCGAAATCGTCGAAGGCATCCGCGACAACCACCGCAATCACGTGAGGCTCCCGTTCATCGAGCATCTGCCGGACAACATGACCGCCACCGGCGACCGCGCCGAATCGGTCAGGAACGCCGAGATCGTCGTCGTCGCGATCGCCGCGCAGTTCGCGCGCGTCGCGCTCGCCGAATTCAAGGGTCTCATCCCCGACGACGCGATCGTCGTGAGCCTCATGAAGGGCATCGAACGCAACACGAACAAGCGCATGGACGAGGTCGTGCGCGAATCCCTCGACCTGCCGGCCGAGCGCTTCGCCGCCATCTCCGGCCCGAACCTGAGCAAGGAGATCGCGCTGCGCCAGCCCGCCGCGACCGTCGTCGGCTGCGAGGACCTCGACAACGCGACCAAGGTCGCCAAGGCGTGCACCACCGACTACTTCAAGGCGTTCGTCACCACCGACGTCATCGGACTGGAGATGTGCGGCTCGCTGAAGAACGTCGTCGCGCTCGCCGTCGGCATGGCGCGCGGCGCCGGCTACGGCGAAAACACGGCCGCGATGATCGAGACGCGCGGACTCGCCGAACTCACCGCGCTAGGCAAGGCCGCCGGCGCCGACCCGAAGACGTTCGCCGGACTCGCCGGCGTGGGCGACCTGATCGCCACGTGCGGCTCCCCGCTGAGCCGCAACTACACGTTCGGCGCGAACCTCGGCAAGGGCCTGAGCAAGGAGGAGGCGACGAAGGTGAGCAACGGCGTCGCCGAAGGCGTGCCCACCACCGACGCCGTCGTCGCGCTCGGCGACGAGCTCGGCGTGCCGACGCCGCTCGCCTACGCGATGAGCCGCGTGCTCGACGAGGGCATCTCCTGCGCCGAGATGCTGTCCCTGCTGTTCGGCCGCGAGATCACCGCGGAATAGTCGCGGAACCGCCGCGGTGGACGCGGAGCCGCCGCGGAGTAGGATACGGTACCCGGAACGATTCGGTAATTCGGCAAAGAACGATAAAGAAACGGACGAGAAAACGACTATGACCAAGAAGCGCATCGTGGTGTTGTACGGCGGCAGGGCCGACGAGCACTCGATCTCCTGCATTTCGACCGCCGGCGTGCTCAACGCGCTCGACACCGACCGCTTCGAGGCGGTGCCGGTCGGCATCACCAAGGACGGCAAGTGGATCGTCGACGGCGAGGACCCGCGCGGCTGGAACCTCGACGGCGGCGCGCTGCCGACCGTCGAACGCACCGCCGGCGCGCGCGACGTCGTGCTCGACGTGGCGCTCGGCCAGGACGGCTTCTTCGCGCGCAACGCGGACGGCACGCTCGAACCGTTCGGCCACGTCGACGCCGTGTTCCCCGTGCTGCACGGCCCGTACGGCGAGGACGGCACCGTGCAGGGTCTGCTCGAGATGATGGACGTGCCGTACGTCGGCTGCGGCGTGTTCGCGTCCGCCGCGTGCATGGACAAGCACTACACGAAGGTCGTGCTCAACGCGGCTGGCATCCCCACCGCGCCCGGCGTGATGGTCGACGCGCGTTCCGTCCGCCCCGAGGAGGCGCTTCAGCGCGTCGCCGAGGCGGGCCTCACGTACCCGCTGTTCGTCAAGCCGTCGCGCGCCGGCTCCAGCTTCGGCGTGACGAAGGTCGAGGAATCCGATTCGCCCGAGGCGCAGGCCTCCCAGCTCGGCGCGGCCATCGCCGAGGCCGGCAAGCATGATTGGAAGGTGCTCATCGAACAGGGCATCGACGGCCGCGAGATCGAGTGCGCGGTGCTCGCCGCCGCCCCCGGCGACGAGCCGGAGGCCAGCTGGCCGGGCGAAATCGTGCTCGACCATCAGGACGACGACCAGTTCTACGATTTCGACTCCAAGTACATGGACGCGTCCGCCAGCCATGTCGAGGTGCCCGCCGACCTGCCGGTCAGCGTGCTCGAGGACGTGCGCGACGTGGCCCGCCGCGCGTTCGTCGCGGTCGACGGCGCCGGCCTGAGCCGCGTGGACACGTTCGTCACGGCGGACGGCACCGTGATGGTCAACGAGATCAACACGATGCCCGGCTTCACGCCGATCTCCATGTACCCGAAGGCGTGGGACGCCACCGGCGTGAGCTACACCGCGCTCATCACCCGCCTGATCGACGGCGTGCTGCGCTAGGCGCCTGCGTGCCGGTGAGGGCCGGTGGGGGTGCCGGTCGATTGGTCGATTGGTTGATTGTGTCGGGGAGGGTTCCGTCGCTATGTCGGGACCCTCCCCGCGTGTTTCCGCCGTCCGAATGTCGATGCGGACAACGTAATCGTCGCAGTTCATCTACGGATTCCGAGTGTTCATCAATCCGTCGCGCAAGGTCGCGCGGCGTTCACCGGGGCGTCGGTGTCGGGACGGATAACGGACGTACCTTTCTCAATTGGATTACGGGCCGCGCGCCCACGGCGCGGATGAAGGCCCCCCGATTCCCTAGAGGCAACTCCCTAGAGGCAAGTTGAGTAAGGAACACCCATGAAGAACCTGCGTAAGATCGCGGCTGGCGCCATCGCCACCGTGCTCGCGTTCTCGATGGCCGCCTGCGGTTCGTCGAACGCCTCCTCCAGCAACGGCTCCGGCTCCACCGGCAAGTCCGTCACCGTCGACCAGAAGTCCGCCAAGGCCACCTCCCTCGCCGATTTCGGCACGATGGACGACCTCGTCAAGGCCGCCGAGAAGGAGGGCGCGCTGAACGTCATCGCCCTGCCGCACGACTGGTCCAACTACGGCGAGGTCATCTCCGCCTTCAAGAAGAAGTACCCGAAGATCAAGATCACCGAGCTCAACCCGAACGCCTCCTCCAAGGAGGAGCTCGACGCCGCCAAGACCAACAAGGGCACCGACGCCGCGCCGGACGTCTTCGACCTCGGCCAGCAGATCGCCGCCACCTCCACCGACTCCTTCGCCCCGTACAAGGTGCAGGCCTGGGACAAGATCCCCGACGAGGACAAGGACGCGAACGGCGCCTACTACGCCGACTACACCGGCATCATGTCCATCGGCTGGAACAAGGACAAGTACGGCGAGATCAAGTCCCTCAACGACCTGCTCGACCCGAAGTTCGCCGGCACCGTCGCCCTCAACGGCAAGCCCGCCGAGGCCGGCGCCGCCTTCAACGGCTACCTGATGGTCAACCAGCTGGCCGGCGGCGACATCAAGAACGTCCAGCCCGGCCTCGACTTCTTCAAGAAGCTCAAGGACGCCGGCAACCTCACCACCGTCGACGTGACCAACGGCACCATCGACTCCGGCCAGACCGGCGTCGTCATGGACTGGACCTACAACCAGGCCTCCTACAAGAAGGAGCTGAAGAGCAAGGGCGTCAACTGGGAGTACAAGACCTTCCCGAAGGCGCAGGTCGTCAGCTACTACAACCAGGCCATCAACAAGGACGCGCCGCACCCGGCCGCCGCCCGCCTGTGGGAGGAGTACCTGTACACCGCCGAAGCCCAGAACCTGTGGTTCAAGGGCGGCGCCAACCCGGTGCTGCTCGACTCGATGAAGCAGGACGGCACCGTCGACCAGGCGACCCTCAAGGACGCCATCACCATCGAAGGCAAGCCGGTCAGCTACACCAACGACGACGCCACCCGCATCACCGAGTGGCTCCAGAACAACTGGGACAAGACGATCGGCAACTGAGCCGGTTCGAACGTCAGACCAAGGGAACCGATCCCATGACTGCGTCAATCGCACAGAACGGGTCCGTCGCCGGCAAGGCCGCGGGCCCGTCCGCTACATCCTCCTCCGCGCTCGCGAGGCATCGCAAGGAGCTCGGCACCTTCGCGGTGACGATTCCGTTCTTCGCGTACACCGCGTGCTTCCTGCTCGCCCCGACCGTCATCGTGGTCGTCGGCGCGTTCCAGACCCGTGACGGCGGCTTCACGCTCGACAACTTCAGCAAACTGTTCGAACCGAACACCGTCTCCGCGTTCGTCACCTCCATCCTCGTGTCCGTCGCGTCCTCCGTGATTGGCGCGGTGGTCGGCGGCCTCGCCTCCTACGCGCTCGTCATCGGCTCGAAGCCGAACGGCCTGCTGCGGCGCCTGGTCTCCGCGATCTCCTCCGTGCTCGCCCAGTTCGGCGGCGTGATGCTCGCCTTCGCGTTCATCGCGACGATCGGCATCAACGGCATCGGCACGATGCTCATCAAACAGGTGACCGGACTGACCGTCAACCCGAACTGGCTGAGCTCCCTGCCGGGCCTCGTGACCGTGTACTGCTACTTCCAGATTCCGCTGATGATCATCATCTTCCTGCCCGCCGTCGATTCGATCCGACCGCAGTGGCGCGAGGCGTGCGAGTCGCTCGGCGGCAACACGTTCCAGTACTGGACGCGCATCGCCCTGCCGATCCTCACCCCCCGTTTCATCTCCGCGTTCCTGCTGCTGTTCGCCTCCGCGTTCTCCGCGTACGCGACCGCCGCGGCCCTGTTCTCGCAGCGTTCGATCCTCGTGCCGCTGATGATCCAGGGCGCGATGCGCAACGAGATGGACCCCAACCAGCAGGGATTCGCCCAAGTGCTGGCATTCGCAATGATTATCGTCGTGGCCATCGTCATGCTGCTGAGCCACGCCGTGGAAAAGAGGGCCGGACGTTGGCAGTGAACACCACCACCGAAACCGTCGCGGCGTCGAACCGCCCGCCGCAACTGCGCGCCGCCCGCGTGCGCAGGCAGAGCGTCATCAAGTTCGTCATCCTGTTCGTCACCTTGGCGTTCCTGTTCGTGCCGCTCATCTCCATGCTCGTCTTCACGCTGCGCCACCCGCTGTCCGGACGCTGGTCCGCGGCCCCGTGGATCGCGATCTTCACCGGCAACGGCGAATCGCTCGGCGCCGACCTGACCGTCCTGTGGCAGGGGCTCGGCGCCTCGCTCGGCCTGTGCGTCGTGACCGTCGTGCTCATGCTGCTGCTCATGATCCCCACCATGGTGATTGTGCACATCCGCTCCAAGGCGCTCGAACGCGCCATCGAATGGGTTGCCACGCTGCCGCTGACCATCCCCGCCATCGTGCTCGTCGTCGGACTCGGCCCCATCTACCGCTGGCTGAGCTCCGCCGTGCTCGACACCAACCCGATCTGGCTGTGCTTCGCCTACGTCGTGCTCGTCATGCCGTTCGCCTTCCGCGCCATCGCCGTCGGACTCAACTCCATCGACGTGAAGACCCTCGTCGAAGCGTCCCGCTCGCTCGGTGCCTCCTGGCCGAAGGTCTTCTTCCGCGTCATCATCCCGAACCTGTGGCAGTCGATCCTGTCCGCCAGCTTCATCTCCATCGCCGTGGTGCTGGGCGAATACACCGTCGCCTCGCTGCTCGGCCGCATGAACCTGCAGGTCGCGCTCTACCAGCTCGGCCAATCCAACTCCCAGATCTCCACCGCCATGTCGCTGCTCGCGTTGCTGTTCGGCGTGGTGTTGCTCATCGCGCTCGACCTCATCTCCGAACACATCGGCAGGACGCGCACGGGCGAAACCAAGGAAAGCAAGTAACCGATTATGTCTCTCGCGCAACAGAACAACGTCACGGCCGGCGGCGCTAAGCAGGCCGAACACAAGCAGGCCGAACACAAGCAGGCCGAACACGAGTTCAAGAACGACCCGACCGCCACGCTCGAAGGCGTGCGCGGCAAGGACGTGACCAAGGCCGCCAAGGCCCTGCTCAAGGATTCCGCCACCCGCGGCGGCGGCATCCGGATGCAGGACGTCGTCAAGATCTACCCCGGCTCCACCGTGCACGCGCTCGACGACTTCAACCTCGACATCAAGCCCGGCGAGATGGTCGTGCTGCTCGGCGGCTCCGGCTGTGGCAAATCCACCGCTCTGCGCTCCCTCGCCGGCCTCGAGGACATCCAGGGCGGCCGCATCCTCGTCGGCGGACAGGACGTCACCGGCGTGCCCGTCAACAAGCGCGGCATGTCGATGGTGTTCCAGGCGTACTCGCTGTTCCCGCACATGACCGCCGTCGAGAACGTCGAATTCGGTCTCGAAGTGCGCGGCGTCGGGCGCGAGGAACGTCGACGCGTCGCCATGGAGCATCTCGAACTCGTCGGCCTCGCCGATCAGGCGAACAAGTTCACCCAGCAGATGTCCGGCGGCCAGCAGCAGCGCGTGGCGCTCGCCCGCGCGCTCGCCATCAAGCCGCGCGTGCTCCTGCTCGACGAGCCTCTCTCCGCGCTCGACGCGAAGGTGCGTGTCCAGCTGCGCGACGAGATCCGCCGCATCCAGCTCGACACCGGCACCACCACCGTGTTCGTCACGCACGATCAGGAGGAGGCGCTCGCCGTCGCCGACCGCATCGGTGTGATGAACCACGGCCGCATCGAGCAGATCGCCGCGCCGCAGGACCTCTACCAGCGTCCCGCCACCGAATACGTGGCCACGTTCATCGGTCTGACGAACCGTCTGCCCGGCGCCTCCGACGGCGAGGAGGCGGTCGTGTTCGGCCAGCGCGTGCCGCTGCTGCCCGGCTCCAGGAAAGGCGATCCGGTGGCCGTGCTCGTGCGCCCGGAGAACATCGCGCTCGTGCGCGCCGGCGAGGCCACGTCCGCGGCCGGCGAGCACGCCCGCGTCGAGGTGATTCACTTCCTCGGCGCCGTGGCCCGCGTCGACTGCGGGATCTCCAGCGGCGAATACCGGCATTGGAACAAGGGCGAACAGCTCAAGGTCACCGTGCAGCTGCCCGCGAACGAGCTGCCCGCCGGTCTCGCCGTCGGTGACGAGGTGATCGTCACGCCGCGCCCCGTCGCAGCGCTCGCCTGCTGAATCGCCTTGTGTGGCGTGCCGGCGGTGTGCCGGTGGCATGCGCCGTTCCGCGTCGCCTTGCGCCGTCCCGCACGGCCTCCCACGGCGGTTGTTGTCAAAAGTGTGCAGTCAACACACTTTTAACATGTTAAAAGTGTCGGAACAGCACACTTTTGACAACAACGTACGGGGAAAGTTGTGATGGAGCCCAGCGGGGTCTGTTGCTCCGGTCGTGTTCTGATTCGATGGGGGCCTTTACTATGGGCGTGACTATACTAGTCACGCCCATAGTTTTACGTCGGTGACGAGTGCCGTAAGCTGGGACGTATGAGTGATGAACAGCCGCAGATGACACCGTCGCAGATGACACCGTCCCAGACGTCTCAGTCGGGAGACCCGTACCGGCCGTTCTTCATGGAGGCGCACCGGCGGTTCACGCTGATCGGCGTCGGCCTGTGCGTGATGATCGCGTTCTGGGTGGGGTTGAACATCGTCTTGTCCGGATTGCTGCGGCCGCTGTTCCCCGGCCCGGGCGGCGCTCCCATGTGGCTCTCCATGCTCATCTCGTCGGGGCCGCTGTATGCGGTCGCGATGCCGCTGGGCCTCAGCGTGTTCTCCCGCGTGCCGGCGTTGAAGGCCCGCGAGTTCACGCTCGGCGCGAAACGGTTCTGGACGTTGATGATCGCGTGCTTCCCGATCATGATGGCGGGCAACATCATCGGCACGTGGCTGTCCGGCGTGATCTCGGGAGGCACGGCCACGAACCGCGTTTCCGAGATGATCCTGCACGTGGACCCGTGGGTGGACGCGCTGTTCGTCGTGTTGCTCGCGCCGTTCTTCGAGGAATGGCTGTTCCGCAAGCAGATCATCGACCGTACGCGTCGCTACGGCGAACGCACTGCCATTGTGCTGTCCGCGTTCGCGTTCGCGCTGTTCCACATGAACCTGTACCAGTTCTTCTACGCGTTCGGACTCGGTCTCGTGTTCGGCTACGCGTACATGCGCACCAGCCGCCTCCGCTATCCGGTGATCATGCACATGGTGATCAACGCCTCCGGTTCGCTCGTGGCGCCCGGCATCCTGAAGCTCATCAGCGCCGGTGGCGGCGACGTCGCCAAGATGATGAGCGGTTCGGCGGGCGAGGCCGAGATGATGCGCGTGGCCGAGCACGATTCGGTCGCCATGATGGGCGTCATGCTGCTCGGCCTGTACGGGGTGCTCATGGTCCTGCTCGTCATCGCCGGAGTGGCGCTGATCTGCGTGAACGTGAAGCGCATCGAATTCTACGACCCGCCCGAACAGCTGCCGAAGTGGTACGGCGCGCGCCTCGCGTTCCTTAATCCCGGCATGGCGGTCTACATCCTGCTCACCGTCGTGCTCGGACTGTGGCAGATGGGACTGATCACGCTCTTCTGACCGCGGTCTCTCCCTCCGTCATCGCTGCGCGATGCCGTCTCCCGGTGATCATTCGGAGGCGCCGCCGTCCTTGACCAGGTAGTCGGCGGTGGCGATGGCGCGCGCCGCGCGGTCCTTCGCGGTGGACAGCAGCACGCCGTCGCGCACGAACAGCAGGATTTCGCCCTCCGCGCCGTACGGGGAGAACCCGGTGAACTTCACCAGCGGCGGGTTCTCCGGCCGCAGCACCGCGCTCGCACCCGCCTCCACGCGCCGCAGCATGTCGCGGCTCACCTCGTCCGGGTCGGCGCTGCCCTTCACCGTGAACGGCACCGTGGCCATGCCTTCGGTGACCGTCGTGAGCTTCGTCAGCGAGGCGGTGTTGAGGATCGAGTTCGGGATGACCATCTGGTCGCCGGAGCGCGTCTCGATCATCGAATGACGCCACGTGATGTCCTTCACCGTGCCGGTCACGCCCTGGATCGACACCAGATCGCCTGGCTGGATCACGCGGCCGAGCATCAGCCCGAACCCGCCGATCACGTTCGCGATCGTGTCCTTCAGACCGAGGGACAACGCGACGCCGCCGACGCCGAGGGCGGTGACCAACGTCGTCGGATTGATGCCGAACACCGGTTGCAGCACCATCGTGGCGGCCGCGCACCAGACCACCACGCGCATCAGGTTGATGAAGATGGAGGCGCTGGGGATTTGCGAATTATCCAGCACCTTGCGTAGCAGCCGTCGCAGCACGCGGTCCGCCACCCACGCGGCGGCGACCACCACGAACAGCCACAGCAGTTTGCCCGCGTTCGCACGGAACCAGGCCGCAATCATGTCATCGAAGTTTTCCATGCGCACCACGATAAACGCGGGGGCTGGAAGCCGGTGCATATCCACCGGAGAATATCCGCAAAACCGCACGTCGGCGTGTCGCGCGCGGCGGGCACCCCCTCAGTCGCGTTCCGCGCGCCAGCTCCCCCTGAAGGGGGCGCGAATTCAGTCTGCGCCCCCTTCAGGGGGAGCTGGCCGGCCGTAGGCCGGACTGAGGGGGTGCCTGCCGGACTGAGGGGGTGTCGTTCCGGTCCCTACTCCCGAATCTCCCTACTCCCGGTGCTCGCGGCAGGTCTGACCCAATCCACGCGCCAGACGTATCGGATCGAGGATCTCGTCAAGCTTCTCCGCCGGCAGATCGGTCATCTCGCCGGCCACCTCGCGTACCGTGCGGCCCGAACGCACCGCTTCGGCGGCGATCGCCGAACCCCGCTCGTAGCCGATGTAGTGGTTGAGCGCGGCCGCGATCGACGGCGTCGATTCGGCGTGTGCGCGCCCCACCTCGGTGTGCACGACGATGCCCTCGATGCAGTTGACGCGGAACACGTCCATCGCGTTCGTGAGCAGCGACATGCCGGTCAGCAGCTCGTGCACCATCACCGGGTCGAACGCGTTGAGCTGCAGCTGGCCCTCGGCCACCGCCCAGTTCACCGTCACGTCCATGCCGAACACCATGAAGCAGCACTGGTTCACGCATTCCGGAATCACCGGGTTCACTTTCGCCGGCATGATGCTCGAACCCGCCTGACGCGCCGGCACGTCCAGATCGTTGAATCCGGCGCGCGGGCCCGAGTTGAGCAGACGCAGGTCGTCGGCCGCCTTCTTCAGGTGCACGGCGAGGTTCTTCAACGCCGCCGAGGTCGACACGTACGCGCCCATGTCGGTCATCGCCGCCACCGGGTCCGGCGCCGCCGTGATCGGCAGGCCGGTGATGCGCGCCAGATGCTCGGTCGCCGCGCGCCGGAACCGCAGATCCGCGCAGATGCCGGTGCCGATGGCCGTCGCGCCGAGGTTCAGCTGCGCGAGCTGCGGCACGAGCCGTTCGAAACCGGCGAGATCGGATTTGAGCAGCGTCGCGAACGCGTGGAACTCCTGCCCGTAGGTCATCGGCACGGCGTCCTGCAGCTGCGTGCGGCCGAGCGTCACGTCGTTGATGTGCTTGTCCGCCAGATCGTGGAACGCCTTCGCGAGACGCTTCGTCGCCTCGGCGAGCGGATGGATCGCGTCGATCAGCGCCAGTTTGCACGCCGCCGGATACGTGTCGTTCGTCGACTGCGACTCGTTCACGTCGTCGTTCGGGTGGATGTACGCGTAGTCGCCGCGCCTGTGCCCGGCGAGCTCCAACGCGCGGTTGGCGATCACCTCGTTCATGTTCATGTTCGACGACGTGCCCGCGCCGCCCTGCATCACGTCCACCGGGAACTGGTCGGCGAGCTTGCCGCCCTCGATCTCGACGCACGCCTCGCGGATGAACCGCGCCTTGTCCGCGTCGATGAGCCCCAGCTCCTCGTTCGCGCCCGCACAGGCCCGCTTGACCGTCGCGTAGGCGCGGATGAGCTCCGGGTGCGCCGAATCGGTGATGCCGGAGACCGGGAAGTTGCCGATCGCGCGTTGTGTGTGGATGCCCCAATACACGTTCGCCGGTACGGCCAGTTCGCCGATGCAGTCGTGTTCGATGCGGACCGGCGCCGGCGCCGCCGCGCCGTCCGTCCGCATCGTGCCGTCGCCAGTCGCGTTCATTGCGTTCGTCTCGTTCGTCATGTCTCCATGATGTCGCCTCGACGCGGGAAACGCCATGATGACGCGATGATTCCCCTCTGTGAGAAACCGCACACCCCCTCAGTCCGCCTACGGCGTCCAGCTCCCCCTTCAGGGGGCGCGGAACCGGCTGGCGCATGTCCAACCTCTTGCGCCCCCTTCAGAGGGAGCTGGCGGGCGAAGCCCGTCTGAGGGGGTGCCGTCGCCCTCCTACTTGTTGTAGATGCGGTTCCAGTAGGCGAGCATGTTCTCCTTGGACATGGACAGGTAGATGCCCATCGCGAGCACGGCCACGTCCTCGTTGAGCAGGTCGTCCATCGAGACGCTTTGGCGCAGCTCCGGCCAGCGTTTGAGAATCGACAGCAGGCCGCCGGCCGTGAAGTCGAGCAGCAGGTCGGTCTTGAGGTCCAGATGGTCCGCGTCGAGGTCGAGCGTCTGCATCAGTGACAATCGCGCGAAATCATGCAGCGATTCGACGAGTTCGGGGGAGCTGTGCGGCCCGGCGAGCAGGGCGAGACGGTCGAGACGCTGCTGTTCGCGCGGCGAATGCATGAAATGCGTGACGCGTTTGCGCCACTGCTCCTGCGGGTCGGCGTCCGGATCGGGCGCCTCCTGGATGAGCGGCGAGGTCTGCACTTCGGCGAGGATCGCCGCGTCGGCGAGTTCCGACAGTCCGGAGAAATGATAGTAGAACGAATTGCGGTTCACCTGCGCGCGGTGCACGATGTCGGTGACGGTGATGCGGCGGTACTCGCGGTCGGCGAGCAGCCCCCAGAACGCGTTCTCCATGCGCTCCTTGGCCGGTGGGATGTTCGAGTCCCTGCGTGGTCGTGACATGGTCCCTCCCGTCAACAATCTAGACAATCTGTCTAGACAGTATAACCAATAAGAGGACATGGGGCGAGCGCTGCGCTATGCGGGCTGTTCCGTGGGCTGTTCCTTGGGCTGGTTCCCGGACTGCCGCGCGGACTGTCCGCCGGACTGCCGCGCCATCGTCGCGCGCACCAGGATCGCCACCGCCTCCAGCAGATGACGCCGGTCCTGCGCCGGCAGGCCCAGCATCGACGCGATCATCGCCGGAATCGACCCCGGGAACCCGGCCATCACCTCGGAGAACGTCGTCGCGCCGTTCGCATGCAGCACCGCGAACAGCGCATCCACCGCGCGCTCGCGCTGCTCCACCGTCAACCCGGCCATCCACGCGTTCAACGACTGGTTGAACAGCTGCGAACTCGATGCAAGATCCGGCTCCGTCACGAACCGGTCGCCCTCCACCTGCCAGGAGAACGAGAAATGCTGCATGATTCCGTCCGAATCCGACGTGACCACGCGGCATGGCTCCGGCGTCTCAAAGATCTGCCCCACGATCGACGAACTCGGTACGATCTTCGTCACCTTCGGCTGGATATCCAGATACTGCCGCGACGTGACCACGTTCGGCGGGAATCCCGGACCATCCAACGAATACACGTGACGGATGCGCCGACGCACCTCCTCATCCGCGTTCATCGCCGCGTACACCGCCAGATTGCCGCCCTTCGAATGTCCGGTGAGCACGATCGGTCCGCGCCACAGCCGCGCCACCATGTCGAGGTAGGCGCTCGCCGCCCGCTGCGCCGGCACCGGGTATTGGAAGGCCATGTTGAAGTCCTCCTTCCACCCGATGAGCGAATCGTCGGTGCCGCGGAAGGCGATGACCAGCGTGCCGCCGCGCGTCGGATTCTTGACGCGCGGCCGGCCGCGCCAATCCCGGCCGTCCGGCAGCATGAACGTCATCGCCGCGAACTGCGTCTGCTCGCCCGGATTCACGTGTTCGGCCACCGCGCCGAGCCGCGTCGCCGCGAACCGCGGCGAGGCGGCCACGGCGGCGAAGAAGTCGTGCGTCTCGTTCGGGTCGGTCAGACCGACCATCTGCGCGTCCGGCTTGCCTGTGTCGGCCGCGCCGGCCGTACCGTCCGTATCGCCGGTATGACCGGTATCGCCGTCTGTAGCGTCCGTATCGTCGCCGTCTTTGGCACTGTCGCTGCTGTTGCCAATGTCGCCGCCGCCGTCGGCCGCACCCGTGAGCTCGCGATGCAGCGCCTGTTCCGCCTCGGCGAGCGTGACCGATTCGAACGGCTCGCGCACCAACCCCTTGACCCACAGCCACGGGTGGCGCGGCTCGAACGCGCGCAGCCGGGCCGCGAACGAGCCGCCGCGGGCGCCGCCCTTGGTCTCGTCGAGCGCGAGCGTGGGGGAGAGCCGCGCCACGTCCTCGTAGGAGAGCGAGGCGAACACGAGCGCGTCGACCTCGTTGAACGGCGCGTCCGGATCGGTGAGCGGGCGTCGTTCGCCGGTCACATAGTCGAACACGTTGCCCATGGGCGTCTCCTTCCGTGCGTGTGTGGCACGATTCCCGTGCGATGTCGTGCGATGCCGTGATGCCGCCGCCCGCGCCCGCCCGGTCGTTCGGTCGTTCGGCGGTCTCCGGTTGCGCCCGGTTGCGTCCGGTTGCGTTCCATCGCGTTCAGTCACTCAGTCTAGTCGCGCTTCAGGCGGCGCCCATGCGTCATTATCGGCGATTTCGTGCGGTTTTCGCGATGACGGAGACGTGCTGCGAAGCTCCAGGAATCGCGCGCGACACGCCGATGGGGCGTCTCGATTTGCATGATGGTGGAAACTCGCGTATGTTATTCACTCGTTGCTTCACGGAGCAGCAAACAACTGCGGACATAGCTTAGTTGGTAAAGCGCAACCTTGCCAAGGTTGAGACCGCGGGTTCGAGTCCCGTTGTCCGCTCTCGGAAGGCCGGAGCGATTCGGTCTGAAGACGACCCGGGCGGTTGGCGCAGAGGTAGCGCACTTCCCTGACACGGAAGGGGTCACAAGTTCGAATCTTGTATCGCCCACGAACGTGACTGCTTCGGCAGACGCGTGCATAACAGAACACGGGGCTATGGCGCAGCTGGTAGCGCATCTCCATGGCATGGAGAGGGTCAGGGGTTCGAATCCCCTTAGCTCCACTCGAAGAAGGAACCGGCGTCCGCCGGTTTTTTCGTCGAAACGCCGGTTTCGCTCGGACGAGCGGCATCGACGCGCGATATGGGCGATTGGCGCAGCGGCTAGCGCACTTCGTTCACACCGAAGGGGTCGTAGGTTCGATTCCTACATCGCCCACCACCAAGGCCACCGCCACAAGCGGTGGCCTTTTGCGTATTCGCTCGCCTCTCATAGCCCGCGGCGCTTCAGATCGGCGACCAGTCCCACGTAGAACTCGCGCACGTCGAAGCCGGGGATGTTCTCGCGGTTCAGGTCGATCATGTCCGCGTGGGAGATACCGCGCACGCCGTTCGGTTCCAGCCAGGTGAAGCTCTCGCCCCACGGGAACGACGGCCGCGCGACCAGTCCATCGTTCGGCCCGTCGAACCACTTCACCAGCGGGTACGTGAAGTTCAGCGGGAACTTGCCGGTCGTCGCATGCGCGAGCCGTGACCCGACACTGCGGCACAGGATACCAGCGAACGGTCCGAGCCCCGCCGCACCCGCCGTGCGCTCCGCCGCTCCGCCGCCCGGTACCGTCACCGTGCCGGTCGTGCCGGCCATGCCGCCCGCCGCCGCACGCGCTCCCTCCTCCAGCAGCACCGCATCGCCGATCTCCGCGTTGAGTCGCGCGCAGCCCGCCTGCGTGAGGTCGTGCACCGCGGCCATGAAGTCGGGCTTCTTGTCGCCCAGATGCGAGGCGGCCGCGTTGTACGCCGCCTCGACGCGCCGCTGCACCGCCATCGGGATGTTCGTCAGCAGGTAGTCCGCGAACCCGCAGCCGCGATGCGGCGTGTTGATCGTCGTCAGCGACGCCACCCACCGCCCGGCACCGCATCGCGCAATCGCGTAGCGCATGTCCAATCCGCCCTTCGAATGGGCGATCACGTTCACCTTCCCGCATCCGGTCGTTTCGACGATCCGCCGGATGCGTTCGGTCAGTTCGCGCGCGCTGTCCGCCACGGACGCCGCCGACTGATGCTCGCCGTAATAGACGACCGCGCCGTTGCGCTCCAGCTCCGCCGGCACACGACCCCAATAGTTGAGCGCCTTCGTGTCACGGAAGAAGACGCCGTGCACGAACAGGACCGGGTAGCGCGTCGCGCACACGCGTGCGCCGGCGCGCGCCCGGTCCAGCCGCTCCTTCGCCGATTCGAAGCGCACCTCCTCCGCCACGGTGCGGATGATATGGTGCAACGCGACGAGATTCGCGATCGGAATCCAGCCGCACAGGATGCCGATCACACGAATCCTCAACCCCAGTTGCACCGACGTGAGATACACGGTGACGATGCCGATCCAGAAGACCACCGATTCGACCACCACGACGCCACCCAACGCGGCGAGCCACGTCGTCCAGCAGTCGGGAACCCAAGGGACCGGCCATGAGGCCGTCAACATCGTCACAAGAGACGCCGCCAACGCGATGCCGGCGACCAGCGTCGTCCACCAGAACACGCGCAGCATGGCCACGCCGAACGCGCAGGCGGCGATCCGCCCGCTTTTCACCGGGGCGGCCGCCGTCGCGGTCGCCGGAGCACCTGGAACCTTCGCAGAGCCGTTCACGCTTTCACTATACGGCCCCTGTACGGCAAACGGAGGGTCATATCGCTTTGGAGGGTACCGCCTCTCCCGAGCCGACACTTATCTGCGTTGCGAGGGGTGCCTGCAACGCGATATTCCCGGTTGCCGGCATGCAATGGCGCGGCCCATACCCGGAATATCCGTGGAAAGGTACCCCTCACAAGCCAGATACGCGTCCCGCGGAACCGGAATGTACCCCTTCCAACGCAGAAGCCGTCGCAATCGCGACGGCTTCCAGGGCCGCGGCCCGTTATCCACGGCTATCCGCGGTTATCCACGGCTTTACGGCAGCTGCACCTCGGCCGCCGGATGCTTGTCGCGCCACCACTTCTGCACGAAGTACGCGGCATAGCACACGACGATGAACAGCAGCTCGGCCACGAGCGCGAACCGCTGCTCCTTGTCGAAGAACACGAGCAGGAACGAGGCGGTGCACAGGATGAACGCACCCCACGAGGTCCACGGGTAGCCGGGCGTCGCGTACTTGAGCTCGGCGGCCGTATGCCCGGAGGCGACCCAGCGGCGGCGGAACACGATCTGGCAGTACGCGATCGCGATCCACACCACCACGGCCGACAGGCCGGACAGGGCCACGAGCACGAGGTACACGGTGGAGGCCGCCACCACCGAGGAGAGCAGCGCGAGCAGGCCGCCGGCCATCGCCGCGCACAGGGCGAGCATCGGCACGCCGCGGCGGTTCGTCTTCGCGAACCAGCGCGGGATCATGCCCTCATGGCCCATCGACCACACCATGCGCGTCGAGGCGTACAGGCCGGAGTTCGAGGCGGAGAGCACGGCCGTGAGCACGACGAAGTTCATGATGTCCGCCGCATACGGGATGCCCACCGAGTTGAGCACGAGCACGAACGGGCTTTCGCCCACGCCCGCCTGACGCCACGGGATGAGCGCGCTCATCACGACGATCGAGCCGATGAAGAACAGGACCAGGCGCCACAGCGTCGTGTGGATCGCCTTCGGCACCGCCTTCTCCGGGTCGCGCGTCTCGCCGGCGGTCACGCCGATCAGCTCGGTGCCGGAGAACGCGAAGTTCACGGTGAGGATCGTCGCGAACACGGGCATGAAGCCGTTCGGGAAGACGCCGTCCTTGAACAGGTTGTCGAACATCGGCGCGTGTGTGTACCCCTTCATCGGGATGATGCCGAAGATCGTGAGCGTGCCGATCAGGATGAACGCGCAGATCGCGAACACCTTGATCGAGGCGAACCAGAACTCCGCCTCGGCGAAGAACCGCACGGATAGGGCGTTCAGCGTGAAGATCAGTGCGATGCACGCCGCCGACCATATCCATGTGGGCGTGTGCGGGAACCACCGCTGCATGAGCAGGCCGGCCGCCGTGAACTCGGAGCCGAGCGCCACCGTCCACGTGAGCCAGTACTGGATGGCGATCACGAAGCCGGTGCCCGGTCCGATGAACTTCTCCGCGTACACGTGGAACGAGCCGGTCACCGGCATCGCCACGGACAGTTCGCCGAGCGTGAGCATCACCAGGTACACGATGACCGCGCCGATCGCGTAGGCGAGAATCGTGCCGATCGGTCCCGCCTGCTGGATCGTGTAGCCGGAGCTCAGGAACAGACCAGTGCCGATCACGCCGCCCAGCGAGATCATCTGCAGATGCCGCGCCTCCATGCCGCGCTTGAGGTTCGTGTGCAGCGCGTGCCTCGTGTGTTGCTCGGTGCCGGTGGTCGGGTCGTCCGGCGGGGTGGTGGCCGGTGCGTCGGTCGCCGTCGCCGTCATGGCGTCGGCGCGCGCTTCCGCCGTCGTTCCGGCTTCGTTGTCGCTCATCTCTCTCGTCCTCTGTCTCGCGGTTGCGGTCGAATCGCAGACAGTATACGCTAGGCCGGTCACGAGCGGGACGCCGGTTCCGGCGCGACGTTCCGCCGGCGCGCGTGCCGCGACGCCGCGGACGCGCACGCGCCGGCCGGTCCGGTTCAGTCCGCCTTCACGTCGCCTTCCGCGTTGGTGATCGCCTCGGCGATGTTGTCGCGGGTGAAGTCGTGATTGCGGTAGTCGGGATTGTCGACGGGCAGGTGCGTGACCATCGTGTCGAACACCTGACTGAGGATTTCGCCGCGCTCGAGCACCGCGTCGAGCACATGGCCGCCGATTGAGTGGTCGTCGGCGAGGAAATGCTCGTGGAATCCGGCGACGGCCGCGCCGTGGAACATGACGGGGGAGAAGTAGCCGAGCATCGTGCCGCGCACGTCGTGGCCGAGGAAGATCGCCTGCCGGTCCGCGACCTCTTCGAGCGTCGGGTATGGCGCCTGCTGTTTGATGACGGCGCGCGTCTTGATGAAGCTGAACGTGCCGCGCACGATGACGGCGAAGAACGTGTTCGCGCGTCCGTTCGCCTCGACGATGCGCCGGTTGAGCTCCTCCAGGCCGATGTCGCTGCGTTCGCACTGGTATTGGAACGCGGCCCGGTGCATGTTCGCGAACGGCAGCGTCAGATCGTCGGGCACGGCCTCCACCTCGCCGGTGCGGCCCACCTTCCACGCGCGCCCGTCAAGCACGATGATCTCGCCGTCGAGCCCTTCGCCGGTGCCGATGCCCGTGTCGCCGTGGGTGAGCAGTTCGCCCATCGTCGTGGTGCCTTCCAGCAGACCTGGCACGAGCAATGCGAGCGTGCCGTGCTGGTAGAGCACGTTCGCGCGGTGATCGTGGATCGGTTCGATCGATTTGCCCTTCAGTTCGCTCACGATTCCGTAATATAAATGACCGCTTCCGGAGAGGCAAGGAAGATGTCGCGGATTCCCGCATCCGCCGCCGTGACCTCGCTCACAGCATGATTGCGTGTGGATTGGGCACGGCTGGGTATAGCGTATTCGCGTGCTTTGGGGGAGCCGCATCGTGGTCGAGGGCGGCCGAATCCCCTCGGGAATCGCACGGGAAGAAGTATGCGGCATATGGTGACGAAGCTGGGATCGAAGCGCACGCTCACGCGCGAGGAATCATACGTTGACGGGCATCTGACGCACACGGCGTTCGTCTCGCTCGCCATCCTCACGTTCATCACGTTCGTCGGCAACTTCACGCAGCTCCAGCTGTCCGCCGCGTTGCCGTCGATCGTCGACGAATTCCGCATCAACGTGACCACCGGACAGTGGCTCACGTCCGTGTTCCAGCTCGTGATGGGCGTGATGGTGCCGCTTACCGCGTTCCTCACGCGCCGCTTCTCCACGCGCCAGATCGTCATCACGTCGATGATCGTGTTCACGCTCGGTTCCGTGTGCGCGTGGCTCGCGCCCACGTTCCTCGTCCTGCTCGCCGGCCGCGTGCTGCAGGCCGTCGGCACCGGCGTGATGTGGCCGGTCCTGCAGATCACCGTGTTCTCGATCTTCCCGCTGTCGCGCCGCGGCGCCGCGATGGGCACCGTGGGCATCGCGATGAGCGTCGCCCCCGCCATCGGTCCGACGCTCGGCGGCCTCCAGACCGACGCGAACGGATGGCGTTCCATCTTCCTCACGCTCACGGTGATCGGTGCGCTCTCGCTCGTCGCCGCCGTGCTGTGGCTGCATGATTTCGGCGAGAACGACGCGACCGCGCGCGCCGACTTCTTCTCCGTCGCCCTGTCCGTGTTCGGGTTCGGCGGACTGATGTTCGGATTCACGAACATCGAGAACTATCCGTTCACGCATCCGATGGTGTGGGCGTCGATGCTCGTCGGCGTGGTCGGCATCATCTGGTTCGTCGCGCGTCAGGTGCGCCGTTCTCGCCGTTACCGCGAGGGCGTCGCGCGCGGGGAGAGGCCCGAGCCGGCGCTGCTTGATCTGGGCGTGCTGAGGAACCGTTCGTTCACCGTGGGCACGATCACCGCGTCGCTCGCGTTCTTCGCGTTCAGTTCGATTCTGGTGATCATGCCGCTCTACATCCAGAACGACCGTGGCTACTCCGCGACGATGAGCGGCCTCATCATGCTGCCCGGCGCGATCGGCCAGTGCATCTCCCAGCTGTTCGGCGGCAAGGCGCTCGACCGCTTCGGCGCGCGGCCCGTCGCCCTGTTCGGCGCGATCATGCTCACCGTCGGCACGATCGGCATGAGCCTCATCTCGTCCGACACGTGGATCTGGTGGGTGTCGATCTGCCAGTTCGTGCGTCAGATCGGCATGGGGTCGCTGCTGATGCCGATCACCACGTGGTCGCTCAACTGCCTCGAGCCCTCCGGTATCTCCGCCGGCTCGGCCGTGACGAACACGGCCCGTCAGGTGGCGGGCGCGATGGGCGCGCCGATCCTCGTGATCCTGATGGAGACGTTCACCGCCATGTACCATGCGGGCGGCATGTCCGCGACGCTCGCGAACATCGCCGGCATCCAGTGGGCGCTGCGCATCTCCGCCTCGCTGTGCTTCGTCATGGTGCTGCTCGTCGCCTTCGGCGTGCGCGGCAACGGCGCGGGCTCCTCGCACGACGTGGCCCGCCGCGCCCTGAACCGCCTGCACCGTTAGCACTGTTAGCGCTGTTAGCACCGCAAACCGAACCCCGCCGTGAGAACAGGGCCGATATACCCGTTATCGCGGATTTACAGCGTCAAACACCCGAAACAGGGGGTGTATTCCGGGTATTTGGCGCTGTAAATCTATGGAATCGGGGGTTTGAGCTGGGGATTAGGGCGAGGAGGAGACCAGTGGAGGGTGACGTGTCTTCCGAGGTTGTGGTTTGTTCCTTTAATCTGGGTATATGAGTGATGCGCCCAAGCCGGTGAAGGCTCCTGTGAAATCTCCCGTCGGCTCTCCCGCAAAGTCCCGCGCCACGGGCGTGCGGGATTGGATTCCCGACCAGCCGGGAGCGTGGGTGATGGTGCTCGCGCCCGCGGCGGCCGGGCTTGTCGCAGGCGGTCCGACCCGGGATTCCGTGTGGCTGGTGGTGCTGTGGGCGCTGTGCTACTGCGTGCAGTTCGTCGCGGCGCGGTGGCTCAAATCCCGGTTCGCGCGGCGGTACCGGATGCCCGTGGCGGGGTATGGGGCGGCGCTGGCCGTGTTCGGGATTCCATTCATCATCGTCAACCCGGGCATACTGCGCTGGGCTCCCTTATATATGGTGCTGGCCGCGCTCTCGTTCCTTGCCGCATGGCTACGACGCGAACGCAGCCTGTGGGGCAACGCGGTGGCTGTGCTCGCCTCGTCGCTGATGGCCACGGTCGTCGCCTCGTATGGGGCGCATGATCCGTTGCACGCGATGATGCCGTCCACGGCGGTGATGATGTCGGCCGTGTTCGCGGTGACGCAGTTCGGCTCGGTGCTGTTCGTCAAGACGATGATCCGCGAGCGGGGGAGCCGCGCGTACCTCGTCGCATCGATCGCATGGCATGCGGCACTGTTCGCGGGCGTGACCTGGTGGGTGTGGTCCGCGGCGGCAGGACTCGGACCCGGCGCGTGGATGCACGCGCGGTTTCTGTGGGCGCAGCTCGCCGCGGTCTGGCTGCTGGCGCGCGCGGTCGCGCTGCCATGGATCGGTTCGCGCCGACGGGTGAAGCCGGTCGTCGCCGGCATGGTCGAGATGGTCTCCACCCTGCTGATCTTCGTCGCCGTGCTGGCGGTGACGACGGCATGAGCCTGCCTTATACGGTGACGGCGTGTCGCGGGGGCGCGCTCGTCCAAGGCCGGTGATTAGATACTCAAGTTGCCTGATTTGGGCTCGCACATTGGAAATAACAAAGCGAGCACGGGCCGGCGGATCGCAGTGCGATTCGTGGTGCCGTGCACTGATGTCGGATGACCGCCAGAGGACGTATGTCCAAGGGAGGCCATGCGCGCCGGTGCCCTGAAGAAGCAGGCTGGAAACCAGTACACGAATCGCTAGAAAGGGCGGACGGCAATGGCGGGACAGAAAATCCGCATCAGGCTTAAGTCCTATGACCACGAGGTCATCGACCAATCGGCGAAGAAGATCGTCGAAACGGTGACGAACGCGGGCGCAACTGTTGTTGGCCCCGTTCCGCTGCCGACCGAGAAGAACGTTTTCTGTGTTATCCGTTCTCCTCATAAGTACAAGGATTCTCGCGAGCACTTCGAGATGCGCACGCACAAGCGCCTCATCGACATCGTGGACCCGACCCCGAAGGCCGTGGATTCCCTGATGCACATCGATCTGCCTGCGGACGTCAACATCGAGATCAAGCTGTAAGGGAGGAGGGAACCGCTATGTCGCAACATAAGGATCGCAAGGCGCTGCTGGGCAAGAAGCTCGGCATGTCGCAGGTGTGGGACGAGAACGGCTTCTTCGTGCCCGTCACGCTGGTGGACGTCTCCACCAACGTCGTCACCGCCATCAAGACCCCGGAGACCGACGGCTACACCGCCGTCCAGCTCGGCTACGGCCAGATCGACCCGACGAAGGTCACCAAGCCGCTCGCCGGCCACTTCGCCAAGGCCGGTGTGACCCCGCGCCGTCACCTCGTCGAGGTGCGCGAGGACAACGCCACCGAGTACGAGGTGGGCCAGGAGCTCAACGCCGACGTCTTCGCCGAGGGCGCTGAGGTCGACGTGACCGGCACCACCAAGGGCAAGGGCTTCGCCGGCACCATCAAGCGTTGGGGCTTCAAGTCCTACCGCCGTACCCACGGCTCCCACAAGAACGAGCGTCGCCCCGGTTCCGTCGGCGCGTGCGCGACTCCGAGCCGCATTCTCAAGGGCAAGCGCATGGCTGGCCGCATGGGTCATGTGACCTCCACCGTGCAGAACCTGACCGTCGTCTCCGCGGATGTCGAGAACGGCATCCTCGCCATCAAGGGCGCCATCCCGGGCCCGAAGGGCGGCATCGTTCTCGTTCGCTCCGCCGTGAAGGGAGCCTGATAAGCCATGGCTAACGTTACTCTGAACGTCACCGACCCGCAGGGCCAGGCCGCCGGCACCGTCGAGGCCCCGGCCGAGCTCTTCGGCTTCTCCGCCGAAGAGGTCCAGTCCCGCATCCCGCTGATCCACCAGGTCGTCATCGCGCAGCTCGCCGCCCGTCGTGCCGGCACCCACGCGACCAAGACCCGCGCCAACGTCTCCGGCGGCGGTAAGAAGCCGTGGAAGCAGAAGGGCACCGGTCGTGCCCGCCAGGGCTCCATCCGCGCCCCGCAGTGGTACCACGGCGGCGTCGTGTTCGGCCCGCAGCCGCGTGACTACTCCCAGCGCACCCCCAAGAAGATGAAGGCCGCCGCCCTCAAGTACGTGCTCTCCGACCGCGCCAACGCCGGTCGCGTGGCCGTCGTCGACTTCGGCGTCTCCGAGAAGCCGTCCACCAAGGCCGCCATCGCCGCCCTGAACCCGGTCATCGGTGAGAAGTTCGCCACCATCGCGCTGACCCGTGACCAGGTCAACGAGTGGCTCTCCGTGCGCAACCTTCCGTATGTCCACCCGATCTTCGTCGATCAGCTCAACACGTACGACGTGGTGACCGCGCAGTACGTCGTCTTCACCAAGGAGGCCCTCGAGGCCTTCGTGGCGGCGAAGACCAAGAAGGAGGCCTGATTTCCATGGTCGCTATTCACAAGCCGGCTCACGACATCATCATCAAGCCCGTCGTGTCCGAGAAGAGCTACGCCGCCTCCGATCGTGGCCAGTACACCTTCGTGGTGGCCCCGAACGCGAACAAGGTGCAGATCAAGCAGGCTATCGAACAGATCTTCAATGTCAAGGTGACGAAGGTCAACACCCTCAACCGTGAGGGCAAGCGCACTCGCACCCGCACCGGCTTCGGTCGCCGCGTTTCCCAGAAGCGCGCGATCGTGTCCGTCGCCGAGGGCCAGACCATCGACATCTTCGGTAACTGAAGGTTAGCCGAGAAAAGTTAAAGGAAGAACTACATTATGGCTATCCGCGTTTACAAGCCGACGAGCGCCGGCCGCCGCAACGCCTCCGTCTCGGACTTCTCCGAGATCACGCGTTCCACGCCTGAGAAGTCGCTCGTTCGTCCGCTCTCCAAGACCGGCGGTCGTAACTCCTACGGCCGTATCACGTCCCGCCACCGTGGCGGCGGCCACAAGCGCCAGTACCGTCTCATCGACTTCCGTCGCTGGGACAAGGACGGCGTGCCGGCCAAGGTCGCTCACATCGAGTACGACCCGAACCGCTCCGCCCGCATCGCCCTCCTGCACTACGCCGACGGCGAGAAGCGCTACATCATCGCGCCGAAGGGCATCAAGCAGGGTGACGTCATCGAGACCGGCGCCCAGGCCGACATCAAGCCGGGCAACAACCTGCCGCTGAAGAACATCCCGACCGGTACGGTCATCCACGCCATCGAGCTCAAGCCGCTCGGCGGCGCCAAGATCGCCCGTTCCGCCGGCACCTCGGTCCAGCTCGTGGCGAAGGACGGTGCCTACGCCCAGCTGCGTATGCCGTCCGGCGAGATCCGCAACGTCGACGCCCGCTGCCGTGCGACCGTCGGCGAGGTCGGCAACGAGGACCACGCGAACGTCCAGCTCGGCAAGGCCGGCCGCGCCCGTTGGATGGGCAAGCGCCCGATCACCCGTGGTGAGTCCATGAACCCGGTCGACCACCCGCACGGCGGTCGTACCCGCGGCGGCAAGCCGCCGGTCTCCCCGTGGGGCAAGGGCGAGGTTCGTACCCGTCGTCCGAAGAAGGCTTCGAACAAGATGATTGTCCGTCGCCGTCCGTCCGGCAAGAACCGCAAGTAAGGAAGATTCGAAGCGATGACTCGTAGCATCAAGAAGGGCCCCTTCGTCGACGCCCACTTGCAGAAGAAGGTCGACGAGCAGAACGAGAAGGGCACCAAGAACGTCATCAAGACGTGGTCCCGCCGTTCGATGATCACCCCCGATTTCATCGGACACACGTTCGCTGTCCACGATGGTCGCAAGCACGTCCCGGTGTTCGTCACCGAGGCCATGGTCGGCCACAAGCTGGGTGAGTTCGCCCCCACGAAGACCTTCAAGGGTCACGTGAAGGACGACAAGAAGGCCCGCCGCTAAAGGAGAGAATGACTTATGGAAGCTAAAGCAATCGCCCGTCACGTCCGCGTGACGCCGCGCAAGGCTCGCCGCATGGTCGACCTCATCCGAGGCAAGCAGGCGACCGAAGCCCTCACCATCCTCAAGTTCGCTCCGCAGGACGCGTCCATCCCGGTTCGCAAGGTCCTCGAGAGCGCCATCGCCAACGCGCGCGTCAAGGCCGACAAGGCCGGCGAGCCGTTCCGTGAGAACGACCTGGTCGTCAAGGCGACCTACGTGGACGAGGGCGTGACGCTCAAGCGTTTCCGCGCTCGTGCCCAGGGCCGTGCCGCTCGTATCAACAAGCGCACCTCCCACATCACGGTCGTCGTCGCCAACAAGGAAGGAAACCGCTAAAGATGGGTCAGAAGATCAATCCCTTTGGCTACCGCCTGGGCGTCACTGAAAACCACCGCTCCAAGTGGTTCTCCGATTCCAACAAGGCCGGCGAGCGCTACAGCGACTTCGTCCTTGAGGATGACAAGATCCGCAAGGAGATGAACAAGGACCTCGAGCGCGCCGGCGTGAGCAAGATCGTCATCGAGCGCACCCGTGACCGCGTCCGCGTCGACATCCACACCGCCCGTCCGGGCATCGTGATCGGCCGCCGCGGCGCCGAGGCCGAGAAGGTCCGCGCCAAGCTCGAGAAGCTGACCGGCAAGCAGGTCCAGCTCAACATCTTCGAGGTCAAGAACGCCGCGCTGGACGCCCAGCTCGTCGCTCAGGGCATCGCGGAGCAGCTGACCAACCGCGTCACCTTCCGCCGCGCGATGCGCAAGGCCCAGCAGGACGCCATGCGCGCCGGTGCCAAGGGTATCCGCATCAAGCTCTCCGGCCGTCTCGGCGGTGCCGAAATGAGCCGTTCCGAGTTCTACCGCGAGGGTCGCGTCCCGCTGCAGACCCTCCGCGCCCTGATCGACTACGGCTTCTTCGAGGCCAAGACGACCTACGGCCGCATCGGCGTCAAGGTCTGGATCTACAAGGGCGACATGACCGAACGTGAGTTCGAAGAGCAGCAGGCCCAGCAGAACAACCGTCCCGGCCGTCGCGGCGATCGCCGTCCGCGCCGTGGCAACCGCAACGCCGGTGCCGCTCGCAACGCCGAGGCCCCCAAGGCCGAGGCCGCCGCGGCCCCCGCTGCCACGGAAACGAAGGAGTGAGCAAGAATGCTTATCCCAAAGAGGACCAAGTACCGCAAGCAGCACCGTCCCGTCCGCTCCGGCATGTCCAAGGGCGGCAACGAGATCAACTTCGGTGATTACGGCATCCAGGCGCTGGCCCCGGCTTACGTGACCAACCGCCAGATCGAGGCCGCGCGTATCGCCATGACCCGCTACATCAAGCGTGGTGGCCGCGTGTGGATCACGATCTTCCCGGATCGTCCGCTGACCAAGCACCCGCTCGGCGCCCGAATGGGTTCCGGTAAGGGTACTCCGGAGTTCTGGATCGCCAACATCCACCCTGGTCGCGTGATGTTCGAGATCGGTGGTGTCTCCGAGGACGTCGCCAAGGAAGCCCTGCGTCGTGCCATCGACAAGCTCCCCATGAAGTGCCGTGTGATTGCTCGTGAAGGCGGTGACATCTGATATGGCAGTCGGAACCGAAGAATACTCCATCAAGAATCTCAACGAGAAGACCAACGCGGAGATCGAGGGCTTCCTGAAGAAGTCCAAGGAAGAGCTGTTCAACCTGCGCTTCCAGTCCGCCACCGGTCAGCTCGAGAACACGGCCCGCCTCAAGGCCGTCAAGCACGACATCGCCCGCATGTACACCGTGCTGCGCGAACGCGAGCTTGGCATCACCTCCGAGCCGGCCGACGAAGCTAAGGAGCAGTGATCATGGCTGAAGAGCAGCAGGAGCGCAACTTCCGCAAGGTTCGCCGCGGTTACGTCGTGTCCGATAAGATGGACAAGACGATCACCGTGGAGCTCGAGAACCGCAAGACCCACCCGCTGTACGGCAAGGTCGTCCGCACCACCAAGAAGGTCAAGGCCCATGACGAACACAACGAGGCGCACATTGGCGACCTCGTGAGTATCATGGAGACTCGTCCTCTGAGCAAGACCAAGCGTTGGCGTCTCGAGTCGATCATCGAGCGCGCCAAGTAAAAAAATAAGTTCGGCAAGGCTCGCCGTCCACCGGGCGCGGTTAGATAGATGTTCTGTGCGTCTATCCGCCGCGCCCGGTGTGCGGGGAGAACCAGCTCGGCTAAGGAGAATCAATGATTCAGCAGGAAACGCGGCTTCATGTCGCCGACAACACGGGTGCCAAGGAAATCCTTGCCATCCGCGTGCTCGGTGGCTCGAAGCGACGCTATGCCGGCCTGGGCGACGTCATCGTCGCCTCGGTCAAGGACGCGATCCCTGGCGGATCGGTCAAGAAGGGTGACGTGGTCAAGGCCGTCGTCGTCCGTACCGTCAAGGAGCACCGTCGTGTCGACGGCTCCTACATCAAGTTCGACGAGAACGCCGCGGTGATTCTCGGCTCCGGCCGTGAACCGAAGGGCACTCGTATCTTCGGACCGATCGCCCGTGAGCTTCGCGACAAGAAGTTCATGCGCATCGTGTCCCTCGCCCCGGAGGTGATCTGACATGGTAGCCAAGATCAAGAGCGGCGACCAGGTGAAGGTCATCCGCGGCAAGGATCGCGGCAAGGAGGGCAAGGTCCTTCGCGTGCTGCCGAACGACCGTCTGATCGTCGAGGGCGTTCAGATCGTCAAGAAGCACGTCCGCGCCACCCAGCAGGGCCAGCAGGCCGGCATCGTCTCCGTCGAGGCGCCGATCCATCGCTCCAACGTGATGGTCATCGACCCGGAGACCGGCAAGCCGACCCGCGTGGGCGTCATCGTGAAGGAAGAGGCGCGTGACGGCAAGGTGAAGACCGTGCGCGTGCGCGTCGCCAAGAAGTCCGGAAAGGAGCTGGCATGACCGACACCACTACCGTCGAAGCGCCGGCCACCCCGCGCTTGAAGGTGCAGTACAACGAGCAGATCATCCCGGAGCTCGAGAAGGAGTTCAAGTACTCCAACCCGATGCAGGTCGCTCGCATCCAGAAGGTCGTCGTCTCCATGGGTGTCGGTGCCGCCGCTCGCGACTCCAAGCTCATCGAGGGCGCCGTCAAGGACCTCACCCTGATCACCGGCCAGAAGCCGAAGATCACCAAGGCCAAGAAGTCCGTCGCGCAGTTCCACCTGCGTGAGGGCCAGGCCATCGGCGCGTACGTCACCCTGCGTGGCGACCGCATGTGGGAGTTCCTCGATCGTCTGCTGACGATGGCTCTGCCGCGCATCCGCGACTTCCGTGGCATCAACGGCCACCAGTTCGACGGCCAGGGCAACTACAACTTCGGTCTCACCGAGCAGTCCATGTTCCACGAGATCGATCCGGATTCCATCGACCACCAGCGTGGCATGGACATCACCGTGGTGACCAGCACCAAGGACGACAAGGAAGCCTACGCGCTGCTCAAGCACCTCGGCTTCCCCTTCAAGGAGAACTGATATGGCAAAAACCGCTCTTAAGAACAAGGCGGCCGGCAAGCCGAAGTTCAAGGTGCGCGCCTACACGCGTTGCCAGGTCTGCGGTCGTCCCCATTCCGTGTACCGCAAGTTCGGCCTGTGCCGCATCTGCCTTCGCGAGAAGGCCCACCGCGGCGAGCTGCCCGGCGTTACGAAGTCCAGTTGGTAAACATCGACGCTGAAGGTCCGCGGCCCTAGCTCTCCTGGAGCCCCAGGGGAGCCGGCGGCGGAAACCACGGCGAGAAAGGGCATAAGCCCACATGACAATGACAGATCCGATCGCAGACATGCTCACGCGTCTGCGTAACGCGAGCGCGGCGAAGCACGAGACCGTGGATATGCCGTACTCCAAGTTCAAGAAGAACATCGCGGAGATCCTGAAGCGCGAAGGCTTCATCAAGGACTACACCGCCAAGGAAGCCAAGGTCGGTCAGACCCTTGAGGTCACCCTCAAGTACGGTCCGAACGGCGAGCGTTCCATCCAGGGCATCAAGCGCATCTCCAAGCCGGGCCTGCGTCGCTACGCGAAGTCCGACTCCCTGCCGATGCCGCTCGGTGGCCTCGGCATCGCGATCATCTCGACTTCGTCGGGACTGCTGACCCAGAAGGAATGCCTCGATCGAGGCATCGGTGGCGAGATCGTCGCCTACGTGTGGTGAGAAAGGAGAGCTGACACATGGCATCGCATATTGGTAAGCTCCCCATCGCCATTCCCGCTGGCGTTGAGGTCAAGATCGACGGTCAGAACTTCGAGGCCAAGGGCGCGAAGGGCACCGACTCCTACGTCCTGCCGGAAGGCATCACCGCGGCCGTCGAGGGCAACGAGATCATCGTCACCCCGGCCGACGACCTGCGTCCGACCCGTGCCAAGCACGGTCTGGCCCGCTCCATCATGGCCGGCATGGTCAAGGGCGTGCACGACGGCTACTCCAAGACCCTGGAGATCGTCGGCACCGGTTACCGCGCCGTCGCCAAGGGCAAGGGCATCGAGTTCTTCCTCGGCTACTCCCACACGATCACCGTCAACCCGCCGGAAGGCATCACGCTCAAGGTGACCGACGCGACGCACGTCGTCGTCGAGGGCACCGACAAGCAGATGGTCGGTCAGGTGGCCGCCAACATCCGCAAGCTGCGCGCTCCGGAACCCTACAAGGGCAAGGGCATCAAGTATGCCGGCGAGCATATTCTGCGCAAGGCTGGAAAGGCTGGTAAGTGATATGAGCGTCACTATTTTCGGCAAGGGCAAGAAGGCCGCGCTCAAGCGTCGTCACGCCCGCATCCGCAAGCGTATCTCCGGCACCGCCGAGCGTCCGCGCCTGGTGGTCACCCGTTCCAACCGCCACATGGTCGCCCAGGTCGTGGACGATACCAAGGGCATCACCCTGGTCTCCGCCTCCACCCTGACCGCTGACTTCGCCGGCTTCGAAGGCACCAAGGTCGAGGCCGCCAAGAAGGTCGGCGAGCTCATCGCCGAGAAGGCCAAGGCCGCCGGCATCGAGTCCGTCGTCTTCGACCGTGGTGGTCACAAGTACACCGGCCGTGTCGCCGCCGTCGCCGATGGCGCCCGTGAGGGAGGTCTGGCACTGTGAGCGAAGAAATGAAGGAAACCCAAGTGGCTGAAGAAACTCAGAACACTCAGGCTGCCCCGGCTGACGAGAACAACGCCAACGCCAACGACGAGCGTCGTGGCGGCCGCCGTGGCGGTCGTCGCGGCGAAGGCCGTCGCGGTGAGCGTCGCAACCGTCGCGAAGAGAACAAGGGCGATGAGCTCCTCGATCGCGTCGTGACCATCAACCGCGTGTCCAAGACCCACAAGGGTGGCCGTACGTTCAGCTTCGCCGCCCTCGTGGTGGTCGGCGACGGCAACGGCACCGTGGGTGTCGGCTACGGCAAGTCCCGTGAGGTCCCGGCGGCCATCGCCAAGGGCCAGCTGGACGCCAAGAAGCACATGTTCACCGTGCCGCGCGTCCGCGGCACCGTCACCCACCCGGTGATCGGTCACGACGCCGCGGGCACCGTCCTGCTGCGTCCGGCCGCCCCCGGTACCGGCGTTATCGCCGGTGGCCCGGTGCGCGCCGTCATGGAGTGCGCCGGCATCACCGACGTGCTGACCAAGTCCATGGGCTCCCCGACCGCGATCAACATGGTCCGCGCGACCGTCGCCGCCCTCAAGCAGCTTGAGGAGCCGGAGGAGATCGCCGCCCGTCGTGGTCTCGCCCTGAACGAGGTCGCCCCCGATGCCCTGCTGCGCGCCCGCGCCGCCGGCATCGCCGAGGCCCGCAAGGCCCGTGAAGAGGCTCAGGCCGCCAAGGCCGCCGAAGCGAAGGATGGTGAGTGATAGATGGCTAACCTGAAGATCACGCTCCACCACGGTCTCGTGAACCGCACGCCGAAGCAGCGCGCCGCCGCGAAGACCCTGGGTCTGAACAAGATCGGCAAGACCGTTGTCCGTCCGGACATCCCGGCCAACCGCGGTCTGGTGAACGTCGTTCGCCACCTGGTCACCGTCGAGGAGGTCGACTGATTATGGCAGACAACGAAATCCTGCAGATGCACGACCTGAAGCCGGCTCCGGGCGCCAACAAGGCGAAGACCCGCGTCGGCCGCGGTGAGGGCTCCAAGGGCAAGACCGCGGGCCGTGGCGCCAAGGGCCAGACCAAGCGCACCAACGTGCGTCCTGGCTTCGAAGGTGGCCAGCTCCCGCTGTACATGCGCCTGCCGAAGCTCCGTGGCTTCAAGAACCCGTTCAAGGTCGAGTACCAGGTCGTCAACATCGCGCGTCTCGTCGAGCTCTTCCCGGAGGGCGGCGAGGTGTCCGTCGAGAACCTGGTCGCCAAGGGCGCCGTTCGCGGCAACGCTCCGGTGAAGGTCCTGGGCGACGGTGACGTCTCCGTCGCGTTCACGCTCAAGGGCGTGAAGGCCTCCGCCTCCGCCAAGGCCAAGATCGAGGCCGCCGGCGGCAGCATCGAAGCCTGATTCGCCTTCGCGGATCACTCACTTCGGTGAGATAACTTCACGAACATGACCCTCTCGCCCCTCGTGAGCGAGGGGGTCATGTCGTTTCCGACGACTTCTACCCGCGTCGGGGCCCGTGATTTTCCCCGTGTTTTTCCCCGCGATTCCGACGCATTGTTAGCGCTAAGTAGGCACGATACGATATGCTCGTGCGTTAGCGTTCAAAACACGAACACATGAGCATAGCTGTAGCGCCTTGGGCGCATGGGAGGATTTCAGGTGAGGACGTTAATTCAGGCCCTGAAGACGAAGGAGCTGAGGAAGAAGATCCTCTTCGTCCTGTTCATCATCATCATCTACCGCATCGGTTCGTTCATCCCGACCCCGGGCGTGGACTACACCGTCGTGCAGAAGTGCGTGGCGCCCCTGCAGGGCAGCCAGGAGAACTTCATCGGACTGGTGAACCTGTTCTCCGGCGGCGCCATGCTGCAGCTGTCGATCTTCGCGCTGGGCGTCATGCCGTACATCACCGCGTCCATCGTCGTGCAGCTGCTGCGCGTCGTCATCCCGCGCTTCGAGGCCCTGCACAAGGAGGGCCAGTCCGGCGAGGCGAAGCTGACGCAGTACACCCGATACCTCACCATCGGTCTGGCCGTGCTGCAGTCCACCACGATCCTCGTCACCGCCCGCTCCGGCGCGCTGTTCAACTACGCCTGCTCCCAGGTCATCCCCGACGGTTCGGTGTGGAACCTCGTGGTGATGGTCCTCATCATGACCGGCGGCACCGGCCTGATCATGTGGATGGCCGAGCTCATCACCGACAAGGGCATCGGCCAGGGCATGTCTGTCCTCATCTTCATGTCCATCTGCTCCGGCTTCCTGCCGCAGCTGTGGGAGATCGGCTGGGGCACCAACGGCACCGACGGCGACTGGACCAAGTTCGGCATCGTCGTGTCCGTCCTCGTCGTCATCCTCATCTTCGTCGACTTCGTCGAGCTGTGCCAGCGCCGCATCCCCGTGCAGTACACGCGCCGCATGATCGGCCGCAAGATGTACGGCGGCTCCTCCACCTACCTGCCGCTCAAGATCAACATGTCCGGCGTCATCCCGCCGATCTTCGCCTCCTCGATCCTCGCCATCCCGACGCTCATCGCGCAGTTCGGCAAGACCGACCAGAGCTGGGTCAAGTGGATCAACGCCAACCTGGCGAACACCACCAGCGTGTGGTACATCGCGCTGTACGCGCTGATGATTGTGTTCTTCTGCTTCTTCTACACGGAGATCACGTTCAACCCGGACGAGACCGCCGACAACATGAAGCAGTACGGCGGCTTCATCCCCGGCATCCGCGCCGGCAACGCGACCAGCCGCTACCTGAGCTACGTGATGAACCGACTCAACACGGTGGGTGCCGTCTATCTGCTGTTCGTCGCGCTCATCCCGACCGTCCTCATCATGGCCCTCGGCCTCAACACGCAGCTGCCGTTCGGCGGCACGACGATCCTGATCATCGCGGGCGTCGGCCTCGACACCCTGCGCCAGGCCAAGGCCCAGACCGAGCAGTTCCAGTACGCCGGATTCCTGCTCGAGGACATCGACCACAAGGAAAACTGAGCCAACAAGACAAGGAGCAACGACATGCGTCTTCTCATCATGGGCCCGCAGGGCGTCGGCAAGGGCACCCAGGCCGCGCTGCTCGCCGAGCACTACGGCATCCCCGCCATCTCCACCGGCGACATCTTCCGCGCCAACATCAAGGGCAAGACCGAGCTGGGCCTCAAGGTCATCGAGTACACCGACAAGGGCGAACTCGTGCCGGACGAGCTGACCAACTCGATCGTCAAGGACCGCCTCGCCCAGGACGACGCCAAGAACGGCTGGATCCTCGACGGCTACCCGCGCAACGCCTCCCAGGTCGAGGCGCTCGACGCCATCCTCGCCGAGCTCGGCACTCCGCTCGACGCGGTGGTCGCGCTCGACGCCGACCACGACGTGCTGATGCAGCGCATCGCCAAGCGCGCCGAGGAGCAGGGCCGCACTGACGACAACCCGGAGGCCATCGCCAAGCGCCTCGCCACCTACGCGAAGGAGACCGCCCCGCTGCTGGACACCTACAAGTCCCGTGGCCAGCTGGTCGCCATCGACGGCGTCGGCGAGATCGACGAGATCCAGAAGAACATCGTCGCCGCGCTCGACGCCCGCTGAGCGTAGCGGCATAGCGCACGTATACCACACGACCGAAGAGCCGGACGAAATGACACGCCGAGTGTCGATTTCGTCCGGCTCTTCGCTATCCTAGTAGATTGGTGTGTCTTCGGATACGTCAATGTAATGCAACCAACGAAACGGAAGCCGGGAGCTCATGGCAAAAGACGGTGTGATTGAAGTCGAAGGTCGGGTGGTCGAAGCGCTGCCCAACGCGATGTTCCGCGTTGAACTCGAAAACAAGCACATCGTGCTGGCCACCATCTCCGGCAAGATGCGGAAGAACTACATCCGCATCCTCCCGCAGGACCGCGTCGTGCTCGAGATGAGCCCGTACGATCTCAACCGCGGTCGCATTACGTACCGTTACAAGTAAGGTACAAGCAAAGGATAACCATGAAGGTCAGCCCTAGTGTGAAGAGGATCTGCGAGAACTGCCGCGTGATCCGTCGTCACGGCCGCGTCATGGTGATCTGCACCAACCCCCGCCACAAGCAGCGTCAGGGCTGAGAGCAGATTCTCCAGCGGCACAATTGAAAATCAGGCGCTCACTCACAGTGCTTCCCGCAAGGGAACGACACTGAACCACGGGTACGTAGGCCCGTGCCGGACAGCCGGACGAGTGGGTGCAAGACCTACGTCAACCAGAAGGAATCGCAATGGCACGTCTTGCCGGAGTCGACATCCCCAATGAGAAGCGCATCGAGATCGCCCTCACCTACATCTTCGGTGTGGGCCGCACTCGTGCGAAGGAAACGCTTGCCGCGACCGGTATCAACCCGGACATCCGCGTCAAGGATCTCACCGACGAGCAGCTGATCACGCTGCGTGACTACCTCGAGGCCAACTACAAGATCGAGGGCGATCTGCGCCGTGAAATCGACGCGGACATCCGTCGCAAGATTCAGATCAACTGCTACCAGGGCCAGCGTCACCGCAGGGGACTTCCTGTGCGCGGCCAGCGCACCAAGACCAACGCCCGCACCCGCAAGGGCCCGAAGCGCACGGTCGCCGGAAAGAAGAAGGCCACCAAGTAATAGGTGGCATTGGCACGGGCCACGGGGTGACACCCATCGCCCGAGCCGCAACCCCAAGCAAACAAGTTCGTTACTAGGAAACGAGGGTCAATGGCAGCGCCTAAGCAAGCCGCTCGTAAGCCCGCTCGTCGCCGCGATCGCAAGTCGATCCCGGTGGGCCAGGCTCACATCAAGTCCACTTTCAACAACACGATCATCTCGATCACCGATCCGTCCGGCGCGGTTGTGTCCTGGGCGTCCGGTGGCGACGTCGGCTTCAAGGGCTCCCGTAAGTCCACGCCGTACGCTGCCGGCATGGCCGCCGAGTCCGCCGCCCGCAAGGCGATGGAGCACGGCGTCAAGAAGGTCGATGTGTTCGTGAAGGGCCCGGGTTCCGGTCGTGAGACCGCCATCCGTTCCCTGCAGTCCGCTGGTCTCGAGGTCGGTTCCATCACCGACGTCACCCCGCAAGCGCACAACGGCGTTCGTCCTCCGAAGCGTCGTCGCGTCTGAGCACTACTAGACAATATTCATCCAACCCGCTGTTGGCCCGGTGAGTGCACCACCGGCCAAAAGCTGAAAGGATACCACAGTGCTTATTGCACAGCGTCCGACTCTTACCGAGGAATCGCTGAACCCCCAGCGCTCCCGCTTCACCATCGAGCCGCTCGAACCGGGCTTCGGCTACACGCTTGGCAACTCGCTGCGCCGCACCCTGCTGAGCTCGATTCCGGGAGCCGCTGTGACTTCGGTGCGTATCTCCGGTGCCCTGCATGAGTTCACCACGCTGCCGGGCGTCCAGGAGGACGTGACTGAGATCCTGCTCAACATCAAGGGCATCGTGCTCACCAGCGAGTATGACGAGCCCGTCGTGATGTACCTGCGCAAGAGCGGCAAGGGCGAGGTCACCGCCGGTGACATCACCCCGCCAGCGGGCGTGACCATCGCGAACCCGACCATGCACATCGCCACCCTCGCGGAGGACGGCGAGCTCGAGATCGAGTTCACCGTCGAGCGTGGCCGTGGCTACGTGCCGGCTGCGATGAACAAGCAGGACAATGACGAAATCGGTCGCATCCCGGTCGATTCCATCTACTCCCCGGTGCTCAAGGTGAGCTACAAGGTCGAGGCGACCCGTGTGGAACAGCGCACGGACTTCGATAAGCTCATCCTGGACGTGGAGACCAAGCCGGCCATCTCCCCGCGCGACGCGGTGGCTTCCGCCGGTTCCACCCTGGTGGAGCTGTTCGGCCTGTGCCGTGAGCTCAACACCCAGGCCGAAGGCGTCGAGGTCGGCCCCGCCCCGGTGGCGGAGGAGTCCAACCCCGAACTCGCCGTGCCGATCGAGGATCTCAACCTCACCCAGCGCAGCTACAACTGCCTGAAGCGCGAGGGTATCCACACCATCGGCGAGCTGGTCTCCCACACTGAGCAGGATCTGCTCGATATCCGCAATTTCGGCATGAAGTCCATCGACGAGGTCAAGGAGAAGCTCCAGTCTCTGGGCATGTCCCTCAAGGCCTCCCCGCTGGGTGGCTTCGATGCCAACAATCTCGAAGGCGGCACCTTCTTCTCGCCTGAAGACGAGTGAGAACCCGTTAGCCGCATTCGACCAACCGTCCGACCGGTTCGGATGTTCGGGCCACTGCCCACCTGAACCGGCCTGACATAAGGAGTTACTATGCCCACACCCAAGAAGGGCCCGCGTCTGGCCTCCAGCCCGGCGCACGAGCGCCTGATGCTCGCGAACATGGCCACCAGCCTGTTCCAGAACGGCCGCATCGTCACCACGCTGCCGAAGGCCAAGCGCCTTCGTCCGCTGGCCGAGCGCCTGATCACCTTCGCCAAGCGCGGTGATCTGCACTCCCGCCGTCGCGTGATGCGCGTCATCCGCAACAAGTCCGTCGTGCACGTGCTGTTCACCCAGATCGCCGAGCAGATGGAGCAGCGTGAGGGTGGCTACACCCGCATCGTGAAGATCGCCCCGCGCAAGGGCGACAACGCGCCCGCCGCCATCATCGAGCTCGTCACCGAGCCGGTGAGCAAGAAGCAGGCCGTCGTGAAGGAAGCCGAAGCCGCCGCCAAGTCCGCCGAGACCGAGGCTCCGGCTGCCGAGGCTCCGGTTGAGGCTCCGGCCGAGCAGGCCGAGTGAGCCGTTAGCGTCAGCTGACTCGCGATACAAGGGGTCGGGAATCCACCAGGGTTCCCGACCCCTTTCGCATACCCACCCAATTCCCCTTCCTCCTCTTCCATCCCACCTATCCCACCTATCCACCCCACTCATCACCCACTCAACCTCCCATGGTGCGGTAAAACACCCATGGTGCGGTAGACGAAAATGGCGGAATTCCGCCGTTGTGGAGAAAGTGTGTTGCCGCACCATGGGAGAGATGGCGCTATGGGGAGGTGAGTGATGGGATGGTGGGTTGTGAAAAGGTGGGTTGTGGGGAAGTGGGGAAGTGAGTCGCGGGGAAGCGTTACGGCAACGTGCGGACGGCGCGGATCGCTTCGGCGCGGGAGGCGAGTTCGTCGTCGGGCGGGTAGGCGACGTGTTCCAGCGTGAGTCCCTGCGGCGCGATCGGTCCCGTCGATCCCTCGCGCTTCGGCACGGCCATTTTGCCGGCGAACCAGTCCAGATCGCGTTTGCCGATGCCCACCGCGACGCATGCGTTGACGAGCGATCGCACCATGTTGCGCGCGAACGCGTCCGCGACGATCGTGAAGCACACCAGTCCCGACTCCAGCGTCGGCGTCACGTACCCGATCGTCGCGTCGTCGCCGTATCCGTCACTCGCCGTGCCGCCGTCCGCCGTGCCGCCGTCCGCCGCGTCGCCGGTACCGTGCGTCGCGACGTCGTCGCGCGCCGGTACCAGCGGGCGCGACGGGACGCGCGTCCACGTGGCGCGCTTCACCTCGCGAATCGTCGTGCCTCCCGGATTCGGCGTCGCGAACGAACCGAAATCATGCAATCCGAGCGTCATCGCCGCCGCCCGGTTCATCGTGTCCAGATCGAGCGTGTCGTCGACGTGCAGCACGCAGCCGCGCAGACGCGGGTCCACCTCGCTCTCGCGGTCGGCGATCCGGTACACGTACGTGCGTTCCAGCGCCGAGAACCGCGCGTCGAAGCCGTCCGGCGCGACGGACACGCGATGAATCGCGATGTCCGTCGGCAGGAGACGTTGCAGACGATGCTCGAGCGCGGTGACCGCCGGCACCTTCATGTGCCCGACGGCGCGTTCCAGCGTCGATTCCGTGATGTCGAGATGGCAGACCTGATGACTCGCGTGGACGCCCGTGTCGGTGCGTCCGGCGACGACGAGACGTAGCGGCTCGTCCGGGTCGTGTTCGGGCACGCGCAGCAGCTTGTGCAGCGCCGCCTCGATGGTGCCCTGCACGGTGCGGATGTCCGGTTGCGTGGCCCATCCGTAGAAGCCGCCGCCGTCGTATGCCAGGTCGATGCGCAGTCGTGTCATAGCCAACGAGTATACGGTTCAGCGCCGATGCGGCGGTGATGGTGCGGCGATGCAGTGACGCGATGATGCGACGATTGTGATGATTGCGACGATGCGGCGGTGACGTGTTCGTAACATTGGCGCGCGTTTGCCGAAACCGGGTCTTCCTACGGTGAGTCGGGTACGAAAGACAAGACCCATCACAAGGAAAGTGGCACGATGATTGAATCGGCGGCGAGCAGGCTTGCGGCGGAACTGGTGGCGCGACGTGAGGAGATCAACCGCGAACTGAGCCGCAACGGCGTGCGGTTCGGCGTGTACAAGGACGGCGTGTACAAGGACCGTCTGTTCCCCTACGACCCGATTCCGCGCGTCATCGAATCCGACGAGTTCGACGAGCTGGAGGCGGGCCTGAAGCAGCGCGTCAACGCGCTGAACGCCTACCTCAGGGACATCTATTCGGAGAAGCGGATCATCCACGACGGCGTCGTGCCCGAGGAGTTCGTGTACACGTCCGCCGGCTACTACCCGCAGGTCAACGGCGTGACGCCTCCCGGCGGCGTGTTCGCGCACATCGCCGGCGAGGATCTCGTGCAGGGCGAGGACGGCCGCTGGTGGGTGCTCGAGGACAATCTGCGCATCCCGTCCGGCGCCAGCTACCCGCTGTTCGCCCGCGACATCGAACGACGCACGAATCCGCGACTGTTCCGCGAGATTCACGTGCGCGACAACCGCGACTACCCGCGCCTGCTGCGCAAGTCGATGGACTTCGTCTCCACCGAGGGCATCGCCGTGGTGCTTACGCCGGGACGCTACAACTCCGCGTTCTTCGAGCACGCGTATCTGGCGGAGAAGACCGGCGCGACGCTCGCCTTCCCCGAGGACCTCGAAGTCGTCGAGAACAAACTGTTCTTCCTCGACTACGCGGGCAACCGCCATCGCGTCGGCGTCGTCTACCGCCGACTCGCCGACGACTTCCTCGACCCGTTCGCGTTCAACCCGGATTCGGTGATCGGCGTGCCGGGACTCCTGTCCGCCTACCGCGCCGGCAACGTGGCGATCGTCAACGCGCCGGGCAACGGTGCCGCCGACGACAAGGCCATCTACTACTTCGTGCCGCGCATGATCAAGTACTACCTCAACGAGGAGCCGATCCTGCACAACGCGCCCACCTACATGCCGATGTTCGAGAAGGACCGCAAGGAGGTCCTCGACCGCATGGGCGAGCTCGTCATCAAGGACGTGGCCGAGGCGGGAGGCTACGGCGTGGTCTTCGGCCGCGACCTTGACAAGGCGAAGCGCGAGGAGCTGGCCGACAAGATCAAGACCGACCCGCGCCGGTTCATCGCGCAGGAGATTATCCAGTTCCGCGACATCGACGTGGTCGACCCGGCGACGGGGGAGCGGAGCCCGCGCAAGTGCGACCTGCGCGCGTTCGTCGTGACCGGCCAGAACACGCACGTGTGGTATTCCGGCCTGACCCGCTACTCGTCCGTGCCTGGCCAGATGATCGTCAACTCCTCGCAGGGCGGCGGCTTCAAGGACACGTGGGTGCTCGCCCCGTCCGACGGCAGCAAGGACTTCGCGCGCGGCGCCGAGATCGAATCGGTGAGCCTCATGCCTCATGCGCGCAAGCATTCGCTCCAGCTTGTCACCGCCTCGAAGGCCGACAACCTGTACTGGCTGGGCCGCTACACCGAACGCGCGTTCACCACGCTCGTCCAGTTCTTCCCGTTCTACGACCGCGTGATGGATGAGAACCCAGACGCGTTCCGCCCGTTCGCCCGCGCGCTCGACCTGCCGGAGGACTTCGAGGACTTCGACACGTTCATCCACTCGTTCCTCTACGACGGCACGAACCCGGATTCGGTGCGCTCCGCCATCGTCGCCGCGTTCAACAACGCGGTCATCCTGCGCCCGGAATTGAGCTCGCGCCTGCTGCAGTACGTGGAGCTCGCGATGACGAACATCACCGACGCGGCCGAACGCTCCGCCAGCGCGGAGGACATCTACACGCAGCGCGACGTGGCCGACGACATGCTCGCCTTCTGGGGCGGCATCGAGAACTCGGCGGCGGACATGACGCTCAAGGCGTTCATCTTCATCGGCAAGTACATCGAACGCATCGACCTGTACACGCGCTTCGGCATGCCGATGGCGGAGATGGAGGCGCCGCTGCGCAAGCTGGAGACCTACGCGCACGCGCTTGACGGCATGCCGCTGCCGCAGTGCTTCGCCGAGGGCGTGAGCTGGCTGCTCGGCCAGCTGCCGCAGCGCGGCTACCCGGAGCTCAACGGCCGTCTGCAGGAGTTCCTCAGCGACTTCGGCCGTCGGTCCATCCACGGCGACATCAAGGACGGCAGCTCGCTGAGCTCGATGAACATGGACGCGCGCAGGCCGTGACCTGGGTCACACTGGTAAAGTTGGAAGACAGTATGTCGTTCCTATGCCGTCCACTTTCCCGGAGCCTGAAGCATGAAAAAACTGGTGTTTGATTATGAGATGAAGCTCAGCTTCAGCTCACCCGTCACCGACCACCGGTTCCAGTTGCGGTGCATCCCCGCCACCGGCCCGCGCCAGCAGGTCGTGGACGTGGAGATCGACATCGAACCGGATGTGGAGTTGGAGACCACCATCGACTCGTTCGATTCGGTCGTGAAGACCGGGTACATCCCCGAGCCGCACGACGTGTTCAACTACAAGGTGACCGGCATCGCGTTCGTCGACAACGAGCACATCAAGCCGGAGATCTACAAGCCGCTCTACAGGTTCGATTCAGCGCTGACGATCCCCGGCCCGGCGGTCGAGGCGCTGACGGCGATCTGCCGCAACCGTCTCGCCGCCCTGCCGGACAGCGCCTCGCCGATCGACAAGGCGCGCGAGATCATGGACGAGGTGTTCCGCGCATTCGTCTACACGCCCGGATCCACGACGATCCGCACGACCGCCGAGCAGGCGCTGGAGCAGCGCAAGGGCGTGTGCCAGGACTACGCGCACGTGATGCTCTCGGTGGCGCGCCATTGCGGGCTGATCGCGCGCTACATCGCGGGCCTGCTGGGCGGCGAGGGCGCGACGCACGCGTGGGTGGAGATTTACCACAACGGCCGGTGGATCGGCCTCGACCCGACCCACAACCGCATGGTCGACGACAACTACATCACGATCGCCCACGGCCGCGACTACCGCGACTGCATGCTCGACATCGGCATCTTCTCCGGGTACAACGTCCAGCAGAGCCAGTGGGTCAACGCCTCCGTCCACGAGCAGGAGCTGTAGCGGCGGGTCGCGACGCGCGGTGATTTGCGTGTCGGACGAACAGGCTTATAATGAACAGGTTGCGTTTTACGTGACGACTGGATAAGTGTCCGAGCGGTCTAAGGAGCACGCCTCGAAAGCGTGTGAGGGCGAACCCCTCCGCGAGTTCGAATCTCGCCTTATCCGCGATATCAAGGGCTTCGGGATTCCCGAAGCCCTTTTCGTATGCGGCCGTTCTCTGGCCCCCTCTGACGAGGGGGGCTGTCAGCCGAAGGCTGACTGGGGGAGAGACAGCGGCCGCAGGCCGCGGAAGATACGGCATCGGCCGCAGGCCGATTCGATGTTCCCGCGGCCTACGGCCGCTCATCTTCTCTCCCTCCGTCATCGCTTCGCGATGACACCTCCCTCGTCAGAGGGAGGCGATGTTCCGTAGAGGGGGCCGAGGAGCCGTTGCTCAGCGGAAGAGGGCGGAGTCGGCGGAGGGGTAGCCGAGTTCCATCGCGCGCCAGGCGCGGGCGGCGGCCATGCGGGCCAGCCAGGCGAGCGTCTTGCGCGACGGGGACGAGGCCGTGCCCGAGGCGTCGGACGAACCGGTGCCGCTCGAATCGGCGGTGCCCGAGCCGGATTCCGCGGAGCCGGAGCCGGCGGCCGATCCGGAATCATCCGTCGTGGAACCAGTCGTCGAATCGTAGGTGGCGGTGCTGTTGGACGTATCGGATTCGGCGGCGATATCGGACGAATCCGCATCGTCGACGCCGCCGATCGCGTCGAGGTAGGCGCGGGCGCAGTCCATCTCGACGACGGCCACCGTCGGCGCTGTCACGCCGGCCGCGGAATCCTCGATCGTGTCGGGATGCGCGAGAAGCTCGTCGACGGCGTACACCTTCTGACGTGGGTCCCGGCTCGCACCGGACAGCGTGAACAGGCGCTGGGCGGCGGTCTTGTGGTTGTCGGAGGCGGCGAGCGTGGCGTCGTCGACGCCGCGCGCCGCCAGCACCTCGAGCGCGAAACCGGCGCGGTCCTCCGCCAGCGACATCGCCGCCAACGCGTCGGCTCCCGCGTCGAGCCGCACGACGTCGCCGTAGTCGACGGTCGGCGGCGTGGGCGAGGCGACGCCGAGCGCCGCGCCGAGCGTCTCGGTGCGGTAGGCGACCTGCGCCGAGCGCAACGCGCCCTCGGCGAACCGCGACGTGCAGACGGAGGCGACGGTGAGCCACGCGTCCGTCGCCGCGAGGCCGTTGAGGTAACGCATCATCGTCGGCTGCGCGTCGGCCGTGCCGGCGTCGCCGCCGGTGCCGGCCTGCGCGGTCAGGTAGGCGCTTTCGCAGGCGCCGAGTTTCGTCGCGTCCGTGTTGCGCGCTTCGAGATGCGGCGTGGCGCATCCCGCCAGCGGCGCGACGAACGCGCATACGGCGACGGATGCGGCGAGACGCGAGACGAGACGCGATGACGTGGGATGCGATAGGGGGCGCGACCTGCGGCGCGAGGCGAGACGGGCGATGACGGCGCCGGGGCCCGTGCCCCGCGCGCCCACGGCTGAATCCCGAAGTGTCTGCATAAAACAGTAGAGTAAACATCGACTGTGACCAAATGGGCCAAGAGCCGATATAACTGAACTCAAGGGAGGTCTTGCGACATGGAACTGGACCTGCAAGGCATGCACAAGCTCGCATCCGAGCAAGGAATCGACCCGGCCGCGCTCGACGCGGCCCTCGCCGAGGCGCTGCGCCTCGCCTACATGAAGACCTCGCACCCGGCCAAGCACGCGCGCGTCGAACTCGACGAGCGCGCCGGCACGTTCACCGTGTGGGCCGCCGACGAGATTCCGGGCACCCCCACCGAGGAGGATCCGCACCCGGCGCCGACGCTCGGCGAGGAATACGACGACACCCCGCGCGACTTCGGCCGTCTCGCCGCCGCCACCGCGCGCCAGGTCATCACCCAGCTGTTCCGCCGCGCCGAGGACGAGCGCGTGTTCGGCGCGTTCTCCGGTCAGAAGGGCAAGCTCATCACCGGCATCGTCCAGCAGGACGTGAAGGACCCGTCCAACGTGCACATCGCCGTCGGCGATGTCGAGGCGATCCTGCCCCGCCGCGAGCAGGTGCCGGGCGAGCGCTACCGTCACGGCCAGCGTCTGCGCGTGTACGTGGTGAACGTGGGCCGCGGCGTGAAGGGCCCGGAGATCATCGTCTCTCGTTCCCACCCGGAGCTCGTGCGCAAGCTGTTCGAGCGCGAGGTCCCGGAGCTCGTCTCCGGCGCCGTGTCGATCATGGCGATCGCGCGTGAGGCCGGCGCCCGTACGAAGATTGCCGTCAAGGCGAACACGGACGGCGTGAACCCGAAGGGTGCGCTGATCGGCCCCGGCGGCGCCCGCGTGCGCGCCGTCATGGAGAACCTCGGACCGGAGAAGATCGACATCGTCGACTACTCCGACGATCCGGCGAAGTTCGTGGCCTCCGCGCTGTCCCCGGCCGTCGCGACCGGCGTGCAGGTGATCAGCGAGAAGAACAAGACCGCGATCGCGTTCATCCACGACGACCAGCTGTCGCTCGCCATCGGCAAGGAGGGCCAGAACGCGCGTCTGGCCGCCAAGCTCACCGGTTGGAAGATCGGCATCGAGTCGTCCGAGGCCCACGCGAAGAAGGTCGCCGCGGAGAAGGCCGCTGAGGCCGCCGAGGCTGCCGGTGCGGCGTCCGGCGACGCCGCCTCCGCCCCGGAATCGGCCCCGGAAGCGAAGTAACCGGAAGGCTTGCGCCCGGCGTGCCCACATCCAGCGCTTTGAGTATGCTTGATGCGGTATGCCGGGCGTAAGCATGCCCGGCCAAAGAACGAGGATTACACGATCATGGTCGCACGATGAACAGGCTCGTCGTCTTCAAGTTTTGACCGCGCAGGCGCGTGGTCACGGATAGGAGAACAAGTAGTGGCGAAACCACGCGTTTATGAAATTGCCAAGGAACTCGGCATCGACAGCAAGACCGCGCTGGAGAAGCTGAAGGATATGGGGGAGTTCGTCAAGTCCGCCTCCTCCACGGTCGAGCCCCCGGTGGCTCGCAAGCTCAAGTCCGCCTTCGCGAAGCAGGGCGGCAACGGTGGCCAGGGCGGCAACCGTCAGAACGGCGCCGGCTCGCACGGCGCGAAGGGCGCGCGTCCGGCGGCCCCGTCCGCGCCGCGTCCCGGCCAGCATCATCCGTCTCCGGCCCCGACTCCGGGCCCGGCGGCGTCCCACACCTCCCACACGTCCTCCGCGCCGACTCCGGGCCCGCGTCCGGCGGCTCCGACCCCGGCTTCGGCCGCGGCCGAGCACGAGCAGCGTCCGGTTCCGGGCGCGCGTCCGTCCGCCCCGCACCCGGGCCAGCATCGTCCCGGCCAGGGCGGCGCGCAGGCCGGCGCCGGCTCCCGCGGCGAGCGCGGCGATCGCGGTCAGCATCGCGGCGAGCGCGGCGAACATCGTGGCGAGCGCCGCGGTGAGCGCCCCGGCCAGAACCGTTCCGGCGCCCCGCGTCCGGGCGGCGAGCGTCGCGGCGGCCAGGGCCGTCCGACCGGCGCCCCGACTCCGGGCCCGCGCAACAACCAGCCGCGCGGCGGCCAGCAGGGCGCTCCGCGTCCCGGCCAGGAGCACGGCGGCCAGCAGGGTCAGGCCGGCCAGCGTCCGCACACCCCGGGCCCGCGTCCGGGCAACAATCCGTTCAGCCGCAAGCAGGGCATGCACACGCCCACGCCCGGTGACATCCCGCGTCCGCACCCGATGGCGCGTCCGACCGTGAACGACAGCCGCAACGGCGGCGGTCGTGGTCGCGGCGGCGCCCGCGGCGGCTTCCGCAACGGTCGTCCGGGGCAGGGCGGCGCTCCGCGTCCGGGCCAGTGGGGCCACAACCGTCCGGGTCAGGGCGGTGCGCAGGGCGGTGGCGCCCGCGGCGGCTTCCGCTCCGGCACCGGCACCGGCGGCTTCCAGAACAACGGCGGTCCGAGCAACGGTCCCGCGCGCGGCGGCGGTCGCGGTCGCGGCGGCGCGGCCGGCGCGTTCGGCCGTCAGGGCGGCAAGAGCTCCAAGGCGCGTAAGAACCGTCTGCAGAAGCGCAGGGAGTACGAGGAGATCAAAGCGCCGACCATCGGCGGCGTGCGCATCCCGCGCGGCAACGGTCAGACCATCCGCCTGCGCCAGGGCGCTTCCCTCGCGGACCTCGCGGAGAAGATCAACGTCAATCCGGCGGCCCTCGTCACCGTGATGTTCCATCTCGGCGAGATGGCCACGGCCACGCAGTCGCTCGACGAGTCCACGTTCCAGATTCTGGGCGAGGAGATCGGCTGGAACATCCAGATCGTCTCCGCCGAGGAGGAGGACAAGGAGCTGCTCCAGCAGTTCGACATCAACCTGGACGAGGAGGAGCTGCAGGAGGACGAGGATCTGAAGCCGCGTCCGCCGGTCGTCACCGTCATGGGCCATGTCGACCACGGTAAGACCCGACTGCTCGACACGATCCGCAAGACCAACGTCATCGAGGGCGAGGCCGGCGGCATCACCCAGCGCATCGGCGCCTACCAGGTGACGGTCGAGCTGGACGGCGAGAAGCGCAAGATCACGTTCCTCGACACCCCGGGCCACGAGGCGTTCACCGCCATGCGTGCCCGCGGTGCGGAGATCACCGACGTGGCGATCATCGTCGTGGCCGCGGATGACGGCGTCATGCCGCAGACCGTCGAGGCCATCAACCACGCGAAGGCCGCCCACGTGCCGATCGTCGTGGCCGTCAACAAGATCGACAAGCCGGGCGCGAACCCGGACAAGGTGCGCGGCCAGCTCACCGAGTTCGGCCTCGTGCCGGAGGAGTACGGCGGCGACACCATGTTCGTCGACATCTCCGCCAAGCAGAACATCAACGTCGACAAGCTCCTCGAAGCGGTGCTGCTCACCGCCGACGCGGACCTCGACCTCAGGGCCAACCCGGATATGGACGCCCGCGGCGCCACCATCGAGGCGCGACTCGACAAGGGCCGCGGCGCCGTGGCGACCGTGCTCGTCCAGCAGGGCACCCTGCACATCGGCGACGCGATCGTGGCCGGCACTTCGTACGGCCGCGTGCGCGCCATGCTCGACGAGAACGGCAAGCACATGAAGGAGGCCACCCCGTCCACGCCGGTCCAGGTGCTGGGCCTGACCTCCGTGCCGACCGCAGGCGACCTGTTCCTCGTCGCCCCGGACGACCGCACCGCGCGTCAGATCGCCGAGAAGCGCCAGGCCACCGAGCGTGCCGCGCAGCTCGCGAAGCGTCGCAAGATCGTCTCCCTCGAGTCCCTGAAGGAGCAGTTCGCCAAGTCCGAGGTGGACATGCTCAACATCGTCATCAAGGGCGACTCCTCCGGCTCCGTCGAGGCGCTCGAGGACTCCCTGATGAAGATCGAGGTGTCCGACGAGGTCGGCATCCAGGTCATCCACCGCGGCGTCGGCGCGATCACCCAGAACGACGTCAACCTCGCCACGGTCGACAAGGCCGTCATCATCGGCTTCAACGTGCGTCCGAACCGTCAGGTGCAGGACCTCGCCGACCGCGAGGGCGTGGAGATCAAGTACTACTCGGTCATCTACCGCGCCATCGAGGACATCGAGGCGGCCCTCAAGGGCATGCTCAAGCCGGAATACGAGGAGGTCGTCACCTCCCACTCCGAGATCCGCGAAATCTTCCGCTCCTCCAAGTTCGGCAACATCGCCGGCGTCATGGTGCAGGACGGCGAGGTCAAGCGCGGTACGAAGTGCCGTATCCTGCGCAACGGCGTCGCCACGGTCAACGACCTGGAGATCTCCTCGCTGCGTCGTTTCAAGGACGACGTGCAGTCCGTCAAGGAAGGCTACGAGGCGGGCATCAACCTTGGCACCTTCAACGACATCGAGCTCGGCGACATCATCGAGACCTTCGAGATGCGCGAGGTCGAGCGCAAGTAGCGCACAATGGTCGCCTCCGCGGGAAGCGGAGGCGGCGGTTTTCATGCTCCCCCTGTCAGGGGGAGCTGCCGAACGAAGTGAGGCTGAGGGGGTTGCAGGGCGCGACCGGATGAGGCCGCGTGACCCCCTCAGTCGTCTACGACGACAGCTCCCCCTGACAGGGGGAGCAAACTGTATGGGGCTCCCCTTCCCCGGATGCGGGAGCGAATCATCGAAAGGACTTTCATGGCAGGAACGAATCCCCGCGCCGCGCGCATCGCGGCCCTGATCCAGCGCGTCATCGCGTCCTCCATCGAACGCGAGCTGCATGACAAGCGACTGACGAACATCACCATCACCGACGTGCGCGTGACCAACGATCTGCAGATCGCCAAGGTCTACTGGACGCAGTACGGCCACGAGGGCAAGGAGGCGGGCGAACGCAAGCGCGCCCAGCAGGCCCTCGACCAGGCGAAGGGCCATCTGCGCAAGCTCGTCGGCCACAAGGCCGGCCTGCGCCTCACCCCGCAGCTCCAGTTCGTGTTCGACGAGGTGCCGGGCGAGGCCCACGAGATCGAGGACATCCTCGCCATCGCGCGCAAGCGCGACGAGGAGCTCGCCAAGGCGCGCGCCACCGCCCAGTACGCGGGCGACGCCGACCCGTACAAGCACGACGAGCCGGAAGACGCCGACACCGAGGCGGATGGCTTCGACGACGATGCGGATTCCGACGACGATTTCGACGACATGGACGATTTCGACGTCACCGCGAACGACGCCGAATGACGACGATCGCCTCTCTTTGAGGGAACGAGACCTGCGGAGGTGCCCAGAATGCCGATGACCACCACCACATGCGCCGACGGCCTGCTGATCGTCGACAAGCCGAAGGGCGTGACCAGCTTCGACGCGGTCGCGGCCGTGCGCGCCGCGCTGCACACGAAGAAGGTCGGGCACGCCGGCACGCTCGACCCGATGGCCACCGGCATGCTGGTCATCGGGTTCGGCCGCGCCACGCGCCTCCTGCAGTACATCGTCGAACACGACAAGACGTATGAGGCGACGATCCGCCTCGGCCTCGCCACCACCACCGACGACGCCGAAGGCGACATCATCCCGCCCGACACCGCCTCCCTGCGCTCCCGCTGGCGGGAGCTGTCGGCGCAGCCGACTGAGGGTGGTCGTCCGGACGCGTCGGATGACGACGCCACGAACGCCGCCCGTCTCCGCGCCGTCATCGCATCGACGATCGCCGAACGGTTCACCGGCGACATCGAACAGATTCCGAACACGTTCTCCGCGATCAAGATCGACGGTCAACGCGCCTACGATCTCGCGCGCGCCGGCAAGGACGTCGCCCTGAAGGCGCGTCCCGTCCACATCGCCGAGTTCGCCGTGCTCGCCACACGCGAAGGCGTCGCAAGCACAAGCGACCCCACTTCCCCGCTGCAAACTGACTCCACGTCCCGCTCCCGCTGGCGGGAGCTGTCGGCGCAGCCGACTGAGGGTGGTCCCGAGGGCGGCTCCGAAGTCGAACAGACGGAAGCCGTCGTCCCCGTCATCGACGTGGACGTGCGTGTGAGCTGCTCGTCCGGCACGTACATTCGCGCGCTCGCCCGCGACCTCGGTGAGGCGCTCGGCGTCGGCGGGTACCTCACCCGCCTGCGCCGCACGCGCGTCGGCCGGTTCGCGCTGTCCGACGACCATTCCGGTCTCGCGCAGGTGACCGTCCTCCCGGCCGTCACGGACGCCGGAATCGGCGATGATACGACCGGAACCGGCGAAACCGCGCCCGCTGCGATGCAGGTGATCGCCGCGCACGCCGAGCCGAAGACGTTCACGAACCGCGACGGCGAGACCGTCACGCGCAACCGTTGCGTGCTCGATACGCCCGCCGGACTGTCCGGCGACGCGCGCGGCGACTGGCTGCGCGCGCGTGCCGTCGGCATGGCCGACGCGGCGCGCGGCGCGATGCCGGTCGTCGCCATCACCGCCGACGAGGCGCGTGAACTGCGATTCGGCCGCCGCATCGACCGCGAACTGGAGAAAGGCGTCCACTACGCCGCCATCGTGGCAGAAACGCGCGATGACGCGGCCGGTGCCATCGCCCCCGCCGACGTGGCCGCCATCATCGAACGCGCCAACCGCACCCAGGCCAAGCCCGCCGTCGTCTTCCCGGCGGCGTGAGCGGCGGGAGACGACGGACAGCGTGGCGGCCGAATGCCGTCCGCCACGTCGTCCGTCACAGATGCTGCAACGCGGCGACCGGGCTGATGCGCGACGCCTTCCACGCGGGATAGAGACCCGCGAGCACGCCTGTCAGTATGCCGAGCGCGGGACCCAATGCGAGCAGCAGCGGGTCGATGACGGCCGTCCATGATTGCGCCACGCATACGACGAGTACCGCCGCCAAACCGAGATTCATGCCGAGCAGACCGCCGATGCCGCCGAGCACCGCGGTCTCGCCCAGCACCTGGGCGGCGATATGGGCGGGACGTGCGCCCAACGCCCGGCGCAATCCGATCTCCGGGATACGCTCGTAGATCGATGTCAACGTCGCGTTCGCGATGCCCACGCATCCGATGAGCAGCGCCATCGCCGCCAATCCCAGCAACAGGCCGGACATCGATGATTTCACGCCGCCGGTCGCTTTCGACCAGTCCGGTGGCGCATCCACGACGAATCGGTCGGGGGCGTCCGGCCGCAACGCATACGGTGCCTGACGTGAGATGAGTTGCGCCGCGCCCAGTTGCGTGTGCACCATCATCTCCGCCGGAGAATCCGCGGAGGGAGCGCCGTACATGCCGATCGCCGTGCTGACGGGAATGACGCCTGCGGTCGACAGTTGCGGAATCTCCGGTACCGCGCGCATGACACCGATCACCGTGTACGGTTCGTCGCCGATATAGACGGACCGCGGCGTCGTCGGATCGCCGTCCATACCAAGCGCCTGTGCGGCCTTCGTGCCCAGCACGATCACATGTGAACGATGCCGGACATGCGCCGCGTCGAACGGTACGCCGGACTTCATGCCGGCCCCGATGCCGAAGATCCCCGTATCCGCGGCGTACACGGGGAACGAGGACCGCCCACTGGAACCATCCGCCGCCATGGCCGACGCCGGTGATGTGCGTATCGCCGCCGGACTGCCGTCATCCCCCGAACCGGTCGATACGCGCCAGAACAGCGTCGCCGATTCGACGCCATTGAGCCGTTCCATGCGTTTGCCGGAATCCAGCGGAAATCCCAAGCCCGGCACCAAGCCGGCTGTGTCGCCGGTCTCGCTATCCCCGGCTGCGTTATCACCGTCTCCGGCACCCGGCTTGTCCGTGATGTGCACGGTGGTCGCCTCCAGCTCGTCGAAGCCTTCACTGATCTGGCCATTCGCGCTTTGCGTCAGCCCGATGATGCCGATGAACGCCGCGATACCCAGCACGGTACCGACCAGCGTCATCAGTGTGCGCGACGGGCGTCCGGACAGTGATGACACCACTTCGTAGATGAAATCGGACATCGTGATACGCGATGTCGCGCGTGATTTCGCCCGCGACGCGGAACTCGACTTGAACCATGGCCTCATGATGCGCACCGCTCTTCCCGAACCACGCCGTCCTCCGTACGGAACACACGGTCGGCGAACCGCGTCTGCCGCTCGTTGTGCGTCACCATCACCACCGTCATGCCGTCGTCATGCAGCTGCGCGAACAGACGCATGATCGACTCGGCGCGTTTGGAATCGAGATTGCCGGTCGGCTCGTCGCATAGAATCAGCCGCGGTCTGCCGCAGATCGCGCGCGCGATCGCGACGCGCTGCTGCTCGCCGCCGGACAGATCGCGGGGCAACGACTGCGCCTTGCTCCCCAATCCCACACGTTCCAACGATTCCAACGCGCGACTGCGTCGCACGTCGCGCGGCACGCCGCCGTACAGTCCCGCCATCGCGACATTGTCCAGCACGCTGCGAGCGGCGATGAGATGGAACGCCTGGAAGATGAATCCGATGCGTGAGGCGCGCAGATACGCCGATTCCGCGGCGTCCATCGCACTCACGTCACGCCCCTCGAACCGGTAGACGCCCCGCGTGGGCGCGTCCAACAGGCCGATGATGTTCAACAGCGTCGATTTGCCGGATCCCGATTCGCCGACAATCGCCGCGAACTCGCCCTCGTGGATTGTCAGGGTCACGTCGCGTAGCGCGTGGACGGGCACCGCGCCGCCATACTCCCGGTCGACGTGTTCGAGTTCGATGACCGGTTCCGGCAGGACTCTCGTATCATCCATCGGCGTCACTGCTCCCGTCATCGTCCGCCTACCGCCACGCGGTCGCCTGCGCGCAGGTCCTTCGCATGCGTCGGCGTGACCTGCACGTACCCGTTCGCCTGCACACCGACCTTCACCGGCACGCGCGCGAGCTTATCCTCCTCGCCGCTCCCGCCGCCCGTGACCTTGATGACCGCGTCGCCGCCATCCGTCGCGGTGGTGAGCGCGCCGATCGGCACGGCGAGCACGGCGTCACCCGTGGTGGCGCGTGTCAGACGCACCGTCACCTGTCGTCCCGACAGCGCGGCGTCAAGCGGCTGGTCGCAGTTCACGGTGACGATCGTCGCGTCCGTGTGGACGATGCCGCCGACCTTGCACGGCAATCCATCGCCCGTCCCGGTCTCCACGATGGCGCTCGTACCCGGCACGAGTCCGTCCGTCTGCGCGGAATCCAACGTGGCGTGCACCACCAGCGCGGACGAGGCGAGCGTCAGCACCGTGCCGGACGCGTCGCCGCCGACTTGTGACGTGACGTCGGCGACCGTCGCCGGCATGTTCGGGACGAACACGATTTCGGCGCGCGGCATCGTCGTGCCGGAACGCGCCTCTACCGCCTCCAGCGAGGCCTCGGCATCGGCGAGATCCTGCTGTGACGTGGCGTCGCCGCCGGACGCCGCCGCTTCGGCTGCGCGCACGGCGGCGCGCGCCTGCCGAAGCGACTCGTCGTCGGCGCCGGTGCCGCCGTCGGCCTGCGTCGCGTCATAGCCGTTATCGGCGTACAGCCGTGCGACCGCCGCCTTGGTGAGTGGACCGTAATAGCCAGTGATGCCGCTGCCGTCCAACAGTCCCAGCGCGGTCAGTCCGGTCTGCAACTGTATGACGTCGGGGCCTTTCATACCGGGTTTCATATCGCGCCAGGCCGGCAGCGCACCACGGAACGCGAACACCGGTCGGCCGGAGACCTCCGCCACGATCGTGCCGTCGTTGACCGCCGCGCCTTTGGCGAGCGGCAGTGCGGTGACGATCGGGGAACCGGTGGCGGCGGGTGCGCTTGGGGTCTGCTGGGTGGAGGAGGTATCGCCGGATGAGTTCGTATTGGTGTCGGGCGCGCCTGCGCCGGTGCCCGATGCGACGGCGCCGGTTCCGTTCGTCGCCGCTCCCTGCCCGGAACCGGTGACGGAAACCGTGTTTTCGGCTTCGACGGTGCCTTGGACGGCGATGACGTCGCTGACCACTTTCCGCTCCACCTTCGCGGAAATGATCGATGGCGTGGGTGCGGCGGAATGCGCGGCGATATCCTGCGGCGATTTGATGGCCATGCCCGCCACGAAGCCGACGATCGCCGCGACCACGGAGATCGCGGCGACCAATACCAGCCAGTGGCGGCGCAGACGCTCGACGATGCGGCGTTTGCCGCTCTTGGGAGTGACGCTCACTGTCCGTCACCTTTGGCGAGTTCCTCCTGTGCCTTGAGGAACATGGCATCCGACAGGCGCTTGATGGTGTCCATCGTCGCCTGGTTGTCACGCACGGCCTGCGACTCGTACTCATAGGTCACGTCGGTCACAGTGCGCATCAGACCGCTGGATGCCTTGCAGCCGGCATCGGCGACGGCGATGTTCCGTTCCTCGTCGGTGACGGTGTGCGTGCCGCCGCCTGCCGAACCGTTTCCGGATGCGCCGTTCGTGTAGTGCTTGACGATGTCGCGCGGGTCGTTGTATTCGTAGCCTTTGCCGTCCATGCACGTCTTCCAGTCGCCGATCGCCTTGGTCACGCGGGAATCCTGCAGGGCGTTCTCATCGGCGTTGCGCCGGGCCGTGTCGTAGGTGCCGATTTGGGCGAACCATTCGTCGTTGTATCCCAGGGCGGTGGTGTTCTGATTGTCGCAGCCGGTGCCGTCCGGATTCGCCAGCGCCTTGACATAGCCGGAGGAGGAAGGGCCTTTGAGGGAGGTGCCGTTCGGGGACTGTTGCGTGTTCGTGTTCTTCTGTGTGTTCTTCTGTGTGTTCTTCTGTGTGTTCTTGGTGGACTTGTAGAGCTTGTCGTATTGCGGGGCGTAGCCGTACTTGCGCGCCCATGCGGCGGTCAGCGGGCCCCACTGCGGCGCGTACATCGCCTCGGGATCGTCGGTCGCGGCCTCCATGCCACCCGTGTCTTCGTAACGATAGCCGCGTTCCGCCATGCATGCGGTGTTCATCATCACAAGGGCCTGATTCACCGTGTCCTTCTTGTCGCCCTGCAGGAAGTACTGGTCGAACGGCGATCCGGTTTTGAGGTCGGCGGTCTGGCCGGTACCGGTGTCGTTGGCATCGTCGTTCGCGCCGTCGGATTCGCTGCTGGATTTGCCTCCGGACTGCGACTGTGACGACGATCCGCCGTTCTGACCGTAAATGTCTTCTGCAGTCAGCCCGTCGCCGGCTGCGCCGCTCTGCCCGCACCCCGTGCAGAGCAACAGCATCGTCATGATCAATGCCGACGATTTTACGATCCAGTCCATCGATTCCCCTTAGCGATTGTCTCCCGATGATGACCCGCACCGGCGTCGTCATTGACTTCGAACACGAAAGCGCGCAGCTTCGTTTCGTTTCCGATGATATCGAAACGTGCGGGGGGGGGGACAAATCTAGGGCGGGTTGGGCGAAGTCGTTTGGAGGATGAACGACTGCGCCATGTGGCGCCGCGGAGCCTGCCGTGAGGCCACTTCGTCGGCGTTTGCTAGAGTGGTCGCGGCGAAATCGGGCCGCGATCGGTCGCGGATAGCGCCGCGGGCGGCGCCGTGGGCATCACGGCGGTCATCACCGCGGCGACGAGTATGAGGAGCGCAATGGACATCACCTATCTGACCCCTGACGAGACCGGCGACGTCGAGTGGCCGTCCTTCGACAACGACAAGCGATCGGTCGTCACGGTCGGCGCGTTCGACGGCATGCACCGGGGGCATCAGGCCGTGGTCGACCGCGTGGTCGAACTCGCGCGCAAGCATGACGCGTTCTCCATCGTCATCCTGTTCGACCCGCGTCCCGCGTTCGTGCACGGCTGGGCCGCCGCGCACGACGGCGAGGAGCCGGGTGCGGACGTCATCGACGCGAACGCGCTGAGCGGCGTGGACGACCGTCTCGCCTATCTGGAGCAGGCGGGCGTCGAACACGTGCTTGTCGTGCGCTACACGCTCGCGTTCGCCGCGAAATCGTACATCTTCTTCCTCGGCCGACTGGTCGGCAAAATCGGTATGCGTACGCTCGTGCTCGGCTCCGACGCGGCGATGGGCGCGGGCCGCAAGGGCGACGTGAAGGCCATCTCGAACCTGGCCGCCGGCGCCGGCGTGTTCGAACTCGATGTGGTCGACGACCGCGGCCCCGGCGACGTGCGCATCCCGCGCGACTGGAAGCCGGAAATGCCCGCCGAATGGGGCGAGCCGGCCGACCCGTTCGCGAACGCGACCAAGGCGGAACGCCGCGCGTGGAGCAAGAAGCATCAGGCGAAGCTGGCGCGCGCGTGGAGCTCCACGAACGTGCGCTACCTGCTCGGCCACGGCCGCATCAAGGATGCGAACGCGATCCTCGGCCGCCTGCACAGCGTGGTCGGCGAGGTCGTGCACGGCGAGGAGCGCGGCCGCACCATCGGCTTCCCGACCGCGAACCTCGGCGACGACGTGATCGGCTACCTGCCGGTCGACGGCGTGTACGCCGGCTGGCTCGTGGATGGCGACAAGCGCTGGCCCGCCGCCATCTCCATCGGCACGAAGCCCACGTTCAGCGAGAAGACCGGCCTCAACGAGCGTGTGGTCGAAGCGTACGCGATCACCGACGACTGGCTGGAACTCTACGGCCACAAGGTGCGCGTCGAATTCGCCGGCTTCCTGCGCCCGCAGGTCAAGTTCGACGGCGTCGACGCCCTGAAGGCCGAACTCGCCCGCAACGTCGAAGAGACCAAGCGCCTCACCGCCTGACACGCTCGCAGGTTCGCGCAGGCGGCATAGGGCATACGCCTATGCCGCCAGCTCGATGGGGGCTCGTTTCCGTAGCTCCGAATAGGCGATGACACTCACCCCGTAGTTACGGAACGCCTGTACGGCCCCATCCCGTAAATCGCCGTTCCGGTCGTCACCGATGACGATGAGTTTGGAATCCTGCCGTTGCGGGTCTCCTACGGTGTCGTTCCAACCGAACATGATGCTCTGCATGGTGGTCTTATCCAATCGGTTGGGAGCCTGACAGAACCGTGTGGGGTGATTGGCACTACGCTGGAACAGAAAATCGAAATTCACATCGTAACCGGATATGCCACGCACCTGCACGTTCTCCGTGTAGTACACCCCGCAATCGGTGAGTTCAGTGGCGACATCCTCGGCGAAATACTCGGAGACACGACGCTGGGACGCCTCCATGACGGCACCGATGCCGTTCAAGGCCTGAACATACCGGTTCAACGCGTCGGCGCGCCCCTCGTCTGAGGACAGAGTGACGCTGCCGTTCGATTCGATGCGGGCACCGTATTTGCGGGCGATGCGTTCCACACGCCCTCGTCGTGTTTCGGTGAGTGTGATGCCGTTCTGATGGAACGCCTCGAGCGTATAGCCGTCATCGGTGAAACTGATGGAAGGGCCATCGGTCTTGGCGTAGAAACACAGGTCGTCGTTAGAACGGTCGAGGAACGGCAGCGTGATTTCCTGCCAATCGCCGAGCATGCGGAAGGAGGATTCACGTGCCAGCCATTCTCCATACTCCTCGACGAGGGTTTCGGCATTGATGACGGTCATAGCAGGACCCCCAAGGCGGATTTGAGGGTGGCGACCTGGACTATGGTGAGGCCGGGGATCTCGACGCGTTTGCGCATGCGCGGCACCACGGCCGTCGTGAAGCCCAGACGAGCCGCCTCGCGCAGGCGGTATTCCAATCGCGGCGCCGGACGCACCTGACCGGTTAGGGAGATCTCGCCGATCGCACACGTGGTGCGGGGGATTGGCGCATGCTTCGCCGCGCTCGCCAACGCGGCCACGATCGCCAAATCGCACGCCGGTTCCTTCGCGAGTCCGCCCGCGATCGTCGAGATATACAGGTCGTTCTGCAGCAGGTTCACGTGACCATGCCGGTACAGCACGGCCACGAGCATCGCGATGCGGTTCGAATCCACGCCGTTCACCGCGCGGCGCGGCGTCGGCAGCACCGAATTCGTGACCAGCGACTGGATCTCGATCGGCAACGACCGGTGGCCATCCAACGTGAACGTCACGCACGTGCCCTCCACTGGGGAAGGGGCGTCATCGCCTGCGCCGCCATCTCCGTCAGTACCGTCGCCCGAATCGCCGCCGCCCGACAGGAACAACCCGGCCGGATCGGTCACCTCCTCGATGCCTTCGCCGCTCATGTCGAAGCAGCCCACCTCGTCCGTCGGGCCGAAACGGTTCTTCACCGCGCGCAGCATGCGCAGCGCCGTCTCGCTGTCGCCCTCGAACTGGCACACCACATCCACCAGATGCTCCAACGTGCGCGGACCAGCGATCGAACCGTCCTTCGTGACATGGCCGACCAGCAGCACCGGCACGTCCAGCGTCTTCGCCACGTCGATCAGCGCGCTCGCCACCTCGCGCACCTGCGTGGAACCGCCCGAAATGCCATCCACGTCCTGCGAGACGATCGTCTGCGCCGAATCGACGATCGCCAACGTCGGCCGCTCACGCTCGATCAGACCCAGTACCGTGCCCAGATCGGTGGTGGCGGCGAGCAGCAGGTTCGGCTCCACCGCGTCGATACGCGTCGCGCGTAGACGCACCTGCCCCTGCGACTCCTCGCCCGACATGTACAGCACCTTGCCGCCCGCCGCCGCATGGGCGCGCGCGATGTTACCCGCCGTCTCCAACAGCAGCGTCGACTTGCCGATGCCCGGCTCGCCGGCGATCAGCACCACCGACCCCGGCACGATGCCGCCGCCCAGCACCCGGTCGAACTCGGAGAATCCCGTCGGGATGCGCGTGACGTCGTCCGTGCCGACCTCGGTGATCGGCACCGCCGCCGATTCCGCCACCACCGAGGCCTGCGTATGCCCGACGCGCCCGCCGCCCGCCGCGCCGCGACCCACGCCGGCACCGCCGGCCGCACCCGAGCCGCCGCTGCGCCGCGCGGCCGCCGGCCGGGCCTCGTGGAACTCGTCCACCGTGCCCCACTGGCCACATTCGGGGCATTTCCCATACCATTTCGTGCCCGTCCAGCCACATTCCGAGCACAGGTACTGCACATTCGTCTTCGCCATGCCTCGACGATACGCACGCGATCCGCGAATCGGTGCATACGTACCGTTTTCCTTCCGCTCCCGGTGTGTCGCGCCGGCATCCCGTCTCCCATCCCCGGCGTTCCGCGCCTTCCGCAGCGTCACAAGGCTGTGCCACAATCGGAATCATGTCGAATACTCGTAGTTCCTCGCAACACGGCCACGGCAAACTGATCGCCGTCATCATCGCCGCGGCGCTCGTCGTCATCCTCGCACTGCTGTCCGCCTTCGTCTGGCCCGGCTGGGCTCTCAACAAGAACGCCGCCGGCGAACAGAACGGCACGCAGCAGACCGCGGAACCGACCACGCCGAGCATCAAGGCCACGGCCCTGCCGGACAATGCGACCGAACTGCTCAAGGCCATGCCGGACAGCGTGCTCAACTTCGCGCGCACCAAGGCGGACGCCTCGACCACGTGGAACTCCGCCACGCCGCTCGAAGAGTACACGCTCACCTATTCGACCGGCAAGAAGGCCGCCGACGTGACGCTCATCGTCGCCCAATGGAGCACGTCCGACCCGGCGAAGACCCAGTACGACGCGCTCGCCAAGGCGCTGGACGGCAAGTCGATCGCCTCGGGCTCGGTGAAGGTGCAGGGCGACACCACCGGCGACTACGTGGTGAAGACCGACAAGGACGATGCGAAGAAGGCCACCGCCCTGTGGCGCAACGACACGGTCGTGTTCCAGGCCACCGGCACGAAGGCTTCGATCCAGCGGTTCTACGAGAAGTTCCCGCTGTGATGTTGCGACGCTGCGACGCACGGGTGGCGTAGTCCGCGAGAACGTGTATACTCGTGCGAGTTGCAACTTTTACGATTAATCGGATTGGAGGCTTCAGATGGGTTCCGTCATCAAGAAGCGCCGCAAGCGGATGAGCAAGAAGAAGCACCGCAAACTGCTGCGTAAGACCCGCCACCAGCGCAAGTAGTCTTACCTGCATCAAGGCATGAGAAGACCCCCGCGGACCGGAAGGTTCGCGGGGGTCTTCGTTTGTTTTGCGGGGTCGGAGGGGAGGACGTAATGGTCGTTCCGGTGATATCACGGTTCACTCCGGGATTTTCCACGGGAAAACGTGGACAGCTCCGGAGTGAACCGTGACGAATCGGGAGGGGAGCGTGACGGGCCAGGGCGAACTGTGGTCTACCCCTCAGTCGGCTTCGCCGACAGCTCCCCTGTCAAGGGGAGCCGAGAAAAGTGAGGCCGACTCGGTCCGACGTCGGTCGAACTATCTCACTTGTTGCCGTTGGTGAGGACGCGCGGGCCGTTCGGATCGCCGACGATCACCTTGTCGACCATGTTGAGGAACAGGCCGTGCTCGACGACGCCCACCGTGTTGATGAGGTCCTCGGCCAGCTCGAACGGGTGCTCGATCTTCTCCAGGTGCAGGTCCACGACGTAGTTGTTCTCGTCGGTGCGGACCTCCTTGCCTTCGGCGTCGAGACGCAGGACCGGCTTGTAGCCCTTGGCCTCGAACTTCTTGATCACGTGGCCGGCACCGAACGGGATCACCTCGACCGGCAGCGGGAACTTGCCGATCGTGTCGACGACCTTGGATTCGTCGACGATCCACACGATCTTGTCGGAGTTGGTGGCCACGATCTTCTCCCACAGGAGGGCCGCGCCGCCGCCCTTGATGCCGTTGAAGTTCTTGTCGACCTCGTCCGCGCCGTCGATGGTCACGTCGATGTGGTCCACGTCGTCGATGTCGACGATCTTGATGCCGTAGCTCTCGGCCTGCGCCTGCGTGCGGCGGGAGGTGGTCACGCCGGTGAACTGGAGGCCTTCCTCCTGCACGCGGCGGCCGAGCTCGTCGACGAGGAACTTGACGGTGGAGCCGGTGCCCAGGCCCGCGATCATGCCGTTCTCGATGAGCTTGGCGGCCTCGATGCCGGCGGCCTTCTTGAGGGCGTCCTGCTGTGCCTTATCCATGATGTGAATCCTTTCCTTCCATGTGAAAAGTCGTTTCCATCCTAACGCGGGTGGAAGATTGTGCGCGGCTGTGTGCGCTCGTGTTCGCGAAGTGTTCAGTTGCGCAGGAAATCCGCGTTCGCAATCGTGAGATTGCCGTCGCCGTCCACGAATCCGTCCACTGCGATGTACCCGTGCACGTGCATCGCCGTGCCGTCGTAGAACGGGCTCGTCTTCGGTGCGGGCGAGAAGCGCACCGCCCCCGACACCTTCAGCCCGCTCGGCGCGAGTCGCGGCGCGGACTGTGCGGACTGTGCGGACTGTGCGGGTTGCGCGGACTGTGCGGGTTGCGCGGACTGTGCGGGTTGCGCGGACTGTGCGGGTTGCGCGGTGGCATGCGCGGTGGTGCGTTCCGCTGTCGCGCCGCGCGTTTCCGTCGCGTCCGGCGTAGCGTCGCGCGTCGTACGGGGGGCGTCCGGCGCTACGTCAGACGCGTCGCCGCCCGCGCCGCCGAGATCGTCCGGCACGCCTTCCGGTTCGGCGAGCAGATCCGCGAGACTCTTCCGTGATTCCGCCCGCGTCGTCGCCCGAGAGCCGGCCGTCGCGTCGCGACGTGCGCGCGACGGCGCGGCGGCCGTGCCGGCCCCGCCACGCCCCGTCGCCGTCGCGTCGCCGGCCGCGTGCTTGCGCAGGCTCGCCGCGTCCGCCTTGCCGTCCAGCACGAGCTGGACGTCCGGCGGCACGTCGGTTCCGCGCGAGTATTCCGAGTTCAGTAGCGAGCGCCACCCCTCGATCGGTAGATAGCCGTCGCGCGCGCCCGACCGGCAGTCGCCGGCGTACGTGCGCGCGAGTTCGTCGACGAGTTCGTTGCCCGCGTTGCCCGCGTGCCCCTTCACCCATTTGAATTCGACGGGACCGGGGCGTTGCGAGATCGCCTCGTCGATCGCCTGAATGAGTTCGCGGTTCTTGACCGGCTTCTTCTGCGAGTTCTTCCAGCCGTTGCGTTTCCAGCCTTTGACCCATTTCGTCGAGCAGTTGATCGCGTATTGCGAATCCGATTCGATGATGAGCTTCTGCGGTCCCGGATGCGTGCGCAGCGCCTCCAACACGGCGCACAGCTCGCCGATCTGGTTGGTGCCGTTCGTGGCGCCGCCCGCATCGTAGCCGCGTGAGTCGTGCTCATGCCCCGGTTCGCCGCCGTCGCCCGCGTCCTTCGCGTGGTCGGCCCACGCCCAGCCCATCGGTCCGTTCGGATTGCCGAGCGCGGAGCCATCCGTCGATACCACAATCGTGTCAGTCATGCCTCCACCCTAACGGCACCCGCGGGCGTGACGGGGAACGACCGTCCCACCCGCTTCGCGGGACTCCCCGCCGGCGGGAAGTCCGAGGCGAACCGGCGAATGTGAGGTTTATCACACCTATTGATTTCGGGGCGGGAATCTGCCATCGCGCGCGTGCGAATAGCGGCGGAATCCCGTGGACACAAGACTGTTCTTCCCAAAGAATCCTTCGTAGATTGCGAAATGCTTTCGCGGCCGCCTGCCAGCGACTCCAGGGAATCAGGGGCGGAATCCGCGAACCTCCGCAAGCGAACCTCCGCAAGGGAACGAAGGAACGAAAGGAACCCAGGATGACCGCATCATCCCACCGCGCAATCGCCGCGAATGCCGCACGTGCCGTAATCGCCGCGTTCGCGGCCGTCGCCGCGCTCGGCTCCGGACTCGTCGCGCCGGCCGCATACGCCGCCGACGCCGCACAGGGCACGCAGAAGACCACCAGCGACGCCACGCTCACGTGGAGCCTCAACAAGGAATCGAACTGGCGCGCCTACGCGCCGGGCACGTTCAACTTCCTGTCCGCCGGCATCGTCGACAAGACCTCGGCCGACGACTCCGTCGAGGAGAACGAGTGGAAGCAGACGGACGGCAACGTGTCCATCGAGAAGAAGCAGGCGGACGGCACGTACAAGGCCGCCACCTGGGCCGGTCTCAAGACCACGCCGGACGGCAAGGACCTGCCCGCCGCCTATTCCGCGACCGGCGAGGGCAGCGGTAACCGCGTCAAGCTCACCAAGGGCGTCGGCACGATTGATGCCGCGAACGACGACGCCGAGATCTCGTGGGACGGCGCGTTCACCGTCGTCTACTACTCCGGCCTCAACCAGTGGTACGCGAAGGACCTCAAGCTCACCGTGACGAACGGTTCCGGCAAGCTCACCGCCACGCTCGGCGGCTGGGGCACCGACATGAACGACACGAGCAAGTTTGCCGTGCTCGACGAGGAGCAGGACGTGGAGATCGCCACGCTTTCGAACGTCGACGTGAAGGACGACGGCACCGTCGTCACCCCCGACTTCAACGAGACCGACGTGGACGGCCAGGGCACGATGTTCAAGAGCTGGCCGAAGCCGTTCCTCGACTTCGTGACCAAGACCGGCTCCGGCCCGTACTGGTACGCCTCCGGCGGTGCCGCCGACCAGCGCAAGGCACCCGCCGAGATCCAGGTCGCCTACACGGCGAAGACCCCGGAACCGCAGGCCACCGTGCCGGACGCGCCGGCCAAGCCGACCGTGACCGTCGCCGGCACCATGGCCGACCCGTACCGCGTGAAGGTCGATTGGACTGCCCCGGCGAGCGATGGCGGTTCCGCGATCACCGGCTACACGGTGACCCTCACCCCGTCCACCGGCGACCCGGTCAACCAGGACGTTGACGCGAGCGCCACCACCGCGACGTTCGGCAAGCTCACCGCCCAGAACGTCTCCTACACGGCGTCCGTCGTCGCGAAGAACGCGGAAGGCGCGTCCGTCGCGTCCCCGGCCTCCGACGCGGTCACCCCGAACGCCGATCCGACCGCCACGCCGGCCGTCACCGTCGAACCGACCGACGGCATCGACCCGGCCGTGGAGAACACGTTCACCGTCAAGGGCACCGGTTTCACCGGTGGCGCCGCCTTCTACGGCGCGTACGCCGTCGTCGCCGACACGAGCAAGTGGAACGCCGGCCAGAACCCAGCCTCGCCGAACGACTTCGTCAAGGCCGCGTGGGTCAAGGCCGCCGACATCAAGGACGGCGCGTTCACCGCCACCGTCACCGTGCCCGCCGGCTCGCTCGAATACGGCAAGACCTACGTGGTCGGCACGACCGCCACGCACGGCCTGTCCCTGACCGACCGTCGCCTCGACACCGCCACCGCGATCACGCTCAAGGCCCAGCCGAAGGCTCCCGAGGCCCCGGCCCAGCCCACGCTCGCCGCGAACGGCACCAGCGCCACCGTCACCTGGACCGCCCCGGCCGACAACGGTTCCGCGATCACCGGCTACACGGTGACGCTCACCCCGGCCAGCGGCACGGGCGACGTCAAGACCCAGGACGTCGCCGCCGACGCCACGTCCGTCACGTTTGACGGCCTCGCCAAGGGCGTCGCCTACACGGCGTCCGTCGTCGCGAAGAACGCGATCGGCGCGTCCGCCGCGTCCCCGGCCTCCGCGCCGGTCACGATTGATGATGACGGTGATGGTGATGGTTCCGGTGATGGTGATGGTAACGGTTCCGGTTCCACCGATGGCGACGGTACGACCGGCGGCAACGGCGGTAACGGCACCACCGACGGTAACGGCACGACCGGCGGCAACGGCGGCAACGACTCCACCGATGGCACCGGCTCCGGCACGACCGGTACCACGCAGTCCGGCACGACCGGTTCGACCACGACCGGCACCTCGAACACCACGACGAACGGCACGACGAACGCCGCCGGCTCCGCCACGCTGAGCTCGACCGGTGCCTCCGTCGCCGCGCTCACCGCCGTGATGATCGCCCTCGCCGCCTGCGCGGCCACTGCGACCATCCTGCGCCGCCGCAACGCCTGATAGGTGGCGCGAGTACCCCCTCAGTCCGACCTCCGGCCGGCCAGCTCCCCCTAAAGGGGGCGCAAAGGGCCGGCCCGAAAAGACCGTCGATCTCGACAGCTCCCCCTGACAGGGGGAGCAGAGTGATGGCATGTGCCGAAGGCGCATTCCGTTTTTGCTCCCCCACGCATGTGGGGGAGCTTGGCACGCGCGAGATACCCGCCTCCAATAAATCCTTGCTCCCCCCACGCATGTGGGGGAGCTGGCGGCGAAGCCGACTGAGGGGGCATCCCGCCCCTCACCCTCATCTCCACCACCCATCTCCCCGTCACTCCCGGAAGGAATACCGATGCCCAGCGGACATGCGATCGCGACTGCGGCCTTCGTGGCCGTGTGCCTGCTGGCGTTCGGCGGATGCGCGAACATCGGCACGATTTCCGAGGCGAGCCTCGACAGCTGCGACGTGCCGACCGCCTCCACCGAGCCGAATCCGCCGCAACTGCCCGACGTCACGCAGGCGCAGCTCACCGATCCGCGCGAAATCACCGGCCCTACGACCGCGTACACGCGATCGGACCAGATCATCCCGATCACGAACGTGCCGTTCGAGGAGCAGCATCTTCCCGTCACCGTGGAAAGCGCGGACGGGCCGGAACAGACCGTGACCGACACGACGCGCATCCTCGCGCTCAACCAGAACGGCGGTCTCGCCGCGGCCGTGTACGCGCTCGGCTTCGGCTGCAACCTGGTCGGCCGCGACACGGCCACCGGCTCGTCCGGCATGGACAAGCTGCCCAAGGTGACCGTCAACGGCATGGACCTGAACGCGGAGGCGATTCTCGCGCTGGAACCGACCGTCATCATCACCGACACGTCGATTGGCCCGTACGACGTGCAGCTGCAGTTGCGCCAATCCGGGATTCCGGTCGTGTTCGTGCCGTTGGAAAGCGAGAAGGGCGTCGCCGGCGTGGGCGCGCAGATCCAGGCCGTCGCCGACGCGCTCGGCGTGTCCGGCCTCGGCAGACAGCTCGTCAAGCGCACGAACAGCGAGATCGGCCGGACCATCCAGAACATCGGCAAGAACCTCGTCCCCACGGACGAGAAGCGGCGCCCCCGCATCGTGTTCCTCTACGTGCGCGGCAAATCGATCTACTACTGGTTCGGCGAAGGCTCCGGCGCGGATTCGCTCATCCAGTCGATCGGCGCGGTCGACGTGGCCGAGGAGGTCGGTTTCAACGGCATGGCCCCCACCAACTCGGAGGCGCTCATCAAGGCGAAACCGGACGTGATTCTCGCGATGACCCTCGGCGTCGAATCCGCGGGAGGCGTCGACGGCATGCTCGCCCTGCCCGGCATTGCGGAGACGCCCGCTGGGCAGCACCGGCGCATCGTCGACATGAGCGACTACGAGATCATGAGCTTCGGTCCGCAGACCGCGCAGGTGCTGGCCGCGCTCGCCACCGCCGTCTACGCGCCCGAACACAGCTACCAGCCGGACGACGAGCCGGAAGTCATCCAGAAACGACTCGACGAGATGCAGGAGGAGAACAAGTCATGACCGAACGTGACTCGCGCATCCGCGCCAACGCGGCCGACCTCGGCCTCGCCGCCCGCACCCCGCGCGTCGGCAGGACCGCCCTCACCTTCATCGTGCTCGCCGCGGGCCTCGTCGTCATGACCGTCGTCTCCGCGTCGCTCGGCCAGCTCATCATCCCCTTCGACCAGGTGCTCGGCTCCGTGCTCAACAAAGTCGGCCTCCACTGGCTCGACGGCCCGTCTCGCGCGTTCGGCGAGGAAGCGTTGTGGAACGTGCGCTTCCCGCGCATCGTCATGGCGATCGTCGTCGGCGCGGCGCTCGGCGTGGCCGGCGCGCTCATGCAGGGCGTGTTCGGCAACCCGCTCGCCGAGCCGGGCACGGTGGGCGTCTCCTCCGGCGCGGCCGTCGGTGCGAGCTGCTCGATCCTCATGGGATGGGATTTCCTCGGCGCGCTCACCACGCCCGCGCTCGCCTTCGCGTGCGGCCTGTTCACCACCCTGTCCGTCTACCTGCTCGCCCGCCGTGACGGCCGCACCGAGGTCGTCACGCTGATTCTCACCGGCGTGGCCGTCAACGCGGTGGCCGGCGCGCTGATCTCGTTCTGCACGTTCGCCGCGCCCACCTCCGCCCGTGACCAGATTGTGTTTTGGCAGATGGGTTCGTTCAACGGTTCGCGTTGGAACCAGGTCGCGCTCGTCGCGCCGATGTGCGTGGTCGGCGTCATCGCCGTGCAGTTCATGGCGCATCGTCTCGACCTGCTCGCGCTCGGCGAGAAGCCGGCCCGCCATCTCGGCGTCGACGTGGAGCGTCTGCGCTTCTGCTCGATGCTCGTCGTCGCGCTGCTCGTCTCGTCGGCCGTCGCGTTCTGCGGCATCATCGCGTTCGTCGGTCTCGTCGTGCCGCATCTGCTGCGCATCATCATCGGTCCTGGGCATCGCGCGCTGCTGCCCGCCTCCGCGCTGGGCGGCGCGCTGCTGCTCACCATCGCGGATTTCGCCGCGCGCACCACGATCCAGTTCGCGGACCTGCCGATCGGCATGCTCACCTCGCTCGTCGGCGGACCGTTCTTCTTCTGGCTGCTGCGCCGCAGCCGCTCCAAGTCGGGAGGTTGGGCATGAAACTAACGGCCATGAACGTCCTGAGCCCGAACCGCACGCATCGCCCGCCGGTCCCGCCGCAGCCGGGCGACACCGTGCTGGAACTGGACGGCGTCGATGTCGAGATCGACGGCCGGCGAATCCTCGACGGCATCGACCTCGACATCCGCGCCGGCGAACTGCTCGCCATCGCCGGGCCCAACGGTGCCGGCAAATCCACGATGCTGGGCGCAATCACCGGCGACGTGCCGGTCACGTCCGGCTCGATCAGCCTGTTCGGCGAGCCGATCGCCGCGTGGGACGCGACCGAGCTCGCGATGCGCCGGGCCGTGCTCACGCAGAACGTGGACGTCACGTTCCCGTTCACCGTCGACGACATCGTGCGCATGGGCCGTTCGCCGTGGGAGGGCACGCCCGACGAGCTGGATGACGACATGGTCGTCGCGTCGGCGATGGCGATGACCGAATCCACGCCGCTCGCGGAACGCGTCTACACGTCCCTGTCCGGCGGCGAGCGCGGGCGCGCCGCGTTCTCTCGCGTGCTCGCGCAGGCCGCGCCGATCCTGCTGCTCGACGAGCCGACCGCCGCGATGGACGTGAAGCATCAGGAGATGCTGATGCGCCTGGGCCGCGACTACGCCGAAGCCGGTTGCGCGGTGGTCGTCATCGTGCATGCGCTCGACGCGGCGGCCGCATGGTCGGATCGCGTGGCGCTGCTGGAGCGCGGCCGGATCGCCGCGCTCGGCGCGCCCGATGAGGTGTTCACGTCCGCGCGACTGTCCGCCGTGTACCAGTGTCCGATCGAGGTGCTGCACCGCGGCGACGGGAGCCTCGTGATCCTGCCGGAGCGTCCGGCCGTGAGTCGTCACGTGTACGGCCGCCGCGCGTTCCCGCTCGAGGGACGCGCGAACCTGCCGCAGTTCGATCATGTGTCCGGTCAGATGTCCGGTCATGGGGAGGAGACGCGATGATGGTGAAGAGGACGATGACGCGTCTGGCCGCATGCGCGCTGTCCGCCGCGCTCGCGCTCGCCGCGGCCGCGACGGCGGTCACGCTCGGCGGCGTGCCTGCCGCGCACGCCGCCGGCGCGAGCGTCGCCGTCAGCGTGGACGGCGGCACGCTCAATTCGGACGGGAACACGGCGGTCGCGTTGTCTGGCAGCGGATTCCAGTCCGTGAAGAACGGATTCGGCGGCATCTACGTGCTGTTCGGATGGGTGAACGATCCGTCCGGCGGTACGTGGAAGCCGTCGCAGGGCGGCGTCACCGGCGAAAGCTACAAGTACGTGCCGGACGACGAGAACGATCCGGCCGGCTACGACGTGTTCGTCGCGTTCCCCGGCAGTTCGACGGCGAGCGCGGCGAATGGCGGCACGATCTCGTCCGACGGCACGTGGAGCGCGACGATCACCGTGCCGGGCGCGCGGTTCACGAGCTACGACCGCAACGGCGACCCGTCCGACGTGGACTGCACGACCGTCCAGTGCGGCATCATCACGATCGGCGCGCACGGCGTCGCGAACGCGAACAACGAGACGTTCACGCCGTTGACGTTCGGCGCGTCCGCCTCGCCCGCGCAGGATGCGGGCGCGACGGGGGCGTCCGATTCGTCGGCGGATGCGGGTGCCGCGGGAGGCGATGCCTTCGCCTCGGGCGGACAGTCCGCCGCGACGACCGCCACGCCGCGATCACAATCGAAGAAGACGACATCGAAGACGGATGCGGGCACGGGCGCGATTGCCGCCGACGCCGCAGTGGAGGGAACGGATATGGGAACCATCGCCACGTCGACGCTCGGCGTCGCGGGAACGCTGATCGTTGCTGCGGGCGTCATCCTCGGCGTCGCCGTGATCGTGCTCGCGGCGGGCATGGGCGGATATCTCGCCGCGAAGTCGCTGCTGCTCGGCGTCTCGCCGGCCGCGTTGGAGAAGGAGATGGCGCGGCGTGAGCGTCGCGCCGAGGCCGTGCGCGCGCGTGAGGAGCTCAAGTCGGCGCGCCGTCGCCGCAAGCAGGCCGAACGGCTGGCGCGCGAACAGGCGAAAGCCGGTCCCGCGCAGGGCCTGCTGGCCGATGCGGGCACGGGCGTGGATGCGGGTGGCGCCGTGGGCATGGCGGCGTCGCGCGCCACGATGCCGGGCGGCATCGGTGCCGTCGGCGATGAGACGCAGGTGCTTGCGATGCCGACGGGGGAGACCACGGTGATGCCTGCGGTCGCGGGTACGTCGGGTGCCGTCGCACGTCGCGCGGCCGACATCCGCGGGTTCTTCACCCGTCAGGTGGCGGCCGGCGCGGTGACGGCACAGGAGGGCGCGTGATGGGAGTGTGGCGCATGATGCTGAGGATGCTGTGCGCATTCGCCGTGGCGCTGACCGTGTGCGCTGGTTCGGTAGCCGTCGTCGCGCCCGCGTTCGCCGTGGGCGCCGACAGTGCGGATAGTGCGGGCGGTGCTGACAATGTGGACGGTGCGGACGGTTCCGGTGATAACGGGGATTCCGGTGATGGCGATGATTCCGGCGACTCCGGGAACGCCACGACACTCGCCGACGTGACGCTGCGCTGGGGCGTGAACGACGAGACCAACTCGGCCGCGTTCTACGGCGGCTGCAACTTCCTCTCCGCGGGAGTCGCCGCGAATACGGGCGGCTCGAAGACCTGGGATGAAAGCCTCTACCGGGCGAGCGACGGGAAGGTGAGCATCCAGAAACCCGACGCGAACGGCACCTGGACCGAGGCGACCTGGGCGTCGAAATGCCTCACCCGTGACGGCAACAACGTGACGATGGGCAAACGCGCCGACGGCCGGTCGATCAACACCGAAACGCAGGTCGTGCTCGGCGGCGGCACCGGCATGGTGAAGGCCGATGGCACGACGACCATCAGCTGGAAAGGCTCGTGGACGGTCGCCTACTACGGCGGCATGACCTACTGGTCCGTCACCGATCCGACGCTCACGCTCGCCGCGGACGGCACCGGCGCGCTCACCGCCACCGCCTCCGGCTACGGCGCCGACATGAACGACGCGAGCAAGTGGCTCACGCTCGAACCGCAGGAGATTCACCTCGCCGACTTCACCGGCGGCAACGCGGTGGACGTCGCGAAGGCGCTCGACGACCACGGGTTCACGGCGACGCCCGACTATCTCGGCATCGCGGTGAACGCGAGCGGCGACCACGGTTCGCAGGCCGCGAAAAGCGACGCGAACGCCGCCTACTGGGGCTCGTTCCCGCAGTCGTTCGTCGACTTCCAGCTCAAAACCGGCCAGTCCGCGTACTGGTACACGTCCGACAGCGCGCGCGATTTCGCGAAACCCGCGCTGCCGGTGAGCGTGCAGTACGACGCGTCGTATCAGGTGGACGCGGGGGAGGGGAGTCCGGACGCCGGGAGCGCCGCCGGGGGAGCGGCGTCGGGGAGCGCGCGCGGTTCGGGTGGTTCGGGTTCCGGCGGTTCCGGCGTGAGTGGTGTGACGGGGAAGGCCGCGTCCGGTGCGACTGGTTCCGGTGCGCGCACGAACGGCACGGGAACGGCGGGTGCGGTTTCCGGTGATGCCGGTGATGATACGGCTGCCGCGGGCGACGATGCGGACGGCGGCGTCGCCGGTGATGATGCGGCGGATTCCGCGGATTCGGGTGACTCCGGTGACGCGGGCGTGCTGCTCGTCGCCGACAACGCGCGCACCATCGCCGTCGGCTCCGGCTCGGTGGCCGTCGCCTCCGGCCTGCCGCTGGCGCTCGGCTGGCTCATCCGCCGCCGTCTCGGCCTCGACGCCGCCGCCGAATTGGACCGGCGATTAGGGCTGTAGGACAACTGTGGCCCCCTCTGACGGGCTGAGCCGTGAAGCGGAGAGCCCGGTGGGCTCTCCGTCGGCGAAGGCGAGCGACAGCGAGCTGATATGAGGTCGGCCGCAGGCCGTCCCTGATTGCGGACGGGCTCCCGGCGAAGCCGGGTGGGGGAGAGAAGAAGAGCGGCCGTAGGCCGCGGGGAAATCGAATCGACCTTCGGTCGATACCGCATCTCCCGCGGCCTACGGCCGCTCCACATACTCTCCCTCAGTCGCGGCTACGCCGCGTCAGCTCCCTCATCAGAGGGAGCCGAGAATGAGGACGTCACTCGCCGAGGGCCTTGTCGACGACCTCGGAGGCCTCCGCGAGCACCTTGTCGAGGGCTTCGGGGCTCTCGAAGGACTCGGCGTACACCTTGTAGATGTTCTCGGTGCCGGAAGGACGGGCGGCGAACCAGTTGTCCTTCGTGGTGACCTTGAGGCCGCCGATCTTGGCGTGATTGCCCGGCGCCTCGGTCAGCTTGGCGGTGATGTCCTCGCCGGCGAGCTGCGTGGCGGTCACGTCGTCGCCGGACAGGGAGGCGAACTTCTGCTTCTGCTCGAGCGTGGTCGGGGTGTCGACGCGCTTGTACCAGGACTCGCCGAAGCGGGCCACCTGGTCCTTGTGGAGCTCGGCCGGGTTCTTGCCGGTCTTCGCGGTGATCTCGGCGGCCAGCAGGTCGGGGATGAGACCATCCTTGTCGGTGGTCCACACGCGGCCGTCGCGGCGCAGGAAGCTCATGCCGGAGCTCTCCTCGCCGCCGAACGCGACCTCGCCGGAGAACAGCGGGTCGACGAACCACTTGAAGCCGACCGGGACCTCGATGACCTTCGCGTCGATCGACGCGGCGACGCGGTCGATCAGGGAGGAGGAGACGAGCGTCTTGCCGACGGCGGCGCCCTTCGGCCAGTCCGGACGGTTGCCGCCGAACAGGTACTCGACGCACACGGCGATGTAGTGGTTCGGGTTCATCACGCCCCAGTTCGGGCAGACGATGCCGTGGCGGTCGGCGTCCGGGTCGGTGCCGCCGACGAGATCGTACTTGTCCCACGCGCCGGCGTTGAGCTGGTCGACGAGGCCCTTCATCGCGTACGGCGAGGACGGGTCCATGCGGATCTTGCCGTCGTGGTCGATGGTCATGAAGCGCCAGGTCGGGTCGACCTCCGGGCGGACCACACCGATGTTCAGGCCGTACTTCTCGTTGATGAGCGGCCAGTAGTTGACGGACGCGCCGCCGAGCGGGTCGATGCCGAGACGCACGCCGGAGTTGCGGATCACGTCGAAGTCGATGACGTTGCCGAGGTCGGCCACGTAGTGCTCGCGGAAGTCGAAGCCCTCGACGTACTCGGACTTGACGGCCTCCTCGTAGGGCACGCGCTTGACGTTCTTGTAGTCGCCGAGCAGCTCGTTGGCGCGGGCGGCGATCGCGTTGGTCACGTCGGCCGGGGCGGGGCCGCCGGTGACGGGATCGTACTTGAAGCCGCCGTCGGTCGGCGGGTTGTGGGACGGGGTGACGACGATGCCGTCGGCCAGGCCTTCACCGGTGAAGCGCTGGGTGCCGTCGGCGGCGCGGTTGTGGGTCAGGATCGCCTGGGAGACGACCGGGGTGGGGACGAAGTCGTCGCGGGAGTCGATGCGCACGTGCACGCCGTTGGCGACGAGCACCTCGATCGCGGTCTTCTTGGCCGGGCCGGACAGCGCGTGCGTGTCGGAGCCGAGGTACAGCGGGCCGGTGACGCCGGCCTTCTTGCGGTATTCGGCGATGGCCTGGGAGATGGCGACGATGTGGGCCTCGTTGAACGAGGTCTTCAGGGACGATCCGCGGTGGCCGGAGGTGCCGAAGATGACACGCTGTTCCGGAACGGACGGGTCGGGGACGAGGTCATAGTACTTGCCGATGACCTCATCGACGTTGATCAGATCTTCTGGGGTGGCGGGCTTGCCCGCATTGTTTGCTACCATGGTTCCTATTGTGCCACGGTTTCGAAGCACGACATGGATGTTGTGTTAATTTTTGTCATATTTTGTGCGAAGTAGTCCCGTTGTCGGCCCCCTCTCGTTGACTGGCCTCTCGCTGGCCGGCCTCCCTCTGACGAGGGAGGTGTCATCGCGAAGCGATGACGGAGGGAGAGAAAAAGAGCGGCCGTAGGCCGCGGGGAAATCGAATCGGCCTTCGGCCGATGCCTTATCTCCCGCGGTCTACGGCCGCTCCTGTCTCTCCCCCACCCGGCTCCGCCGGGAGCCCCCTCGTCAGAGGGGGCCTAGGGGAACTTAGGCCTGGCGCTTGCGCCAGACCGTCAGGCCGATGCCGGCGGCGGCGGCGATGGCGGCGAGCGTCATGACCGCGGCGACGGCGGAACCGGTCGAGGACAGACCACCCTTGGCGGCCGTCTTACCGCCCTGCTGGTCCTTCTTGTCGGACTTGTCGGCGGGCGCGGACGGCTCCGGCTTGGGTTCGGGCTTGGGCTGCTCGGACTCCGTCAGGGCGTCGAAGGCGGTCTTCAGATCGCTGTAGGCGGTCTCGACTTCGGGCTGGGTGGCGTCCTTGTTCGCGAGCACGTCCTGCGCGGCCTTGAGGGCCTTCTGGAACGCGTTCCAGGAGTCGTCGGTGTAGTCGCCCTGCTTGGTGTCCTTCACCTGATCGACCAGAGCCTGCAGCTTGGTCTTGTCCACGGTGGCCTCGATGTGCTTCAGGCCGTCGAAGGCGGTCTTCAGATCGTTGAGCGCACCGTTGACCTCGTCCTGGGTGGCGTCGGTCTTGGCGAGCACGTCCTCGGCGGCCTTGAGGGCCTTCTGGAACGCGTTCCAGGAGTCATCGGTGTAGTCGCCCTTCTGGGTGCCCTTCACCGAGTCGACGAGCTTCTGCAGCTCGGTCTTGTCGACCTTGGCGGCCGGAGTGGACGGCGTCTCGATGTCGATGTTGTCGGTCTCGTCGGTGGACTTGACCGGCTCGACACCGTTGAGGTGCAGTACGAGGGCCTTGGACTTCGGGGCCTCCGGGCCGGCGCCGATGTGGGCGGCGATGCTCGTGTCGCCCTTGTCGGCGAAGACCGCGGTGCCGGAGTCGGACTGGCCGGCGTCGCCGAACCACAGGTACGGGTTCAGCGCGTCGAAGGCGAAGACGTCGCTCTTGTCGGACACGGCGGAGCCGGTGGTGGACACGTTGGCGGCGGCGGAGGATTCGATCTGCACATAGCCCTGCATGTATGCGGTCTTCGAATCCTTCGTGATGCCGAGCTTGGAGAGCTTCACCGGCAGCAGCACGATGTTGGAGTCGGCCACGGTGGAATCCGGAATCGGCTCGGAGTCGATCACATCGCCGAGGGCCAGGCCCTGACCGTTGTTGTAGACCTCGTAGGTTTCGGCCCACACGGCGTCGGTCGCGGTGGACTTGCCGGAGATGGGCTCGGCGGTGCTGATGGAGACGAAGGCGTCGACCTGACCGTCGCCGTTGGAATCCAGCAGCACTTCAGGGATGAAGTTGTTGCCGAGACGCGACCAGGTCTTGTCGGTCTGGACGCCGATGGTCAGGTATCCGGCGGACGGGTCGGACAGCTGGCGGGCGGTGGAGGAGAAGCCGACGGCGCGGATGTCGCCGGCGGCCGCGGAACGGGAGGTGTCGACGCTCGTGGCCTCGTCCCCTGCCGGGTCCTCGGTGAGCAGCTGCATCGGAGCGACCTGCGAGGTGTAGTTCTCCTCGCCGTCGCCCTGCGCGAAGCCGGCGTCGCCGGAGAGCTTCAGTGCGCCCTCCTTCGAATCCTTGGCGAATTCGAGCGAGGACTTGGTCGAGACGGACGGACGCGGCGCGGAGGAGACGGCCACGCGCAGCGGGGAGAACGCGGCGTCGGAGCCCTCGGCCGGGGCGAGACGCACGATGCCGCTGGCATCGGTCACGTAGTTGCTGTCACGGGTGGCGAGGCTCGGGTTCTTCGCCGGCTGGGTGGTGTCGCGCGTGTGGCGCAGCGCGGAGCGGTCCGGGATGCTCAGCGTCACGTTGAACGTGGCGGAGCCGTTGGCGGGCACGGCGAGCGTGGACTTGTCGACCGTGTAGGTGACGCCCGGGGTCTCGGTGCGCGGCACGTAGGCGACGTTGTAGGTCACGGCCTTGTCGGAGGAGTTGGTCACGGTGAAGGACTTCGTCGCGGTGTAGCCGTCGGCGGGCACCTGCACGATGCCGAACTGGCCGGTGACGGCTGTCGGGTCGTCGCTGGCGGCGACGGTGACAGGGTTGTTCACCGCGTCGAGGGCGTCGATGCGGCCGGTGCCGGAGCGGATCGGGCTCGTCGCGGCGCCGCCCTTGCTGATCGTCACGTCATGGTCGGCGGTGTTCATCACGGCGGCCTTGACCTGCTCCGGGGTCCAGCCCGGATGCGCCTGGAAGGTCAGCGCGGCCACGCCGGAGGTGAGCGGGGTGGCCATCGAGGTGCCGCTCATGACCTCCGGCTTGGTGCCGGTGCCGGCGGACGCGGAGACGATGCCCACGCCGGGGGCGGAGACGTCGGGCTTGACGGTGCCGTCGGCGGAGCCGTGGATGCCGCGGGAGGTGAAGTCGGCCACGGTGTCCTGGAAGTCGGCGGAGTAGTCGACCTTGAGGCTCATGCGCTGGTCGGAGGAGAGCTTGACCTCGAGCGTGCCGGCGTCGAGCGCGGACTGGATCTTCTCCACGCCCGGAGCGGTGACCTGGAAGCCGGGGATGCCGGCGTTGCCGGCGATGCCGGCGGACGGCAGCTTGGACTGGGAAGCGAAGATGATGGCCTTCGCGCCGGCCTTCTCGGCGTTGTTGAAGCGTGCGCCGGAGCCGCAGACCACGTTCGCGTCATCCCATTCGACCCACGCGATGTTGCCCTTGACGGCCTTCGCGTCGGCGTCGGAGTAGGCGGCGCAGCCGTTGAGGTTGTTCGGGTCGGAGACCTTCACGACCTTGCCGGTCACGGAGAAGTCCTCGAGCTTCGTGTAGTTCTGCGAGTACTGGCCGGGCAGCGCGGTGCCGGCGATGTCGCTCGGGGCGGTCGCGGTGATGGAGTCCTGCAGCGTGCCGCCGGACTGGCTGGCGGCCACGGCGAGGGAGCTGGTCGCGGTGGCCGGGCTGCCCATGATGTCCGTGAAGTCGCCGTCGTTGCCGGCCGCGACCACGGAGAGCACGCCCTGCTTGGTGAGTGCGTTCACCTTGGCGGTGTCCGGGTCGTCCGGGGTGCCGTAGCCGCCGCCGAGGGACATGGAGAGGATGTCGATCTTCTTGCCTTCGGGCGCGTTGACGAGGTTCTTGGCGACCCAGTCGAGGCCGGCGCCAACCAGACCGGTGGAGCCGCCGTTGTCGCCGAACACCTTGACGGAGTAAATGCCCGCCTGCGGCGCGGAGCCGGGGGCGACGGTCATCGCGCGCACGTCGGCTTCGGAGATCTTCGTGTAGTCGGAGTCCTTGGCGCTCGTGCCGTCGGCCTTCACGCCGTAGCCCGCGGCGGTGCCGGCGACGTGGGTGCCGTGGTGGCCGCCCTTGCCGTCGATCGGGTTCTCGTCCGGGTTCGGGGTGACGTGCACGTTGTCGTTCGGGTAGTAGTCGGAACCGGCGAGATCGGTGCCGCCGAGGAACTTGTTCGTGTCGGCGAGGCCGGCGGGCACGGTCGTGGAAGCGAGCGCCTGCTCGTAGGCCGCGGTGGTGCCGGGGCCGCCGAAGTCGGCGTGCGTGTAGTCGAGACCGGTGTCCATGATCGCGATGTTGACGCCCTTGCCGGTCTTGCCGGTCTGCGTCCACGTGCTCACGGCGCGCACGAGCGCGTCGTTGTTCGCGTTGGCCGGGTTCGCGTTGGTACCGGCCGCGGTGGTGTCCGCCGTGCTGGCGGTGGTCGCGGTCTTCAGCGTGATCGGGCTGATCTTGACGACGTCGCCATTGTTCCCGGCGAGCGTGCGCAGCGCGTTGGCGTCGGCGTAGACGGCGACGCCCGGAACGGTGTACGAGGTGGTGTACACGAGCTTGGCGTTCGGGTCGAGCTTCTTGAGCTGGGCGAACACGTCGTCGGCGGTCGCGGCGGACTGCTCGGCGGCCGCGTTGGCGGCGGCCTTCATCGACGTGCGTGCACGGGTCGAACCGCCGTTGTTGCTGTAGACGGACAGACCGCTCTTGCCGACGGTCTGGATGAACACGAGCTTGGTGCCGGTCGCGTCGGCGAGACGCGACGAGATGTTGGCGTACTGCAGCGGGGTGCCGGTCGCCGGTGCGGCCGACGCGGTGGCCACGAACGACCCCGCGGCCATCGCCGCGCAGGCCGCCGCGGCGGCCCAGCGCATCCATGTGGGTTGCTTCATACCTCTCCTTTTCAGGTGTTCTGCGACCGGATGCGTCGAACGTGCGCGGGGGTATGGCGGAACGCGGATGCGTCGAGACGCTCCCGTGTGATTCAGCTTCGAGTCCCCCGTGCGCGTGCGTGAACCGCCCGCGATAAACGTCTGCATTGTATGGACGCGATTGTTTCCGTCGCCCGTCCGTCCGATTGGTGACACGGTGCCCGCCATGCGGCGATACCGTGGCCCGCGGCCCGCCGCCGGCATCGTTTTCGTTGCCGTTTCAGCGTTTTCAGGCTTCCTTCACATCGTTGTCCGGGCTGTGCCGAATCGCCGCGATACGACGTTTTTCTGGATGTTTCTGAAGATTTTCTTGCATGAATCCTGCATAATTCACATACGCTTGGAACCGTTGCCGTGCATGGCATGCACGATGATTTCGATGCCGGTCGTCAGCCGGAATCTTTCATTGTTTTTACAAGCCTGTAACACGATTCTCGTTTTTCCGTCACGAGCCCTGTCGCCTCCCTCTGACGAGGGAGGTGTCATCGCGAAGCGATGACGGAGGGAGAGAAGCAAAGCGGCCGTAGGCCGCAGGAAACGGAATCGGCCTTCGGCTGATGCGGTGTCTCTGTGGCCTGCGGCCGCTGTCTCTCCCTCAGTCGGCCTGCGGCCGCCAGCTCCCTAACCCCCTCAGTCCGGCCTTTGGCCGGCCAGCTCCCCCTGAAGGGGGCGCAAGAAAATCGACATGCGCGAAGCGCATGATCTTTTCCCTTGCGCCCCCACGGATGTGGGGGAGCTGTCGCGCGAAGCGCGACTGAGGGGGCCGGCGGTTTCATACCGTGGAGGCAATCGTAAAAATTTTCTTTCATAATTCCCGCGGCGCTGGCGGCATTGGAACGATGGGGCTGTGAGGACCGAATCATCCGGTCCGCACAGCCCCGTCTTTTGATTGTTTTTACTTCGGCGCAACATGATGTTCTTCCGTTTCGAGAATTTTTCATAACATGGGGCCACTTTGATCGGGAAACCTGGACGTGCGCACCTTGGCAGTCAAGGAAAGGGGAGTCGCGGCAACGGGCGGGGAAGGATCGAAGCGTCACTCGGAAGGGAGTCGAGAACATCATGAACATCACCACCACGCGCAAGGCCCTGGGCGGGCTGTGCGCGGTCGTGCTCGGGCTGACGAGTCTGGGCGCCGGGACGATGACGGCCATCGCCCAGACCGCGCAACCCGGCCAGACGCAGGCCGCGACGTCGCAGACCACGGCGACGGGCACCGCCGCCAAGTCCGCCAAGGACGACTACACGCTCACCGGCGCGGACGGACAGGCCGCCCCCGTGCAGTCCTCGAACGGCGACGACGCGCTCAAGGCCGCCACCACGCCGCAGCAGGGCGCACCGGATCTGAAGAACGCGAAGACCTTGCCGGACACGGTCAAGCTGAACGACATGTTCCGCTACGAGGCCGCGTCCACGTCCGGCGCCAAGCCCTCCGACGCCGACGCGTTCGCCGCGGACGGCGTGGCAGACACCGGCACCGGTGCCGCAGACAGTGCCCCGGCCCCGGCCTCCGCAACCGCCGCCAAGGCCGAGATGACCCTGTTCCCGCAGACGGTCACGCACAAGGAGCTGTCCGACCGGCGCGCCATCGCCATCCACGCGTCCGGCTTCGCCGCGGGCGAGGCCATCGCGTACGAGGTGGCCGGCCCCGGCGACCCGCTGTACAACATGACCAAGTACTTCGCCGGCTACGCCGACAAGAACGGCAAGTGGATCAACACGATCAGCTACCTGAACGCCGACTACGCGCGCAAGGGCGACTACACCGTCAAGCTCACCGGCATGAAGAGCGGCGCGAGCGTCGAAGACAAGTACACGATCACCGATGATCCGGCCGAGCTGGCCGCCGGCACCGCGAAGATCGAGCCCGCCTCCGCCACGGTCACCCAGTACGACATGCGCTTCACCGGCATGAAGTTCACCGCCTCCGGCTTCAAGGCCGGCGAGGACGTGAAGATCTACGTGGTGACCTCCCTCGGTGACGCGCAGGCCATCGACGACTACAAGGCCTCCGCCGACGGCACCGTCTCCGACGCCATCGTCACCCGCACCTCCGTCGGCCTGACCGGCGTGTTCCAGCTGATCGCGGTCGGCACCGAATCCGGGTCCGCGAAGGCCGACTTCACCATCGTCGCCAACGACGACCCGTTCGCCGACGCGGTGGACAGGAAGGCCGCCGACACGGTTAAGCTCACCATCGACCCGAAGCGCATCTCCCAGTACGCGCTCGGCCTGCAGGGCATGAAGTTCACCGTCGACGGCATGCAGAAGGACGAGAAGGTCGAGTTCATCCTCACCGATCCGGACACCGGATTCCAGCAGGCGTACACGATGCTGCCCACCACCTACCCGAAGCCGGTCGAAGGCCAGTATTCCTCGCCGCTGTACGACACGTCGCTTGCCGCCAAGCCCGGCACCTACGCGGTCAAGGTCGTCGGCACCAAGTCCGGCTACGTGACCGGCAGCTACGAGGTCTACGACGACACCAGCATCACGATCGACCCGAAGATCGTACCGACCGGCGAATTCGCCAAGCACGTCAAGGACGGCGTCGCCACGATGACCCAGTCCGATCTGCTGGCCGACGGCGCGATCACGTTCAAGGCCACCGGCTACGTGCCCGGCGACTACACGGAAAGCTACATCATCAACCCGAACGGCTCCCAGATGCCCGGCGTCAGCGGCCTGACCGGCGACGCCGGCACCTACGTGGACGACGGCAGCTACTGGAAGGCCCCGAACAACTTCGGCGGCCGCAGCGGCTACAACAACGCGCTCGTGCCCGGCACGTACACGCTCGTCGTGGCCGACCACTACGCCAAGAGCCGCATCTACAGCCAGATCGCCATCAAGGTGACCGACGACTCCAAGACCGCGCCCCGCGGCAAGGTCGCCGTCTCCGCGAACACGATCAGCGCCTACGACCTCTACAAGAACGGCCTCAAGCTGGACGTCAGCGGCTTCAACGCCTCCGAGCTCGGCAGCCTGCTCATCACCACGCCGAACGGCACGCCCGCCATCGCCAGCCCGATGACGCTCGGCGCCAACGGCAACTACGAGGGCACGTTCAAGGCCAACGATCCGGAGACCGCGCAGACCGGCGAATACAAGGTCGCCTTCTACACCAACGACGCGGACCACCCGAAGCAGGAGGCCACGTTCACCGTGACCGACGACCGCGCGCCCGAAGCCACGATCGGCGTGACCCTCTCCGCCGACACGCTCACCCAGTCCGACTTCGCCAAGACCGGCCTCGACCTGAGCGCCACCGGCCTCGACGCCTACCAGTACGGCGACGTGCGCATCACCGAGCCCGACGGCACCACCGTGATCGCCGCCACGCTGCAGGCCGACGCCGACGGCGACATCAAGCTCGCCGCCCCGCTCAAGCGCGCCACCGACACCGCGCAGTCCGGCGAATGGACCGTCCAGGTGAAGACCAAGGACTACCACCACGGCGAGGCCACGTTCGCCGTCACCGGCGACAACAAGCCGGCCGGCGTCGACAAGACCGAGCTCAAGCGGCTCGTCGACAAGGCCGCCGCGCTCAAGGAATCCGACTACACGGCGGAATCCTGGGCCGGTCTCGCCGCCCCGCTCGCCGCAGCCAAGGCCGTCCTCGCCAAGGAGAACGCCACCCAGGCCGAAGTGAACACCGCGTGGGGCGACCTCAACGCCGCGATCGACGCGCTCGTCGCCGCCGCCAAGCCCAGCACGGCCGATAAGACCAAGCTGCAGGATCTCGTCGCCAAGGCCGAGACGCTGGACTCCTCCAAGTACACGGCGGAATCCTGGGCCGGTCTCGCCTCGCCGCTCGCCGCGGCCAAAGCCGTCCTCGCCAAGACCGACGCCACGCAGCCGGAAGTCGACGCCGCCTACCGCGACCTCGCCGCCGCGATCGACGCGCTCGTCGCCAAGAGCGAGCCGACGCCGCAGCCCGGTTCCGGCGCGGGCGCGGGTGCCGCGAACGCCGGCACCGGCGCGGCCGCGACCTCGCCGCTGGCCTCGACCGGCGCATCCGTGAGCCTGCTGGCGGTCGGCGCGCTGCTGACCCTCGCCGGCGCCGCGATGCTCGCCAAGGCGCGTAAGGAGCGTGCGTGATGGAACACTCGGATAAGGAGAACAAGATGAACGCAACGCGCGCGACGATGTCGCGTTCGAAGAAACTGGGCGTCGCCGCGCTCGCCGCCGGACTGGCGTTCGCCACCGCGGCCGGCGTGATGATGGCCGTGAACGGCCCGGCGGTGGACATGAGCGGCGTCGTGCGATACAGCGCGCCGAACGTCGCGGACTACACGGCGCAGGCCGGCGCGCTCGGCGACGGTCTCAACGCGGCCATCGCGCATGATCTCGACATGAGCGGCGCGAAGTATCTGGCGCTCGCCGACGCCGGCCGCGCCGGGGCGGCGACGGTCAAGTCGCTGGGGAGCGGCGTGAAGGCGTCATGGATCGACGGCGACGGCACGCTGCACGTCATCGCGTCCGACGCGGCGACGGCGCGACGCGCGTCCGCCGCCGGCGCCGACGCGACGACCTCCGATCCGCTGGGACGTGAGGCCGCCGCGAAACAGGCGTCCGACGCCTCCCGCACCTACTACGCCGACTACACGGACGGCACGGTGAAGTCCTACGCGAAGAAGTCCCTCAAACTCACCTCGGGCGGTCTCGCCGCGGGCGACTTCATCGGCGGCACCGGCTACATGGTGACGACCACGTCGGGCGGCAACGCGCGTTGCTCCGCCGGATTCGCCGGCACCGACGGCTTCGGCCAGAACGTGAACCTCACCGCCGGCCACTGCGTCGAAGGCATCGACACCGGCGTGCAGATCAAGGCGATGACCTTCCCGGTCCCGACCATCTACCTCGACCGCCAGTGGGGTCTCGACGACGCGCGCAACGTGGTCGGCCGCGCCGCGCAGGGCCACGTCGGCGACGAGAACGACGCCGGCGTCATCAACCTGTCCGAGAACACCTACCAGTCGTTGCCGCAGGTCTCCACCTGGGGCGCCGACGGCAAGGACGCCTCCCAGTCGAAGGGCGAGGGCCTGTACTCGCAGGACGACGGCACGCCGCTCGACGTGTACGACGGCTCCGACGTGATCGTCGGTATGCCCGCGTGCAAGTCCGGTTCCACCAGCGGCTGGACCTGCGGCACCATCAAGCGCGTGAATGTGAGCGAAAGCATCAACGCGGAAGGCGTGATGAAGTCGGTCTCCGGCTTCCAGTTCGACGCATGCATGCTGTCCGGTGATTCCGGCGGCGCGATCGTCTCCGGCCACTACGCGATCGGCATGGACTCCTACGGCAACATGGACAGCTGCGCCGACCGCGACAATCCGGACGCGGTGGCCGGCGGCTTCGCGTTCATCGCCGGAGACCACAACGCCGAGAAGATGTTCGGCGATAACTTCAACCTGACCATCAAGGTCGGCGAACCGGTGATTTCGGCCGCGGACGCGCAGTCCGTGTCCGGCACGGTCGATGCGGCGACCGGTGCGAAGGTCGCGGTGTCGGTGGACGGCAAGTCGTACACGACGGTCGTCAAGGACGGCGGCAAGTGGTCGGTGCGTCTCGGTGACGGGCTCGCCACGGGTTCGCATGAGGTGAAGGCGACTGCGTCGCTCAAGGCCGCGGGCTCGGATCTGACGACCACGGGTGCGACCGCGAGCAAGCAGTTCACGGTCTGATCGCTTTCGGGTTGTAACCCCCCTCAGTCCGGCCTGCGGCCGGCCAGCTCCCCCTGAAGGGGGCGCGGAGAACGGTCATGCGTTGCACGCATGTCGATCTCCCTGCGCCCCCTTCAGGGGGAGCTGTCGCGCGAAGCGCGACTGAGGGGGTAAACGCGGCTGAGGACGAGGAGGATGATAATGGTGGATGACTTGACCGACGAGTGGGAGGAGATGACGGCGATGGCCTACGACGAGCTGCCCGAGGTGTTCGAGGTCAGCGACCGCCGCGTGCTGCGCGTCATCACGAATCCCATCCGCTACGCGGCGCTGTCGGAGCTATTCGAAAGCCACGAGCCGCTGACCGCCACGCAGATCGCCGACGCGGTGGGCGTCAGCCCCAGCGTGATGAGCTACCATCTGCGCGAACTCGGCAAGGTCGGCATCATCCATCGCGTCCGCGGACTGCGCGACGGACGCGAGGCGCCGTGGATGCCGAGCGCCAAGCAGTACCGCATCGTCGTCAGCAAGGAGCCGAGTCATGAGGCGCGCATGAAACTGATGGACGCCGTGCTCGTCGCGATGCGCGACCGCATCGAACGCATGATCGTCGCGCGTGCCCGGAGCCGCGCCGTGCCGCCGAACGACGCCAGTCCCTACACGATGCTCTCCACCGGCAACCTGGTGCTCACCGAGGAGGAGGGCATCGCCGCGCAACAGGAGGTCCGCGCGATCTGGCGCAAATACGAACAGCTTAGCGACGGGCGCAAGCCGGGACGCTACCCGGTCAACGCCGTCTACGTGTGGTCGTGCCTGCCCGACGCGGCACGTGACGGCGCTACGCGTGACGGCCACGCGCGTGACGGCGGCAGGCGCGGCACCGGTGGACGTGCGGGCGCCTCCCGTACGGCTAGAATCGCCGGTGTGTCGCCGAAAAACGTTGGAAACAAGCCGTTTTGGGGAGTTGTTTAAAAAAGGTTTGCATATTCGTTATCGTTCTGTTATAGTGACGCACTGTCAGTTTCCTTAGCAGGGTTGCTACTCAAGATTTCGAGGCAAGACCTGAGGCGTGAGCCAAACCATAGGAACATGCACCCATAAGGTGCGGGTTCCACGGTCCCAGACTCTTGCCCCAGGTCTTTTTCGTTGTCTGGGCCAATGCCGACCTGACACGTGGGAAGCTGCGACATATGGAATGAAGGAAATGGAGAACACGATGTCGCATCAGGACGATGTCAAGGCGATCATCACCGCCGTCGGTGGTGCCGCCAACGTCAAGTCGTTGACGCACTGCGCCACCCGACTGCGTTTCGAACTCAAGGACGGGGGCAAGGTCGACCAGGCCTCCCTCGACGCCAACAAGGTCGTGCTGGGCGGCGTGCCGCAGTCCGGCGACCGCTACCAGGTCGTCATCGGCGGCCAGGTCGCCTCCGTGTACGACGAGATCATGCACCTGCCGGAGATGGCGGGCCTCGGCGCCGGCACCGTCCCGGACGACGACGGCGATGGCGAGATGTCCAACGCCGAACTCAAGGCCGCGGAACGCAAGAAGGGCATCCGTGGCAAGGTCGCCTGGCTCGACAACTTCTTCGAGTATCTGGCCGACTCCTTCCGCCCGATCCTGGGCGTCCTGCTCGGCGCGTCCATCATCATCGCGCTCGTCAACCTGGCCATCTCCCTCGGCCTCGTCGAGAACGACACCGCCACCACCGGCCTCGTGTTCATCCAGGCCATCTGGAAGGGCGTGTTCTACTTCCTGCCGATCATGATCGCGTACAACGCGTCCAAGAAGCTGAAGGTCGATCCGTGGCTGGGCGGCTCCATCATGGCCATGCTCATGACCCCGCAGTTCATGACCACCCTGCAGGATCCGAAGCAGTGGGGCGACGCCGTCAAGTGCGTCAAGGTGATGGGCAACACGCAGTGCACCACCACCGTGTTCGGTCTGCCGATGCAGATGTCCGACTACTCCGGACAGGTCTTCGTGCCGCTGCTCATGGCCGCCGTGCTCGCCCTCGTCTACCACGGGCTCAAGAAGATCATCCCGGATTCCGTTCAGCTCGTCTTCCTGCCGTTCTTCTCGATGATCATCGTCGGCGCCCTGACCGCCTACATCATCGGACCGCTGGGCGTCTGGGCCGGCAACGGCGTCGGCGTCGGCCTGTCCTGGATGAACTCCCACGCGCCGTTCATCTTCGCCATCGCCATCCCGCTGCTCTACCCGTTCCTCGTGCCGCTGGGCCTGCACTGGCCGCTCAACGCCCTGATGCTCATGAACATCCAGACGCTCGGCTACGACTTCATCCAGGGCCCGATGGGTACGTGGAACTTCGCCTGCTTCGGCGCCACCGCCGGTGTGCTGTTCCTCTCCATCCGTGACCACGACGACCAGATGCGCCAGACCTCCATCGGCGCCCTCGCCGCCGGCCTGCTCGGTGGCGTCTCCGAGCCGTCCCTCTACGGCATCCACCTGCGCTACAAGCTCATCTACTCCCGTATGCTCGTCGGCTGTGGCGTCGGCGGTGTCGTGATCGCCGTCATGGGCTGGCTGTTCCCGTCCTCCGTCGGCGTCCACGGCGTGACCACCACCACGTTCGCCTTCACCTCGCTGCTCACCATCCCGGTGTTCAACCAGATGTGGGTCTACGCCGTGTCCATCGCCGCCGCGTTCATCACCTCGATGGTTCTCATCATCACGCTCGACTACCGCACTCCGGAGCAGAAGGCCGAAGTGAAGGCCCGCGCCGCCGCCGCTGTCAAGGCCAAGGCCGGCAAGGGCAAGGCCGCCGTCGAGGCCGCTCCCGCCGCCGCCCCGGTCGCCGAGACCGCTGTTGAAGAGACCCCGGCCGCCCCGGCCGCCGACGCCGAGCCGACCACCGCCGTGGGCGCCCCGGTCGACGGCCACGTCGTCTCCCTCGACGACGCCGGCGATCCGGTGTTCGCCTCCCGCGCCCTCGGTGAGGGCGTTGGCATCCAGCCGACCGGCTCCGTCGTCAAGGCCCCGGTCTCCGGCGTGCTCCAGACCGTCGCCGAGACCGGCCACGCGTTCGGCCTCAAGACCGATGACGGCGTCGAAGTGCTCGTGCACGTCGGCATCGACACGGTCAAGATGAACGGCGAAGGCTTCGACGTCAAGGTCGCCAAGGGCGATCGCGTCAAGGCCGGCGATCCGCTCGTCGCCGTCGACTTCGACAAGGTCAAGGCGGCCGGCTACAGCACCACCACGCTGATGACGGTCCTCAACACCGCGATGCTCACGTCCGTCACTCCGAAGACGAACGTGGACGTCAAGGCCGGTGACGAGGTCCTCGCCATCGAGAAGTGATCATTCCGACGCGCCGGTTCCGGGCCCTCGGCGGATGATTCCGCCGCGGCCCGGGCCGGCGCGTCGGCTATGCTGAGCCTTATGGACGGATTCCGGCGGCGGCCTTCGGGCCGGGGCCGGTCCGGTCATGGGGTGAAAGGGATGTCATGGAAATACTTCGCGTCTTCAACAACAACGTCGTCCTCGCGAAGGACGGCACGCGCGAGGTGATCCTCACTGGCCGCGGGCTTGGCTTCAAGGCGAAACCCGGCATGACGGTCGATCGCACCAAGGTGGCGCGCGTGTTCGTGCCCGCCGACGGGCGCGACCCCGACCATCTCGCCCAATTGCTCGGCGACATCCCGCCCGAGGTCATCAAACTCGTCTCCGAAGCCATGGACCGAATCGGTCTGGGCGAGGAGGCGGCCCAGAATCCCACGCTCGTCATGGCCCTCGCCGACCACGTGTGCGGGGCGCTGCGCCGCGTCAAGAACGGCATCCCAGCCATCGCCTACCCCCTCACCGAAGAGGTGCAGACGCTGTACGAGCGCGAATACACGCAGGGGAAGGCCCTGCTCAAGGCGTTGAACACACGGCTCGGCGGCGTGCTGCCCGAGAACGAGGGCGTCGCGTTCGCGCTGCACCTCGTCAACGCCGGATTCTCGACCGGCGACCTGACCCACACGTATGCGATGACCGGCGTGATCCAGCAGCTGCTCGCCGTCATCGAAAGCACGTACGGCATCACGCTCGACGAACATTCCGTCAACGTGGGCCGATTCATTACGCATCTGCGCTACCTGTTCGTGCGCATCCACCAGCACAGCCAGCTGAAGCGCGAACCCGAGGCGATCGTCGCGTCGATCATGCAGTCCTATCCGAAGGCCGCCGAATGCGCCCGCCGCATCGCCGCGCTCATCGAGCTGCGCCTCGACACCACGCTCACCGAAGACGAAATCGCCTACCTCACCCTCCACGTGGCCCGAGTCAGCGCCGCCTGACGTTCGGTTCGGCCCTCTCCTTGCAGGGATGGTGCCTGACGTTCCTTCTGTTCTCCCGCAGGGAGGGTGGCTGTTTTTTCTTCCCTCCCCTTGCAGGGGAGGGTGGCGGCGAAGCCGACGGGTGGGGTAGTCGGGTCCCCCTCAGTCCGCCTCATGGTGGCCAGCTCCCCCTGAAGGGGGCACAGAAACAATGGACCCTACGCCCGGATCGGCTCCATCGTGCCGGTGGCGGACGGGTCACCGCCGGTGATCTCCGGCACGCGCACGATCAGCGCGTTCCGGTCGACGGTGAACCGGATGTGCTGCGTGGCGGGCAGCATGTCGCCGTCCACCTGCGCGGGCGTCGGCTTCTCCAGTACGAGTTCCGCGCTCACGCCCTGCACCTGGTCGATCGTCGAATTCGTGGAGAGCGGGTTCTGCTCCGCCTTGCCGGTGATCGTCTGATGCACCACGTCGCCGAACAGGTTCGCCCATCCGATGATGCCGCCCGTCGTGTCGATGATCTCGAAATCGAGCAGGCCGTCGTGGAACGAGGCGTTCGGCATCAGCGAGAACACGGGGATCTGGCCGCAGTTGCCGGCCATGAACGTGCGGAACACGAGTCCGCGCGTCGAATGCGTGCTGCCGTCCGCGCTCGTGATCGTCACGTTCGCACGGTATTTCGGCGCGAACAGGTTCTTCACGCCGCCCACGAAATACGCGAGCCAGCTGATGTTCTTCTTCAGTTCCGGATCGGTGTCGTCGATCATCGCCGCGTCGAAGCCGACGCCCGCGATGATGAGGAACGCGTGCGCGTGATCCTCCTCCGGGTGGTCGAGCAGCGCGAGACGGCCCATGTCCACGCGACGCGACCCGTGCGACGTGGCCACGGTGAGCGCCGCATCGATGTCGTCCACCGGAATGCCCATGTTGCGCGCGAACAGGTTGCCGGTGCCGATCGGCACGATGCCGAGCGCATGGCCGGTGCCGGACACGGCGGACGCGACCGTGCGCACCGTGCCGTCGCCGCCCACCGCGACGACCACGTCCGCGCCGTGCTCGAGCGCTTCGAGCGCGCACGCGCGGCCGTCCTTGTCGAGCTGCGTGTCGATGAACTCGACCTCGGTGAGCCCCTTCTCCTTGCAGAACCGTTCGATATGCGCGCGGCGCGCGGCGGCCTGCGGCTTCGACGGGTTCACGATGAACGCGTAATGCACCTGGTCGTCATCGCGTGCGACGAGTTTCTCGGCGAGACGGCGGCGCCGATACGCGCGAACGGCGAACGCGACGGCGACGATGACGGCGACGACGCCGAGGACTACTGCGATGATGACTGCGGCTGTGGGCATAATCCTTATTCTGCTCACTCGGCGCTAAGATTCCCGCATCGCCACGGAATAATTGAACGATTCCTGCACGTTGGGATGCGGGTCGGACCGGCCGGCTGGCGGGGGCCGGTCGCATGGTTCGCGTCGGTTGCGTGCCATGGTTGGCGTGGCGACGACGTGTTTGGCATGAAAGCGACTGCGTTGCCTGTCGGAGCAAGACCGCGATACAGGACAACGGGACCCCGCATCCCGCGTGTCGGCTTACGGCGGTAGGCTGGGCGGCATGCTTGATATTCAATTCATTCGCGAACACGCCGATGTCGTCAAGGAATCCCAGCGCGAGCGCGGCGAGTCCGTCGAACTCGTCGACGAGGTCCTGCGCTCCGACGAGGCGCGCCGCTCCTCCCTCAAGGAATTCGAGGCCGCCCGCGCCCAGCAGAAGGAGATCGGCAAGAAGGTCGCCGCCGCCCCGGCGGACGAGAAGGCCAAGCTGATCGCCGAGACCAAGGCGCTCGCCAACAAGGTCTCCGAGTACAAGGCCGCCGCGGACGCCGCGTCCGAGGAATACACCACCGCCATGTGGAAGCTGTCGAACATCGTCGAGCCGGAGGCGCCGGAAGGCGGCGAGGACGATTACGTCGTCGTCAAGAAGGTCGGCCAGATCCGCGACTTCGCGGCCGAAGGCTTCGAGCCGAAGGACCACCTGACCCTCGGCACCGAGGTCGCCGGCATCGACATGCGCCGCGGCGTCAAGGTCGGCGGCTCCCGCTTCTACTTCCTGCGCGGCCAGGTCGCCCGCATGCAGATCGCGATGCTCACGATGGCCGTCGACCAGGCCGAGGAGCACGGCTTCACGCTCGCCATCACCCCGACGCTCGTGCGCCCCGAAGTGATGCGCGGCACCGGCTTCCTCAACTCCCACGCCGACGAGATCTACCGTCTGCGCGAGCCCGACGACCAGTACCTCGTCGGCACCTCCGAGGTGGCGCTGGCCGGCATGCACGAGAACGAGATCCTCGACCTCGGCAACGGCCCGCTGCGCTACTGCGGCTGGAGCTCCTGCTACCGCCGTGAGGCGGGCGCCGCCGGCAAGGACACCTCCGGCATCATCCGCGTCCACCAGTTCGACAAGGTGGAGATGTTCGTCTACGCGAAGCAGGAGGACTCCTACGCGGAGCACCAGCACCTGCTGGAGATGGAGCAGGAGATGCTCGCCAAGGTCGAGGTGCCGTACCGCATCATCGACACCGCCGCCGGCGATCTCGGCTCCTCCGCCGCCCGCAAGTTCGACTGCGAGGCCTGGGTCCCGACCCAGGGCCGCTACCGCGAGCTCACCTCCACCTCGAACTGCACCGAGTACCAGGCCCGCCGTCTCAACATCCGCGAGCGCACCGAGGACGGCTCCACCCGCCCGGTCTCCACGCTCAACGGCACGCTGGCCACCACCCGCTGGCTCGTCGCGATCCTCGAGAACCACCAGCAGAAGGACGGCTCCATCGAGATTCCGAAGGCCATGCGTCCCTACATGGGCGGCAAGGAAGTCATCGAACCCACCAAGTGGGAGGCGTGACGCCCTCGCAGGCGTGACGCCCGCCTAGCCCGCCCCACACCCCCATGGTGCGGTAACACACAATCTCCATAACGTTGGAAAATGGCCGTTTTGGCCTACCGCACCATGGGGATTTCACCGCACCATGGGATGTCGGGGGCGGTTTATTGGTGCGGGGCGCGCCGCCGTGAAGGCGGAAGGACGTGTTCCGCACCTTCTGTATAATGAATCGTCGTGCATGCGGCCGAAACGGGGTGTGCGCGTATACGGGTAGATGTCTGAGCGGTCTAAAGAGACGGTCTTGAAAACCGTTGAAGGGCAACCTTCCGCGAGTTCGAATCTCGCTCTGCCCGCCGTAACGAAACGGGGCTTCGGGAATGTCCGAAGCCCCGTTTCGCGTATCCGCCGACTTCCTGTCGCCCGTCGCCTATGTCGCCCGTCGCCTATGTCGCCCGTCGCCTATGTCGCCCGTCGCCTATGTCGCCCGTCGCCTATGTCGCCCGTCGCCTATGTCGCCCGTCGCCCCGCGTCTACGTCGCCCCGCACCTACTTCCCCTACTTCGCCGGGCAGGCGAGCTGATAAAGCGCCCAGTCCTTGGCGTGCGGGCCGTATGTGGTGAGGTCGAGGCCGGAGACCGGCTTCAGCGCGCCCGCCTTCACGTAGGCGTCGATCAGCTTCTCGTCGTGGAACTGGTAGAACTGCGCCCGGTAGGTGAACATCTGCAGGCTCGGCGCCTGCGGCCCCATCGTGAGGAAGTACACCGGTTTCCCGGGCGTGACCGAGCATGGCGAGGCGAGCATCGTCGCCGGGTCGCCGGACGCGAAGTCGAGCTCCACCTGCTTGAAGATCGCGCCGTTGAGCGTGTCCTGCGGGTTGTAGACCGGGTACAGCATGTTCGCGTCGAGCAGCGCCGTCGCGTACATCGACCCGTTGAGCGGGTCGGAGATGATGAGCGAGTCGGTGCCGACCTTGTCCACCACGCGGGTGAGCGCGTCGAGCTTGTCGCCGGTCAGCTGTTCGGTCGGGTCGACCTTGTCGAGCCGGGCCGCGTCGGTCAGCGCCGCGCGCATCTCGGTCTTGACCGGGCTGTCCGCCTGGGCGGCGACCATCGCGACGGCCAGCAGCACGGCGCCCGCCGCTGCGACGCCGCGCGTCAGGCGGTTTCGGCGTCGCGTCTTCGCCGCGCCGGAACCGGCCTCGCGCGCGTCGGCGGCCTCGTCTTGCGTACCGGCGTCGGTCGCGGTCGTGTCCGTCGTTTCGGTTTCGGTTCCGGCGCCTGCCGCCGCTCCGTCCGACCCGTCGATTGTGGTCGTATCGGCATCCGGCGCGATGATCGCGGCGGCCACCTTGGCTTCGGCATCGTCCGCATCGTCCGCGCCGATCCACGCGTCGAGCCGCGCGGCGGCGAACGCGATGAGCGGGAGGATGACGTAGGGCAGGAACGTCATCGTGCGCACTTCGTTGCGGTACCAGACCGCGGTGACGATGTTCGGAATCGCGCCGGTGAACGTCGCGCTGCATTCGAAGACGAACAGGACGAACAGGAACGACAGGATCAGCGACAACGCGATTTTGCCGGTGCGACGATCGTCGACGACGACGTGCCCGTGCCCGCGACCGTACCCGCGCCACCAGCGCGCCACCGCGACGCCCGCGACCGCGATCGATCCGATGAGCAGGATCATCATCGCCCAGCCGGCCACGGTCGGCACGTCGAACGAGACCAGTCCGTTCGCCGGATCGCCGGAGACCATGCCGTCGGTGAACGCGTAGGTGAGCGACGTCTTGAGGCTCATGTCCGGCTTGTGCGTGTGGAACCAGCGTTCCGGATGGAAGTACTTGTCCGATTTGATGAACGTGAACGCGTAGACGAAGAACGCGACCGCTCCCACGGCGAGCGCCGCGAACACGCCGGCGATCAGCCTCCACGGCATGCGCACCAGCACGAACGGCAGCATGATGAGGATGTACGTGAAAATCAGCTTCGGCTGCGTGGCCGCGACGAGGAATCCGGCCAGCGCGGTCAGGGCGAGCGTGCGCAGCAGCCGCGCGCGAAGCGCCGCCGGCAGCCGCCGCTTCGCGCCCTTGCCCGCGTTGCCCAGACCGGCGCCGCCCGCGGCAGCCGCCGCCCGTGCCTCGAACACGTCCACCAGTGCATCCAGCAGATGCAGCGTGGCGAGCAGCAGGAAGGGCAGCAGGTTGCTGCCCAATCCGTAGGCGAGCAGCGGCCCCGCGTACAGCATCTGGTACGGGTTCGTGCCGGACGAGACCGCGAGGATCGGCATGACGAGGTTCAACGCGCATCGCGTGCCGAGCGACGCGTCGCGCAGGAAATAGCCGCACAGCAGCGTCATGCCGAGCGGCCACAGGAGCCCCGCGCCGAGGATCCACACGCAGTTCACCGCGACGACGACCGCCAGGTTCCCGGTGAGCGCGGGGATGCCGAGCGCCCCGCCGACCTTCACGATCAGCGCGGCGAGCGTGTGGAACAGCGGCGGGTAGAAGCCGTCATGCGGCTGCAGCGTGAGCAGCACGCTCGGCCCGCGGTTGAGCAGTTTGCGGATGAAGTAGTAGTGCGACGGCGCGTCGATGCCCTGGATCGGCTTGTCCCACACGGCCGTCGGGAACCAGGCGAGCACGATGCAGAACGCGGCGATCACGCCCAGCAGTCCCGCCACGGCCGGCGCCCATCGGATGATGCGGTCGCGTTGGCGGATCCGCTGGTGGATCATCGAAATCTGAGTCATGGAAACCAATCCCCGATCGTCTTTGGAATCGTCGTCTCAATCGCGCAACAGTCTATCGCAGCAACCGCATCACACGCAGCAGCGGCTGGCGCGTGAACCGGTCCACCACCGTCACCACGAGCACGAACGCCGCCGAGAACGCGACGCCGAACGCAATCGCGCCGGCGACGCCCGCGCCGCCGTGCGCGGCGAGCGACGTCATGAACGACGTGCACGCGTCATGCCACAGGCCGTTCATCAGCGATTGCGCGATGTAGAAGCCGAGGATGCCGGACGCGAGGGCGGCCGCGAAACGCACGGCCGGACGCGGCCGCGCCGGACCGTCGCCGTCCGCGCGACCGGCGTCGCGACGCGCGTCGCCGCCGGTCGCCGCCGCCATCAGCGCGAACCATGCGGCGAGGAACGAGACGAGCGACGTCGATTTGAACGACATCGCCATCAGCAGCCCGCGCGCGCCGGTCACGGCGAACGCGGCCTCGAGCGCCGCCGTCACGGCGACGACCACGACCAGCGCGCGCCGCCAGAACCGCGGCGACGGCGCGCGGCCTGCACGCACGTCCATGCCGAGGATGCCGGCGAACAGGAACGTCGCCAGATACGTGACGGCGCTCATCAGCTTGCGCCAGTCGGTCAGTCCGCGGCCGCCCTCCGGCGCGACGAACGCGATGTACGCGTTCAGCGCGAACACGGCCACGAGCGCGAGCGCGGCGAGCGCGTGGCGGGTTCGCGCGTCCATGCGCGCGAACAGCCACGCCGCGGCCGGCGCGACGACGACGAACACGAGATACAGCCAGACGAATTCGAGACCCATGCCCCACCATCCCGCGGTGCCGAAGCCGGCGACCGGCGTGAACAGGTTGATCACGGCGCATATGGCGACGTAGAACAGCACGGACAGGACGATGATCGCGGCACGTCGCGCCGTCGCCGCGGCCTGCGCGCGCAGCGGCTTCGTCGCCGCGGACGGGATGAGATAGAACCCGGAGATCATGTAGAAGATGTGGTTGCCGCATGCGCCGAGCAGCGCGGTCATGCCGAGCACCCACATCGCCGCCGGACTCGCCGCGACCGGCTGCAGTTCCGCCGGCAGCCGGTCGATCGGCGTGGACGCGGCGACCACGGTGAACCACGGCTGGAACGTGTGGAACACGGCGATGCCGACGATTGCGGCGACGCGCAGCATCTCCACGCGCATGTTGCGCATGTTGCGCGCGCGGCGAGGGCGCGGGGATACGGGGGAAGCGGGAGATGCGGGGGATTGCGCGATCCCCCGCGTGGTCATCTGGACGGATTCGTCATCGGTCATTCACACGATTCTACGGTCGGCCGCCCACCGGGTCAGCTCGGTGCGGTTCGACAGCTGGAGCTTGCGCAGCACGGCGCTCATATGCGTCTCCACGGTCTTCACGGAGATGAACAGCTCGGCGGCGACCTCCTTGTACGTGTAGCCGCGCGCAATCAGGCGCATCACGTCCTGTTCGCGGCGGGAGAGGCGGTCGAGCTCCTCGTCGTGCGGAGGGTAGCCGTTCGTGCCGTTCGTGCCGAAGCCCGACCCCGCGGCGTCCATTCCGTCCGCGCCGGCACCGGCGCCGCCGCCGAACCCGCCGGCCGGCCCCGCGCCTTGGAACGCGGACAGCACGAATCCGGCGAGCTTCGGCGAGAACACCGCGTACCCCTCGTGCACCTGCTTGATCGACGAGATGAGGTCCGCGCCGGTGATCGTCTTGGTCACGTAGCCGCGCGCGCCGGCGCGGATCACCGCGCCCACGTCCTGCGGCGCGTCGGACACCGACAGCGCGAGGAACGCCGAGGCGGGGGAGTACGCCTTCGATTTGAGCAGAATCTCCGCGCCTCCGCCGCCCGCGCCGCCCGGCACGTGCACGTCGAGCAGCACCACGTCCGGCTTGGTCCGCGCGATCATCGCGATCGAGCCGTCCACGTCCGCGCCCTGGCCGACGATGTCGAATTCGGTGCGCAGCGTGGCGGTCACGCCCGCGCGGAACATCTCATGGTCGTCGACCACGGCCACGCGGATCCGCGCGCCGCCGCCCGTCGCGTTCGCCTCGCCGCCGCCCGTCGTCGCGTCGTCCTGTCCGGTCATCGTTCCTCCTTCTCCGTCGCGTGCGCGCCGCCGGTCGCGCCGTCGCCTCCCGGCGCGGCCGCGACCGGCATGCGCATGCGCACTTCCGTGCCCCACCCGGGCCGCGACACGATCTCCACTGTACCGCCGCGGCGACGCACGCGACCGACGATCGACTCGCGGATGCCGAGACGGTCCGGTGGGATCGCGTCCACGTCGAAACCGTCGCCATGGTCGCGCACGTACACCTCGACCGCCCGCGCGCCCGCCTCGCAGTAGACGGACACCGGCTCGCCGCCGTGCGTGACCGCGTTGACGAGCGCCTGCCGCGTCGCGTCGAGCAGCGCGTCCGTCGCGGCGCTCGGACGCGCGTCGCCGACGGTCACGACGTCGATCGGACGGCCGTGACCGTCCTCCACCTCGGCGGCGATCGCCTTCACGCCCGCGCTCACCGAACGATCCGACGTGACGCGCTCCTGATACAGCCACGCGCGCAACTCGCGCTCCTGCGCGCGGGCGAGCGTGAACACCATGTCCGGTTCCGCGCTGTGCAGTTGGATGAGGGCGAGCGTCTGCAGCACGCCGTCATGCAGGTGGGCGGTCATGTCGGCGCGCTCCTCCTCGCGCTCCTTCATCGCGCGCTCGGCGGTCAGCGTGCGCAGCGTCGCGCCCGCCCACGGCAGGATCGCGAGCACGACGCCGACGAGCATGAGAAAACCGGCGACGATGATGCGGCGGGGGAACGGTGTGCCCGAATACATGACGGTCGTCACGTACGCCACATAGGCGAGGAAGATGAGGATGAGGCCGACGACCATCGTCGGGATGCGGCCCTGCTTCGCGTCGAACCGCGACCACGCGGCGATGAGCCCGCACGCGGCGAGCAGCAGCGGCATGATGAGGTCGGCGTGGTCCGTACCGCCCAACGCGACGCTCATCGCGACGAGCGCGCTGCCGACGCACGCGACGAGCGTCGGCAGCGGGATGCGGCGGATCGCGGCGGCCACGTTCTCCGTCGAACCGTGCATCGCCTCGGCGGCCGATTCGGCGCGCGTGCGGCCGGTTGCCGTGTCGCGGTTGCCGGCGGCGAGCGGCGCGCTCGCGACCGGCGTGGCCTGCGCCTGGGCGGCCGCCGCGGCCGCGGCGAACGGATCGCCCACGGGGACGAACATCCACAGGAACAGGTAGGCGGCGACGCCCGCGCCCCACAGGAACGTGAGCGCGACGAACGCGAGCCGCACCCAGACGACGGGCACACCCAGATGCAGGGCGACGCCCCGGCAGACGCCGGCGAGCATGCGGCCGCGGGGCGGGCGCATGAGCGGGAGATTCGCCGGGCGCAGGGGCGGGAGATTCGGTGAGGTCATGCTTCCATTGTGCCCGCTTCGGGGTGCGGAATCAGGATTCCTAGCCGGGGTTCAGGGAAGAATCAGGGGTTTCCCCGACGGCCGTGCAAGCGCACGGCTGCTGTAATGGAGGCATGAACGAAAACAACAAGATTCTTTCCAAGGTGTTCGCCTGGTTCCGCGCCTCCGGCGTGGTGCGCGGCGACGACCGCTGGATCGGCGGCGTGTGCAGCGGCATCGCCGCCCGCCTCGGATGGAGCCCGACGCTCGTGCGGGCCCTGATGATCGTCTTCACCTTCCTGTTCGGCTTCGGCATGGCCCTGTACGCGTTCGCGTGGCTGATGCTGCCGGATGCGCGCGACGGGCGCATCCTCGCCGAGGAGCTCGTCGCCGGCAGGTGGGATTGGAACTGTCTGGGCGCGTTCGTGATGCTCGGCGTCACCGTGCTCATCGTCGGCACCGGATGGGTGGCGATCGGCGTCGCTGCCGTCGCACTGTGGGCCATCTGCCAGAGCGGCATGCGCCAGCAGCACGGCTACGGGTACGGCTATCGCAAGGAAGGGCCGAACGGGCCGTACACGCCGGTGCCGCCGCGCGGGTATCCGGGCGGACCTGCGGCCGGTGGCGCGTACCCGGGCGGGCCTGGACCCGCGTATCCGGGAGGATATGCGTACTCCGGCGGTCCCGCGGCCGGTCCCGTCCTCGGTACGGTGAACGGCCAGATGCCTCCCCAAGGCGCGCCGCACGCCCCCTTTCCGGCGGACTCCGGTAGCCCGGTGAATCCGGGGCCGGTGCCGGCGGGTACCGGTCCGGTCTATGCCGCGCCGGCAATGGCCGCTCCCGTCGCGCCTCCCGCGCCTGTTCCGGTCGCTCCCAAGCCGCGCCGCGTGCGCCGCAAGCCGGCCGGGCCGCTGCTCGTCCTGCTCGTCATGGGATTGTCGCTCGTCTCCGGCGCGGCCGTGATGCTCGCCATGGAGCACGGGTACGCCGACAGCCACACCGGCGAGAGCATCGTCAACGCGGTCACGATGATGACCGTGTGGATCTCCGCCGTGTGCATCGCGATGGGCGTGCTGCTCGTCATCCTCGGCGCCGTGGGACGTCGCTCCGGCGGACTCATCCCGCTCGCGCTCATCGCCGGATTCGTCGCCTGCTGCATGATCGTCGCGACCGGCGTCGCCGGCTACTCGACCTACGACATCAACAACGTCCGCAACGGCTACACCGAGGTGCGTCTGGGGGCCGGATCGAGCGCCGGATCCGAGAACGCATACGGGATGGTCGCCGTGCAGGCGCGTCTCGACGAGAACGCCGAGCACGACTACTGGTCCGCCACCAGCGGCCTCAACGCGAACATGAACTACTGGGTCGCCGATTCCAGTCCGCGGAACTTCCGCCGGCTCGAGCAAGGCGTCCACTTCCAAGGCGTCGACTACGACCTGAGCGTCGCGAACATCGACCTGAGCGAATACGGCAACTGGAACTACGGCGGCGGGCAGGTGAACAAGTACAAGGCCGGATGCCCGGCCGGGCAGATCGACCTGTCCGTGCGCAACGCGCACGTGTACGTGACGCTGCCCGACGGCTGCCCGTACGCGTTCGGCTCCGGCGGATTCGTCTTCATGCAGTCCGATTCGATGGGCGGCTACAGCCAGGTCGTGCGCAACAACGGCGCGACGACGCTGGAGGTCCCGTTCCTCGAGCGCATGGCCGGAGTCCGCGACAACCATGACGACAGCATGATGAACTCGGACGGCTACCAGCCGGACAACTACGACTGGCAGGGCAACGGCAAGACCGACGAAAGCTCGTTCCTCATCAACTTCACCTCCGGCGTCTCCGGCAAGGTGACCGTGCGCTACGCCTCCGAGACCGTGCTGCCCAGCTACGCCGACTTCGTCAAGCAGATCTCGAAGGGCGACGTCGCCTCGCTCGACCTCACGACCCGCGAACACTACGCCGTGCAGAACGGCACCACGACCGCCTCCAGCGATAACGGTTCCGGTGCGGCCGGCAAGAAGGAGCATTCCGATGACTGACGACAAGACTCTGGACACGACCACGAACATCCGGACGATGGACACGCAGGCCATGCCCGCGGGGCAGGCCGCCGATGACAAGGGATTCGACGACTCGCGCAACCACTCCCTGCAGGACATCGTCGACACGCAGGCCATGCCCGCGCCCGCCGGCGTCAAGCCGGACGTCGCCCCGCCCACCGAACAGGTCCTCGACAAGCCGATTCCCGCCGTCGACCAGACCGCCGACACCGCAGTCCTCGCCGAGACTGAGGCGACGGCCGGTACCGCGGCGACGGCGAAATCCGATGCGACGGCGAAGGACGACTCGGCCGCGAAGGATGACGCCACGCAGCCGGTCACCACGCCGTTCGTCGACCTCAACACCCCGCTCAGCCGCCTGATGGGCGTCTCCGACGACGAACCGGAACCCGAAACGAAGCCCGGATCGGCCCCGCGGAACGGCACAGCCTCCTCCGCGTCGGCTCGGCAGGATTCCACCTCCGCCGAGCCCTCGGCGGACGACTTCTCCGCGCGGTCCGCCCCGACGGACGCGACGGACCTCCATGCCGACGGCTTCCCGTCGAATGGGGCGGTGCCTGCTGCTGGGGTGACGCCTCCCGTCGGGGCGGTGCCACCCGCATCCGCGACGCTCGCCCCGACCGGGCCGAGCGTGCCGACCATCCTGTTCGGCGTCATCGGCATCCTCGTCGGCGCGTTCGGCGTGCTGCTCGGTCTGCGGCTGCCCGACGTCACCACCTGGATGGTCGCCATCGACCCGCAGACCCTGACCGCCCTGTTCTTCGGCGGCGTCGGCGTGGTCCTCATCCTCGTCGCCATCATCTGGGCCATCGCCAAAGCCGTAACCGGCCGCAACAAGCAGTAGCGCTGGTTTGGCCCCCTCAGTCGCGCTTCGCGCGCCAGCTCCCCCTAAAGGGGGCGCAAGATAGCGAAACGACCCATGGCGCTCGGCTCCTTGCGCCCCCGTCAGGGGGAGCTGTCAGCCGTAGGCTGACTGAGGGGGTCGCCATCCCACCCATGAAGGCGTGTCCTGCGGGGGAGGGAACTAGAGTGACGCACAGTGAAACCGGTGCAATCCGCGCCGGTGCAACCATGAGGTATCGCGGAGCAGCCAGTAGAGGATTAGAGGAAAGGAGCGGGCGATGGACGCGTGGCGCACGGTGGGTCGGATCGCCGGCGTCGCCGTCGTCCTGATCGCCGTCCTCGCCGCGCTCGGCATGCTGATGATGCCGCAGTGGCGGCCCGAACCCTACACCGACCACATCACGGTCGCATCCGCGGACACATCCATCATCGCGAATCCCTCTTCCATCCCCGCCGACAACGTCACCGCCGCCGCGAACTCGGCCGCACCCAACCCATCCCCGTCATCCTTCCTCGCCGACCACCAGGGCGCCTACCGCACGCGCACACGCGAACTCACCATCCACCTGGATGACGGCGACAGCGTGCCCGCCATCCTGCGCGAACCGGTCGACGCGCCCGGCAGGCGACCCGCGTGCCTGTTCATCCACGGCTCCGGCACCGGCACGGCCGACGACTTCGGCGACATCGCCAACGCGATGGCCTCCGCCGGCATCGTCACGCTCGTTCCCGCCAAACGCACCGCCGACTACACGCCGCTCCACCGCGACTACCAGCGATTCGCGCGCGACTACACGACCGCGCTCGACCTGCTCGAACTCATCCCCGGCGTCGACGCCGCGAAAACCGGACTGTACGCCGAATCCGAAGGCACGTGGATCTCCATGCTCATGACGTCGCAACGCCGCGACATTGCCTTCAGCATCCTCGCCTCCGCACCTGTCTACAAAGGCCGCGAACAGATGGCGATGGCCGTGAGCGCCTACGTGCGGCAGGCCGGCGCGCCACAGCCGATCGTCAAGGACGTCGCCAAACTCCTCTCCCTCGACTTCGCGCCGTTCGACCTGCGCTACGCCGACTTCGACGCCGACGCGGTGCGCGGGTCGCTCACCATGCCCGTGCTCGTCGACTACGGCGTCTACGACACCGCCATGCCGATCGAACAGGGCGCGCGCACCATCATCCACGACGCCGCGCGCCACGGCAACCGCAACGTGACCGTCCGCTACTACGCCGCCAACCATCAGATGCGCGCCGGCCGAGGCCTCTTCACCGCCGGCCTCCCGCTCGCCGACGGCTACACGCGCGACCTCGCCGACTGGGTGAACGGCGTCGCGGCGGGAACGCCGGCCGACGGCTGGACCACGCCGCGGATCGCCGGCGCGACACCGCACCAGCAGTACGTCGCGCCGCGCGACACATCGTCCGGCATCATCGGCTCGCTCGGCGTGCTCGTCGCGCTTACCGCCGCCTCGGTGCTCTGCTTCGCGGCCGTCATCGTCATGACGATCGGCTTCGGCTGCTTCGAGATCGCGCGTCGCCGCCGGCTCGCCGCACTGCGCGCGCAAGGCGCGGCGAACGTGGCCGGCGGCCTGCGAGGCAGGTTCCCCGCAATCGGACGGCGACGGGCGAACGAATCGCGCGCGCGTGACGGACGCGACTGGCGTGACGGACGTGACGGCCGCGGAATCCGGGACGGCCGCAGGACGGACGCCGCGCGGTCGTGGCCCGGCACAAGCCGTGCGTACGTGCGCAACGTCGGGTACTCGCGCGCATTGCGGCGGATCCTCGGCTGGGGAATCGCCGCGACGACGCTGACGCTCGTCGCGCTCGCCGCATATCTCTCCTACGTGGGCGTGAGCGCGTTGACCGTGAGCCGCGACTCGACGCTCATGGAGGCCGGATTCATCGCGCTGCGGGTCGGCGGCGTGATCTGCGCCGTGATGTGCGCATGGCTCATCGTGCGGCTGTGGGACGCGTGGCGCGTCCGCCGCGCCTACCTCGCGCACGGCCTCTACCCGACGGCGGGGCTCCACTCCACGTGGCTCGTCGGCCGCTGGCACTGGCTCGCCGCGTTCCTCGCGCTCGCCGGCATGCTGCTCGCGCTCGTCGTCATGGCCTTCTGGGGCCTGTTCACCCCGTGACGCCGGCGGGGCGTCCTTCGGTGCCTCTCGCGTCGCCCCGATTCGGGACGGCTGGCTTGTCTTTGGGGCCGATTGGACGGGATGGACCTGTTTGGACGCGTTCAGGCCGGCTCGGATGCGGCTATCTTCATCGAGAGGGGTACATCTCGCTCCGTCACGAAGGGCAACTGGCTTGAGAGGGGTACCGAGTGTGGTTGTTACGGGGTATTCGTGGCGGAACGACGTTGGTTATTGCCCGGATACGCCATTCGAGATACCCCTCGTAACGCGGATAGGTGTCTGCGGTAGGACGCGTGTACCCCCTGCAACGCAGATAGACCTTTGCGGGGTGATGCCTGGACGCACTGCCGCGCGCTCGCGATGGGTCGGGGCCAGCTGGCTCGCGGTGGGTGATTCATGCCGAGGCCTGCGCGGCCTCCGCCTCGTCGAGGCCCGAGAATCCGCCGAGCCGCACGGTGTGCAGCAGCGTCTCCTCGGTGATGTTCGCGATATGTTCGCCGCCGTCCGCCGCACTGGCCCCCTCTGACGAGGGGGCTGTCGGCGAAGCCGACTGGGGGAGAGACCCCGCCAGGGGCCAGTCACGGCCGCTGTCCGCCGCGCGTCCCGCGATCATCGCCTCGTACAGCGCGAACGTGCGGTCCGAATACGTGCCGAGCTCGCCGCGAAGATACGTCTCGAACGAAGTCGCCATGGGCGTGTCCTCGCTGGTGGTGAGCACGCGCATCGCCTCGCCGAGCCTCGGGTAGCGTGCGCGGAAGTCGCGCGCCCACGCGACCTGCGTCGCGATGACGCGCTCCTGCCGTGCGATGCGCCCCTCGGATAGCCGCGGAATGTACGGTTCGATGTTCCGCGCGTACTCGTCCGGCGCGGTCGAGACCATCATGCGCCCGTATTTCTCGGTGACGAGATTGCGTCCGATGCGGTCCGCCTCGACGAGGTCGTCCGCATAGGATTCGAGCAGCGGCCGGTCCCACGTGAGGAACTGGGCGAGGCGCATCTGGTGGAACACCGGCCAGTTGCCTTGGCATGCGGCGCGTCCGCCCTCGTTGTTCGTGCGTTGGAACTGGTCCCACTCCAATCGCACGATCCGCTCGCGCAGCACGGTGGTTTCGGTGGTGTCGGTTTCGGTGGTGTCGTTCGATTCGCTCATCGCTGATGCTCCTTACAGACCTCACAGACTATGCAGGCATGCGGCGCTGGATTCGATATGCTCCTCGACGTACGGCCGTTGCCATTCGAGGAAGGTCTCATCCGAGCGGGTGAGCCCGTCACGTCTGAGCTCCTTGACGATGGATGCCGCCACCTCCTCGACGAGGCGTTCGATGGACTCGGCCGCCGGCGCGGAGCCCTTGCCGCCTTCGCCGAAGCCCGCGCCGCCGTAGCAGGCGGCGGAAGCGAGACGCATCACCGATTCCAGATTGCCGCACACGTCGCCGAGGCGTGCGAACATGCCGCCGGACAGTTTGCGCAGCGCGGCGAACCGCCACTTGTAGTACGGCAGGTAGCCGGCGACCATCGGCTTGTTGACGAGGAACACGAGCGAAGCGGCCGCATCCACGAACTCGGCGATCGCAAGCCAGGCGGCCGCGCCGTCGCCGCGCTTGAGATTGCGCGGCAGATTGTATTGCCCCGCCTGCGCGATCATGCCGAGCCGCTTGGAAATCAGCGCGAGACGCACGTCCTCCGGCATGTCCTTGAACCCCTGACGTGCCTGCGAGAACGCGCCGAGCGGGTCGGCGAACACCTGGCCGTTCGTCGCGGCGGCGAGCGTCGCCTCGTCGAGCATCAGCCACTCGTGCGGCGCATCGGCCGCCGGGGCCTCGCGGTATCCGGTGATCGACTCGAAGAAATCGCCGATGCGGAACACGCCGTCACGCCGGAACGCGCCCTGCGCGCGCGGCGTGAGCGGCGAGGATTCGGCCGGATTGACCGTCGCGTCGGTGGTGGTGGCATCGTCGATGGTGGCGTTTGCCGTGTCCGTCGGCTCGTCCGCGGCGGCGGACGGACGCACGTAGCCACGGAAGTCGCGGGGGAGCGCATCGTAGTCGGCCTGCAATCGCGCGCCGATCGCCGCGTAGTCGTCGTCGGTGAGCCACAGGCAGAATCGCGGGCCGAAATCGTGGTCGTGCGAATACGTGTCGTCGAAGCCGTAACATTCCGATCCGTGCCCGACGAGACCGGCGGCGATGCGGTCCGCATACTCCGGGTATTTCGCCCGCACCATCGGACGCCCGATCTCCTCCCAGTACGCTTTCGCGAGTTTGAGGCCGGAGATGGGTGATTGCGACTCAGTATGTGGTGTGGTCGACGTTGCGGTTTGCGCCGTGATTGGCGTTGCGGTCGGCGTTGCGGTGGCTGCGTGGTCTCTTCCCCAGTCGCCTCCGGCGACAGCCCCCTCGTCAGAGGGGGCCACATCCCCGCTCCCGCCGGCGGAAGGCAGGGAAGAGGCTCCGTCTTGTTCCGCCTTGGCCCCCTCTGACGAGGGGGCTCCCGGCGTAGCCGGGTGGGGGAGAGACTCCGCCCCCGCCTTCGCCGCGGCCTCGTTGAGGTTCGCTTCGGTGATCCGGTAGTAGTCCGTGTCCGTGCCGTAACATTCCGCGATCACGGCGAGTGCGTGACGGTAGTACGCGACCGCGTCCGCGTACCGTTCCTGCGTGTACCGTACCTGCGCGAGTCCGGCCAGCGCGGACGCGTAGTGCGCCGAATGTTCGAGATGCCCGGCCGCGTAGATCTCCAGCGCCTTCGACGCGTGCCGGTCCGCCTCCTCCAGTTTGTGCTCCTCCAGCAGCACGAGCGCGAGATTCGTGTGTGACGAGGCCACGTCGATGTCCGCGTCCGGGTTCACGCTCGACGATTCGATGATGCGCAGCGCCTCGCGCAGTTCGGCTTCCGCCTTGTCGATGCGGCCGGTCTCGCTGTACAGCATCGACAGATTGTTGTGCAGCGCGGCGAGCCGCCGGTCGGTCGGATCGTAGTTGCGTTCCGCGCATGCCAGCGCCTGCCGGTACAGGTCCTCCGACTGGTCGTAATGTTTCGCGGCGCGCATCGCGGTCGCGCAGTTGATGAGCGTCGTCGCCCACGCTTCGGTGCCTTCGAGCCCCATGTGCAGGGCGAGCTCGATGGCCCGCTGCACAATCCACTGGTTCTCCTCGTGCCGGCCCTGCGACCGGTAGAAGCCCATCGTCTCGTTGAGCACGGTGAGCAGTCCCGCCTCGTCGCCCGCGTTCTCCGCGTCGATTGCCGCCTGTTCGAGGTACGGCCCGGCCTTCTCCGCCGCGTCGTGCGCCGCGAAGATCGCGTCCAGACCCTTGAGGAACCCGTTCACGTCGAACGGGCGGGCGGCGGTGTCCTCGTCGCGCGCGTCATCGGATGCGTTGCCGCCTTCGTTCTGTGTGTTCTGCGTGTTCTGTGTGTTCTGCGTGTTGTCCTGCGGTGCGTCGAAATCGTGCGCGTGCTTCGCCGCCATCTGCTCCAGCGCCGCCTCCAGATCCGTGTTCATCGCGGCATTGTCTGCAAACGATTCCATCCCGTCGATCGCGTCGGCGTCCACTGCATCATCGGCCATCGATTTGTTCCCTCCATCGCGAATGTCGTCCATCACTGACTTCCAGCGTACTGTGACCGTTCCCGCCGCACGCTGTGAGTGTCGTTACACCGGGAGATTCCGGGCGGTCTTGCCATCCTACGGCGATACCGTTGCCGTCCTACCGCGATACCGTTGCCGTCTTGCCATGATGCGCCGCCGTGGTGTCCCGTTGTCGGGAAACAAGGCCATTGCTCCCGAATCGGGGACGCAAGAACGGGAAGAGCCCCGTATCTGCGGGGCTCTCCGGGAGATCGTGGTCCGGGCCTTGGAAGGTCCCGGCCAGCGGATTCGATTTCCGATTCAGTTTCGATGGAAACCGAATCACCGAAACCAGTGTCAGCGCTGCTGACGGCGACGCGCGGCGACGGTCACGCCGCCGGCGGTGGCCAGCAGCACGACCACCGCGGCGACGACCGCCACGGACGCGCCGGTGTTGGACAGGCCATTGCCCTTGGCGGTGTTGCCCTTGGCGGCGCCGTTCGCGCCGGTGCCGCCGTTGCCCTTGCCGGGCGTCGGGTTCTGCGGCGTATTGTCGCCTTGGCCGCCTTGGCCGCCCTGGCCACCGGGCTGGCCGCCTTGGCCACCGTTGGCGTGCGCCTTCTTGGCGGCGTCGATCTCGTCCTGCGTGTAGAGCAGCTGCGGGTTCACCGAAGCGACCGCGGTGCCGAACTTCGCCTGCTCATCGGCGGTCAGCGTCTTCGTCACCGTGAACTCGGAGGGCTTCGCCGAGCCGAGCTCGTTGACGCCGAAGTCCACGCCGTTGACGTACAGGCCGAGTGCGAGCGGCTTCGGGCCGTTCGCGTACACCGGCAGGGCGAACGTGAGCTTCGCGGTGTTCCCTTCGACGGACGAGGCCGTCAGCTCCACGCCGGCGGGCGACTCGTCGCCCTTGACGCCCGGATGGGCGCCCAGGTAGTCGATGAGCCCCTGCACGTCGACCGTGCCGGTCAGGCGCGGCGCGCCCTGCGCGGTGAATCCGGTGAACCCGTCGCCGCCGGAAAGCAGGAACGAGTTGGCGGCCACGGTGACCGTGTCGTCGTCCTTGATCGGCTTGCCGTCGACGAACACGTCGGTGACGGTCGCGACCGGCGCCTTGGTGTTCGCGTCGGGCGCGAGCGTGTAGACGAACGTCACGTTCGACGAGATGCCGAGGCGCGTCACGCTGGACTTGCCGTCCTTGATCTGCCACTGCTGGGCGAGCACCGTCTTGAGCTGCTTGCCGGTCAGGTCGACCACGCTGTTGTCGTTGCCGAACGGGAGCATGCTGTACGCCTCCTTGACGGTGATCTGCTTGTTGCCGTCAAGATCGAGGTTGTCGGTGCGCAGGCCGCCCGGGTTAATGAAGCCGATGGTCGCGTTCTTGCCGACTTCCGTCTTCTTCGCGGATTCGAGCGCCGCATCCGCGTTCAGCGTGCCGAGCTGGGTCTCGGCCGACCAGTCGCCCTTCGCGAAGTCCGCGGACTTGTCGATGGTGCCGATGACCTGCTCGCCGGCCGCGGCGGAATCCGCCTGGGCCTGCTTGTAGACCTTCGCGGCCGGACCGTTGTCGTCGCCCTCGAAGCCCTTGGACGGCGCGGTGCCGTCCTTGTTCGTCACGTACGTGACGGCGTACTGCGAGGCGTTCTGCACGGTGACCTTCGCATCCTTGCCGGAGCCGTCGATGTAGAGGTCCTGCGCGGCCGCGTCACGGCCGTAGCTGCCGGCCTCGATGATCGGCGCGCCGGACTTCGTGGTGGCGCCGGACTCGTTGCGATGGCTGTGGCCCGCGTAGACGAGGTCCACGTTCGCGTCGAACCCGTCGCCGTCGGAGGCGAGCGTGTCGCCGTCCTCGTGGACGAGCGCCACGACCGCGTCCGCCTCGCCGTTGGACTCGTCGCCGTCGGACAGCTGGTCGGCGACCTTGTTGACCGCCTGGACCGGGTCGGTCACGGTCACGCCCTGCATGACGCTGGGGGAGACCACGTTCTTGAGGTCGGCGGTGATGGCGCCGACGAACGCGACCTTCTTGCCGTTGATCGTCTTGATCGTGTACGGCTTGAGACGATCGGAGGTGAGCTTGCCGCCGGAGATGTTCGCGGCCACCCAGTCGACGCCGTACTGCGGGTCGGCGATGCGGTCGTTGAAGTCGCCCGTGCCCTTGTCGAGCTCGTGGTTGCCCAGCGCGCTCACGCTCAGACCCCACGCCTTCGCCATCTCAAGGGTCGGCTTGTCCTGGAAGTAGGAGGATTCGAACGGGGAGGCGCCCACGAGGTCGCCGCTGGAGACGAACACGCTGTTGCCCGGGTTGTGGTCGACGGCGAGCTTCTTGTACGCCGCCTCGATCCACTGGCCCGTCTCGATGTGGCCGTGGAAGTCGGTGATGTCGAACACGGTCACCTGCTTGGCGTCCTTGCCCGGCTGGTCGGGCTTGTCGGAACCGGAGCCGCCGTTGCCGTCGGAATCCGGGTGGCCGCCGTTGTCGGCGTACTGTTCGCCGATCACGCTCGGCGCGCTCGCGCCCGGCTCGACCTTGACGACGTCGCCGTTCTCGTTCAGCGTGACCTTCGCGCTCAGTGCGGCGGCCAGGTTGAGGCGCTGCCAGCCGTCGGACGTGGAGTCGAGCGGGTAGCCGCCGTCGATCGCGGTCTTCGTGAGGATCGCCTCACGCTGGTCGCGGTGCAGCTTCGGGTACGCGATCTTCAGCAGGTCGGCGGAGCCTTCCGGTGCCTTGAACTCGGTGCCGGCGGTGGTCTTCGCGAAGCCGTAGGTCAGTCGGTTCGTGTAGACACGCAGCGCGGAGGCGCGGTCGGTGACCGGCTCCTTGCTCACCACGTCGACGAACGCGTTCGTGTAGCCGTTCGAGGCGTTCGCGCCGAGGTTGCCGACGCACTCACTCACGGTCGCGTAGTCGGAGTCCTGCTTGGTGGCGTGTCCGTCCGCCACGCACTTGGCGGCGAGATACGACTGCAGCTGGTCGGAGGCCGGCTTCACGTACTTGTCGTAGTAGGTGCTCCAGTAGTAGCCGTTCGCGACCTCGCCGTCGATGCGGCCGCCCATGATGTCGAGCGGGTAGTGCACGCCGAGCACGATGCGGTTGTTGCCCGCCTCGGACGTGCGGGCGAGGATCTCAGGCGCGAGCTGCGGGAACATGCCGGCCAGCGCGACGCCCCACGAGTAGGCGCCGGTCGTGTGGCCGGACGGGAACGAGCCGGATCCGGCGAGGCCGTCGTATTCGGCGGAGTGCGTGTCGCCCTGCGCGTCGGTCCAGTCGGGCACGCGCTTGATGCCGGCGGAGATGTCGGTGATCTCGTTCCTGCCGCCGTCGGTGCGGTCCTCGAACGGACGCGGGTGCTGGAAATGCTTCTTCGCGGTCGAGGTGGAGATCGTGTCGTACTTGAAGATGTCGGACACCTTGTTCAGGCTGCCGTCGGCGAGTCCGTCGGAGAAGTACTTGCCGAGGACCGGTCCGAGCGAGTCGGGCAGCGTCTCGGCGGCGCTCATGTCGGCGTCGACGAGCGCGCGCTGCTGCTGCGGCGTAGCGGTCTTGCCGTCGCCGCCTTCCGCCGCCGCGTTGTTGATCTTCTGGACGAAATCGTCGTCGTGGTCGAGCACGGTCTTGTTCAGGACCTTGCCGCCGGCGTTTTCGGTGGCCGGCTGCCAGTATGCATCGTATTCGCCGAGCAGCTGGACGAGATTCGGCTTGACGGCGGCGCGCGTGGCACCGTCGGAGTAGACGGTCGCGTCGTCGCCGGCTGCGGCGGCGTCGTAGCGGCCTTCGCTGGTGGCCGCGTACTTCGCGGCGTCGAACGCGGCCGTCGCGCCGGCGACGTCGCTCGCGTTCGTCGCGGTCTCGCCCGCGGCGGCGGTCGCGACGCCGACGCCGGACAGCGTCGCCGCGGCGACCATCGCGGCGAACAGTCTCGTCGCGATATGCGTGTTCCTCTTCACTTGCTTCACTATGATGATTCCCTTCGTCATGTCCGTCGGGTTCCGTGCGGTCATGGAGCCCGATTCATCCGGACACGGCCCACGCTACGGCCGCGACATGGCCGGGGTGGGCGACGGGGAAGAACGGGAGGTGAACTTCCGTGAAGTGTGAGCAAGCGCACGCCGTCCACGCGCGGTGCGCGGGCGGCGTGACGTGTGTGAGTGGCGTGCGCGACGGCCGCTCTCACACGTGGACTTCGCGCAGACGGTGGATGGCGTCGGTGTCGGTCTCGTAGCGCCACGAGTAGATGGCGAGCAGGGCGACGCCGAGGATGCCGAGCGGCAGGCCGGCGAGACCGGTGAACCGGTAGTTCATCGCCAACGCGTTGAGCGTCATGCCGCCGACCGCGGAACCGACGGCGTTGCCGAAGTTGAACGCGATCTGCGCGGCGGCGCCGGCGATGAGCTCGCCGCCGCCCTGACCGGCTTCGGCCATGAGCAGCAGCTGGGGCGCGTTGACGAAGAACAGGCCGAACGCGATCCAGAAGGTGAGGATGGTGGTCGAGACGTGGTTGCCCGGCACGACGAGCACCATGAGCAGACCGAGGCAGGAGACCGACTGGCCGAGCGCGGCGGTGCCGGCGTGACGCCAGTGGTCGGTGACCCATCCGCCGGCCAGTCCGCCGAGGACCATGCCGAAACCGGCGAGCATCATGAACATCGGGACCAGGGAGGACTGCCAGCCGCCGGACTTCTGCAGCCACGGGGAGACATAGCTCCACCAGCAGAACACGCCCGCGTTGCCGGTGAAGATGGCCGCGATGATGAACTACGGGCCGGGCTTGGCGAGGAAGCGGAACTGCCCCTTGATGCCGGTGTCCTTGACCGGTGCGACGGCCGGGACCCAGGCGGCCACGAGGACGACCGTCATCGCGGCCCATGCGGCGAGGAAGCCGAACGTGAGACGCCACGAGAGGAATTCGGCCAGCAGCGTGCCGGCTGGCACGCCGAGCATGTTCGCGATGGTCTGTCCGGCCACCATCAGCGAGACGGATTGCGCCTCCTTGCCCTTGTCGGCCAGCGTCTTGGCGACGAATGTGGCGGTGCCGAAGAACGCGCCGTGCGGGAGCCCTGCGATGAAGCGCGTGACGAGCAGCATGGGCGCGTTGACGGCGAACGCGGAGAGCAGGTTGCCGGCGAACGCGATGACCATGAACAGGATGATGAGCCGCTTCGGCGGGGTCTTGCGGCCGACGACGAGCATCAGCGTGCCGAAGCACACGCCGAGCGCGTAGGAGGAGATGTAGTGGCCGGCGGTCGGGATATCCACGTTGGTGGCGGCCGCGGCCTGCGGCAGGATGCCCATCATCACGAATTCGGCGGCGCCGAGGATGAACGACCCGGCTGCCAGCGCGAGCAGACTTCTCTTCATGATTCCCCTTGGTGTACGAATAAGTTTGATAAACACGTTTTCTGAATACGTTTGCATCAAACGTTATACGCAACGCTACTCCTCACCCCATACCGGATTTGCGTATTTGGAGCGGCGGGCCTTCGGGGGCAGTGACAGTCAGGGAGGGAACCATGGCCAAAGAGAATAAAAAAGGAACCGCTGATTTCTCAGCGGTTCCTCAGTTGTCGGGCTGGCGGGATTTGAACCCGCGGCCTCTTCGTCCCGAACGAAGCGCGCTACCAAGCTGCGCTACAGCCCGTTTGGCAACGGGTGATATATTACATGTTTGGGCGAGCGATGCAAACGTCGGCGTGTCGCGCCGTTTTCCGCGCTTTTCCCTGCGCCCCCTCAGGGGGGAGCTGGCGCGCGGAGCGCGACTGAGGGGGTGATTCCGTGCGACCCCGTCGCACCCGCCCCATCCATTCATCCCCCTGCTCCCCGCCGTGTATCGCCTTCTCGCTAGACTGTGTGCCTATGTGTGAAACCCAAGAATCCCAAGCAAACGAGGACGAGAACGTCGAGAACGCCGTCCCCCAGATGACCACGGTGGAACGCGCGGAGATGCTGCTCAAGCAGGATGAGACCATCCGCGAGAAGATCAAGGGCGGCGCCACCCTGGACGAGGCCGTCGACCCGTCCAACAAGGAGTTCGGTCCGCTGGCCCACCCCGAGCAGGTGCAGATGCGCGTCGCCAAGCGCGCGATGATGCTCGAGTCCGGCGTCAACCCGTACCCGGTCCACCTCGATGTGACCGACACCATCGAATCCGTGCGCGCCAAGTACGACGGCAAGCTCGAACCCGGCCAGGAGACCGAGGACATGGTGGGCATCGCCGGCCGCGTCCTGTTCATCCGCAACGCGGGCGGCCTCAACTTCGTGCAGCTGTCCGCCGGCGACGGCACGAAGATCCAGGGCATGATCTCCAAGAAGGAGATCGGCGCCGATTCCCTCAAGCAGTTCAAGCAGCTCGTCGACCTCGGCGACCACCTGTACTTGAAGGGCCGCGTCATCTCCTCGAAGACCGGCGAGCTCTCCGTCTTCGCCACCGAGTGGGCGATCGCCGCCAAGGCGCTCCAGCCGCTGCCCGCCCTCCACAAGGAGCTCAACGAGGACACCCGCACCCGCAAGCCGTACATCGGCATGATCGCGGACGAGAAGATCCGCAACATGGTGCGCAACCGTTCCAAGGCGGTCGCCTCGCTGCGCCACACGTTCGCGAACCACGACTTCATCGAGGTCGAGACCCCGATGCTGCAGACCGTGCACGGCGGCGCCGCGGCCCGCCCGTTCACCACGCACATGAACGCGTTCGACCTGGACCTCTACCTCCGCATCGCGCCGGAACTGTTCCTCAAGCGCTGCCTCGTCGGCGGCATCGACCGCGTGTTCGAGATCAACCGCGACTTCCGCAACGAGGGCGTCGACGCCACGCACGCTCCCGAGTTCACGATGGTCGAGGCCTACCAGGCGTACGGCACGTACAACACGATCGGCCAGCTCGTCAAGGAGCTCGTGCAGAAGACCGCGATGGACGTGTACGGTTCGCACAAGGTGACGCTGCTTGACGGCACCGAATACGACTTCGGCGGCGAATGGCGCACGATCAGCATGTACGACTCCCTGTCCGAGGCGCTCGGCGAGGAGATCGTCCCGAACGGCGGCCCCGAGCATCCGGGCACCTCCGTCGAACATCTCGGCGCCATCGCCGACAAGCTCGGCGTCGAGCGCGACGAGGTCGAGAACCACGGCAAGCTCGTCGAGCACCTGTGGGAGCACTTCTACGAGGACAAGCTCTACGAGCCGACCTTCGTGCGCGACTTCCCGGTCGAGACCTCCCCGCTCGTCAAGGGCCACCGCTCCAAGCCGGGCGTGGTCGAGAAGTGGGACCTCTACGTGCGCGGCTTCGAGCTGGCCACCGGCTACTCCGAGCTCAACGACCCGATCGTGCAGCGCGAGCGTTTCGTCGCCCAGGCGAAGGACGCGCTCGCCGGCGACGAGGAGGCGTGCGACATCGACGAGGACTTCCTCGAGGCGCTCGGCGTCGGCATGCCGCCGGCCGGCGGCATGGGCATGGGCATCGACCGACTGCTCATCGCCCTGACCGGCGCGACGATCCGCGAGACCATCACCTTCCCGCTCGTCAAGCCCCTCGTCGCCTGATAGCATCACTTTCGGCCCCCTCGTCAGAGGGGGCCAATTCATAGATGGAGGAAACATCATGAATCGGGAATCATCGAACAGCGCGCACGCGTCACTGCGCCTCTGGCTGTCCGGTATCCGTCCGAAGACGCTGCCCGCGTCAATCGCGCCGGTGCTGGTCGGCGCGGCCTGCGCGTGGCAGATGCTCGGTTCGTCCGCCCGCAGCTGCATCTCGACCGACGAGGGCGTCTGGGCCGATATGGAGATGGCCAAAGGCCCGTGCTTCGACCCTTGGTACGCCTACGACGATGCGCTCGTCCGGTTCATCGGCATGACGCTGCTGTGCGTCGGCGTCGCCCTGTTCCTCCAGATCGCCGTCAATTTCGCGAACGACTACTCCGACGGCGTCCGCGGCACGGACGCGTCGCGCGGCGGCAGTGAGGCGGCGAGCGGCAAGCCGCGCCGCCTCGTCGCGTCCGGTCTGGTGCCGCCGAGACGCGTGCTCGCCGCGGCTGGCTGCGCCGCCGCGCTCGCCTGCGTGTGCGGTCTCGCCGTCGCCGTGTTGTCCGGGCAGTACTGTCTGATCGGCGTCGGCGCGTTGTGCGTCATCGCCGGGTGGTTCTATACCGGCGGCCGTCACCCTTACGGGTACGCGGGACTCGGCGAGCCGTTCGTGTTCGTGTTCTTCGGCCTCGTCGCCACGCTCGGCACGCAATTCGCGGTCGCGTGGAGTTTCGACGGTTTCGGCATGCCCGGCACGTGGCGGATCGCGTTCGAGACGCCGCTCACGGTGCCCGGTCCGATGGCCGCCGCCGGCTGGACCGTGGGTGCGATGCTGTGGACCGGCGACTACGGCGTCGACGGGACGGGGATCACCGCCGCCGTCTGCTGCGGCGTCAACGCGATGATGTTGCTCATGGTCAACAATCTGCGTGACATCGACGATGACCGCGTGCACGGCAAACGCACGTTGGCCGTGCGATTGGGTGCGAGGGGCGCGAGGATTCTGCTCGTCGTATGCGCGGCGGGGGAGTGGATCCTGTCGATGATCCTGTATCTGGGCCCGTGCATCGGCGCCTCCGACTGGGTGTCGTACGTTGCGACCGGGCATATCGGGCGTATGCGGGGGTTGGGATTGCTGTTCCTGACGGTCGTGGCCGTACTGGGGGCGGCGTTCCTCGCCGGCGTGGTGACGAACGTGTTCCGTGGCCGGTACGGCGCCGCGCTGCGGTTCGCCGGCATCAACGCGCTCTGGTTCGCCGTCGCGTTCGCCCTGCTCATGTTCCCCGCCGCCATCGCTCCCGACGGGAGCATCACCGCCGTCACCTGATCGGTGGGCCTTCGTATCCGTTACCCCCTCAGTCCGGCAAAGCCGGACAGCTCCCCCTGAAAGGGGGAGCAGAAAAAGGTCCGCGTTCGCGGGGTCCTCTCTCTTGCGCCCCCTTCAGGGGGAGCTGGCGGCCGGAGGCCGACTGAGGGGGTGTCCGCCCGACCATCCGCGCGATTGTTTACCCAAACGTTGCCGAGAAACGTGGGATTATTGTTCGTGTCTGGGCCGGACTGGCGGTAGACTGGCCGTATGTCTTACAAACTGGTACTGCTCCGTCACGGACAGAGCGCATGGAACAAAACCAATCAGTTCACCGGCTGGGTCGACGTCCCGCTGACCGAGCAGGGTGAAGCCGAAGCCAAGCGTGGCGGCGAGCTGCTCAAGGAGAAGAACGTCCTCCCGGACATCGTGTTCACCTCCCTGCTGCGTCGCGCCATCAACACCGCCAACATCGCGCTGGACGCCGCGGATCGCCTGTGGATCCCGGTCGAGCGCAACTGGCGTCTCAACGAGCGTCACTACGGCGCTCTGCAGGGCAAGAACAAGACGGAGATCCGTCAGGAGTACGGCGACGAGAAGTTCATGCTGTGGCGCCGCTCCTACGCGACCCCGCCGCCCGAGATCGATCCGAACGACGAGTACGCGCAGAACCACGATCCGCGCTACACCGGCGATCCGGTTCCGGAAGCCGAGTGCCTGGCCGATGTCGTCAAGCGCGTCGAGCCGTACTTCAAGTCCGCCATCGAGCCTGAGCTCAAGGCCGGCAAGACCGTCCTGATCGCCGCCCACGGCAACTCGCTGCGTGCCATCGTCAAGATGCTCGACAACCTGTCCGAGGAGGAGATCGCCAAGGTCAACATCCCGACCGCCATCCCGCTGCTGTACGAGCTGGACGAGGACTTCAAGCCGATCAAGCCGCGTGGCGAGTACCTGGACCCGGAGGCCGCCGCCGCCGGTGCCGCCGCCGTCGCCGCCCAGGGCCAGAAGTGAGCCCGACGATTCGTCACTGAATCACGGTAACGAGAGGGGACGCTCCGAGAAGGAGCGTCCCCTCTTCGCGTATGGGGAGATACCCCCTCAGTCGCGCTTCGCGCGCCAGCTCCCCCTGAAAGGGGGCGCATATGACGTGGCCTGCGCCCCCTTTCAGGGGGAGCTGTCCGGCTTCGCCGGACTGAGGGGGTGCTGAACCAGCCATCCGCATATAACAAAACGACGCAAGACCAATCAAGGCCATTGCGCCGTTCCGGGTCCTCCCTAGGGAGGAAATTCGTTATCCGTCCGGACAGCCGGACGGAACCTTACTCGATCGAGCCTTCCTCGTCACGGCTCGGCTCCTTCGACGGATCGAAACCGGAGACGATGAACACGACGCGACGCGCGGCCGAGACCGCGTGGTCGCCGAGGCGCTCGAGGAAGCGGCCGAGCAGCACGACGTCGATGAGCTGCTGACGGCTGATCTCCATGCTTTCGTCAAGCGCGAACTCGAAAGTCTTGTGGTGCAGGGCGTCGAGCTTGTCATCGTTGGCGATGATGCGCTCGGCGGTCTTGGCGTCGCGGTCGGCGAGCATGCTCACCACGTCGTCGGAGGTCTCGTCCAGGAAGTCCTGCATCTGCTGGAACGTCTCCTTCGCGCCTTCCGGCAGCGCGGAGGCGGGGTAGGCGCGGCGCGCGGTCTCGGCCACGTGCTTGGCGAGATCGCCCATGCGCTCGAACGTGGTGGCCAGACGCATCGTGGAGACCACGACGCGCAGATCGGTGGCGACCGGGTTCTGCTTGGCCAGCAGCTTCACGCACTGGTCGACGACGCTCTCCTCGAGGGCGTCCAGCTCGATGTCACCGTCGATCACGGTCTGGGCGGCCTCCACGTCCTGCTTGAGCAGGGCGTCGCCGGCGCCGCGGATGGACTTGCGCACACCCTGCGCCATGCGGTCAAGGTCGTCGGCCACGGCCTTGAGCTCTTCATTAAAGATAACGCGCATTGTCTTCAGCCTTTCATCTTTCTTCGGCCATGGACGGGCGACGGTCAGGCGTAGCCCGTACCTCACGGCAACCTCTCCCATTTTATGCGAGTACTCCCGCTTTCGCGACAACGTAGCGCAATCGCCATCTGCTGTTGGCTGCATGTTCACCACTACGTTCACCGGATATTCAACTACACGGCATGTCGCCGCTTCCGACACGCCCGGTGTGGGAGAATGGAGCGCATGTATGATTCCCCGGTGCCGTCGATCATCGTGTCGTCGGTCTTCGGCGTGATGGGTCTCGCCATCGCGCTCGCCGTCCTGTTGTTCATCATCGACCATGTCGAACCGATTGTGGAGCGTCTGCTGGGAGGTGCGTCGTTCACGGAATGGCTCGGCAACCTCATCGGACGCAAAACGCGCGGTCTGCGCAAACGCCGCGACGCCGCGGACGGCGACGACGATCTCGACGCGTCGACGGAGGCGCTGCTGTCGATCCTGCCGAGCGCGTCGCTGATCGTCGACCGCGACGGCGACGTGGTGCGCGCGAACCCGCAATCGTACCGTCTCGGCATCGTCCAGGACGACAGCATCGTCAACGAGAAGGTGGTGGAGACGGTGCGCGAGGTGTTCGCCACCGGCGGCAGGCGCCGTTTCGACCTGGAGACGGAAACGCCGGAACGGTTCGTCGCGTCGGGCGACGACGACGCGACGAACCGCTCCGGTGCGGGCGTCGCGCCGGGCGCGCGGCCCGGCGTGCGGCGCCCGAACTGGCTGAAGGTGACGGTCGGGCGCGTGGGGGAGCGATACGTCGTCGTCCTCATCGACGACGTGAGCGAGACGGTGCGGTTCGCGCAGATCCGCGACTCGTTCATCATCAACGTGTCCGAACAGCTGCTGGGGCCGACCGAGGCGCTGTCGCGTCTCGCCGACGATCTCGAGCACGACGGCGAGGACGGGAAGGGGCTCGACCGCGCCCGCATCGAGGCGGACGCGCGCGAGGTGCGCACGACCAGCAACCATCTCAACCACATGGTCTCCGACCTGCTGCTGCTCATCAAGGCGCAGGAGCCGATCGTGCCGTCCGCCGCGAACCGTCTCAATGTGATGGACGAGGTGCGTGCGGTGAAGGTGTCGCTTGCGCATGAGATCGCCGATTTCGGCGTGGACGTGAACGTGGAGGGCGACGATTCGCTCGTCGTCAACGGCGATTCCGGCCAGATCCGCACGGCCCTGACCAAGCTCGTCGAGAACGCGATCGAGTATTCGCCGTCAGGCGGGTACGTGGGCGTGTCCGTGGAGGCGGACGAGATGCGCCGTCACGCGGTGATCCGCGTGATCGACCAGGGCAAGGGCATTCCGAAGCGGGAGCAGTCGCGCATCTTCGAACGGTTCTACCGCGGCGCCGACCAGAGCGCGCGCACCGCCGACGGCGTGGGATTGGGATTGTCGATCGTCAAGCATGTGGCGCTCACCCACCACGGCACCGTCGCCGTATGGTCCGCGCCCGGCCAGGGCAGCACGTTCACCCTCACCCTGCCCGTCGCCCGCTGAGGCGTTACTGGCCGAGACGCCGGTAGTCCCAGCGGTCGAAATGCTCCCAGATGAGCATGAGCACGCCGACGACGACGCCAGCCGCGCAGATGATCAGCGGCGTGGCGACGTCGAATCCGAGCGCGTCGAGGACGAAGCATGCGATCAACGCCACGGACCACAGGCCGGTGCCGATGAGGAACACGGTGCGCAGATCCACACGCACCGGTTTGGGCGCCGGCCTGCGCACCGCGGGGTCGAGTATCGGGGCGAATCGCAATTTCACAGCGACCACCTTACCGCACGCCGCCGAGCATGCGCCGCGTGCGGTTCCGCCCCGGTCGCGCGGTTCCGGCCCGATTCGGCTACAGGTGTTCGACAACGTAGTCGATGCATCCGGTGAGCGCGGCGACGTCCGACGGTTCGACCGACGGGAACACGCCGACGCGCAGCTGGTTGCGTCCCAGCTTGCGGTATCCGGACGTGTCGACGATGCCGTTCTCGCGCAGCGCGGCCACGACGTCGGAGGCGGCGATCGCGTCGTCCAGGTCGATGGTGACGACCGAGTGGGAGCGTGCGCCCTCGTCGGAGACGAACGGTTTCGCGTAGTCGGAGCGTTCCGCCCAGGAGTACAGCAGCGACGCGGACTTGGCGCACCGCGCGGCCGCCCAGTCCATGCCGCCGTTGTCGTTGAGCCAGCGCACCTGGTTCTCCATCATGATGAGCGTGGCGACGGCGGGCGTGTTGAGCGTCTGGTCCTTGCGCGAGTTCTCCAGCGCCTTCGTGAGCGACAGGAACGGCGGCACCCAGCGGCTCGCGCCGGGAAGGCTCACGTTCGCCTCGACGCGTGCGGCGCGTTCGACGGCGGCGGGGGAGAGGACCGCGACCCACAGGCCGCCGTCCGAGCCGAACGCCTTCTGCGGGGAGAAGTAATAGGCGTCGGTCTGGCTGACGTCGACGGGCAGCGCGCCGGCGGCCGACGTGCCGTCGACCAGCGTGATCGAGCCCTGCTCGACGCTGCCTTCGACGCGGCGCACCGGGGCGGCGACGCCGGTGGAGGTCTCGTTGTGCGCCCAGCAGTAGGCGTCCACGTCCTCGGTGGGCTCCGGCAGGCGGTACGTGCCCGGCTCTCCCTGATAGGTGACCGGATCCTCGAGGAACGGCGCGGCCGCGGCGGAGGCGGCGAATTTCGCGCTGAACGATCCGTACGTGCCGAACGCGGCCTGACGGGTGATGAGCGAGGCGCAGGCGATCTCCCAGAAGCAGCTGGCGCCGCCGTTGCCGAGCGCGATCTCGTAGCCGTCCGGCACGTGGAAGAAGGATTCGAGGCCTTCGCGAATCGAGCCGACGAGCTGGCGCACCGGGGTCTGACGGTGGGAGGTGCCCAGTAGCGTGGTGGCGCCGGCATCGAGCGCGGCGACCTGTTCGGGGCGGATCTTGCTGGGCCCGGAGCCGAATCGGCCGTCCTCGGGCAGCATGTCGGAGGGGATGTTCACTGTATTGGCCATGCGCACCACCCTAGCCAATCCTTCGGTGCTCAGGTCGCGTGCTCCATATATCGACCGCGCGGCGGCCGATGGGCGGACGCGGGGGGAGACGAGGGAGAGGTGCGGGAGGGGAGGGCTCGAACCGGTTCGACACCCCCTAGGGGATTTGCCTGAGGGCGGGGGTCGTTGTAGGGTGGCGAATTGTGACGGTGAAGGGTGCCGTCTGCAGAGGTGCCCTCCCAACCCACCAAGGAGCTGATACTGTATGAGGCATGCGGCACATAAGGCGGCCGGAACTTCCGCCAAGGGCAACGGATCGAACAGCCTGATGGGTCTGTTCTCCGGTTCCCGCGGCACCCACACGCGTGGCACCGTGATTGCCATGCAGATGGCGGGGAACAACGGCGCCGTGCTCGGTCTCGACGAGGCGGTGGCCGATAAGCTCAACGAACTCGCGCCGATGTCGCGCCGCGCCATCCGCGAGGCGGCCCGTGCGGCCGAACGTCGCAACTTCATCGTCGGCTCCGCGTCCCTCGCGGCCCTGGCCGGCACCGCGGCCACCGCGGTCGCCTTCGCCAGCCCCGCCGACGAAGGCCTGTCCGTCGCCGAGGACGCCGCGACGACCACCACGCAGATTCAGGCGGTCAAGGGCGCGGCCTCCCGTTCCGACGTGCGCACCCCGCTCACCGGCACCGGCGACACGGTCTCCAGCACCGTGGCCGGCAGTGACGCCACGCAGCAGTCCGACGCCGACGCGCAGACCCAGCAGACCTCCAACGAGGGCACCTGGTCGCTCGGCGACGCCAGCACCTCGATTGACCTCAAGCAGATGTCCAAGTCCCTCGCGAACAACGAGAACGTCGCCAAGCTCATGGACGAGGATTCCAACCTGCTGCCTGCCGGCTTCGACCCGAACCACGCCACCGGCGATGTCGGCAACGCCTATGAATTCAGCCAGTGCACCTGGTGGGTGTACGTGCGTCGTCATGAGCTCGGCCTGCCGGTCGGCTCGCACATGGGCAACGGCAACATGTGGGCCAACTCCGCGCGCGCCCTCGGCTACTGGGTCGACAACACGCCGCGCCACGTGGGCGACATCATGGTCTTCCGCGCCGGCCAGGAGGGCACCGACTCCACGTACGGCCACGTCGCCATCGTCGAGAAGATCAACGCCGACGGCTCCATCGTCACGTCCGAGTGCGGCTCCGTGATGAACGGCAAGACCTACTCGAAGACCTACACGAACGTCTCCGACTTCGAGTACATCCACTACTGATACGTCTGACTACTACTGATACGTCTGACCACTGATACGTCCGGTCTCCGATGCATCCGATGCATCGCCGGAGATTCCGCTTACCGATTCGCTTTCCGCTCCCCGGGCACCCCGGGTGCTACCGTAAGGTTCCGATGAAGAATTTGAAGCAAACCGTAATCGCATTCACCGCGGCCGTCGCAGCCTGCGCGACGTTCATCGCCGTCGCTCCGGCCGCCACCGCCGCCGATCAGACCTCCGGTGTGGTCACCTCCGAGCGCTCGTTCCCGAAGACCACGACCGCACGCAAGAACCTGCTCAAGGAATCCACCTCCACCGATGTGGAGTCCGATTCCAACTGGGGCGGCATCGAGTCCCTGAACGTGCCGCAGACCAAGTCCCAGGCCGAAAAGGACGCCGAGGCCAAGGCCGAAGCCGAGAAGAAGGCCGCCGAAGAGGCCGCCCAGGCCGCGGCCACCGCGCAGGCCCAGTCCCAGGCTGCCAGCCGTTCCGCCAGCCGCGACGCCTCCGTCGACACCTCCAGCCTGCCGACGCCGACCGGCAACGCGCAGGGCGTCATCTCGCTCGCCTTGGCCATCGCCGCCGACGACCGTTACGTCTACGGCGGATGCAACCCGCCGTACAACATGGACTGCTCCTGCTTCGTGCAGTACGTCTTCGCCCAGAACGGCATCTCCCTGCCGCGCACTTCCGGCGCGCAGGCCACCGTCGGCACCCCCGTGGCGAGCCTCGCCGAAGCCCAGCCGGGCGACATCCTCGCCAATGCGAACCATTCCGGCATCTACCTCGGCAACGGCATGATCGTCGACGCCGAGACCTACGCGGACGGCATCCGCACCAACGCCGTCGCCTACGTGTTCGCCGGTGCCAGCTACTCCATCCGCCGAGTCCTGTAATACCGACACCCGGCGGTTCGGTTACGGATCGCTTCGTTTCTTGGGAAAACGCGCCTCCCCCCGGGAAGGCGCGTTTTCCGTTTTCCTGGGCCTGTGGGGATCCCCTTGATGAGGGAGCTGGCCGCCATAGGTGGTCCGGGGGAGAGCCCGTGCGACGGATCCGGCTGTGTGGCTCCCTCTGATGAGGGAGCTGGCCGCCGCAGGCGGTCTGAGGGAGAGACCCGCGACACGAGTGAACTATTTCACTCGGATGACACGCGATATACGCCCATAACGGGGTATTGTGGAACGCACAGGGGGCGATGTCGCCACGGCATGACGGCATCGCGTATAACTCAAGGAGGTCGTCATGATCAACGACAAGGCCATACTCGTCGGCGTTGACGGGTCGAATGCCAGCTACAAGGCCGCTTGGTGGGCAGCGAACTATGCCAAGCATGCGGGACTGACGCTGCAGATCGTCTGCGCATACTCCCTGCCCAGCTACGCAGCCGTCAGCTTCGACGCCACGTACACCGCGATGGGCGACGACAACGCGGCTCATTCCGACGCGCAGGAGATTCTGTCCAAGGCGAAGGCCATCGCCGACGAGCAGGGCGTCCAGGCGGCCACACTGATCGTGACCGGCGACCCGGCGTCCGTGTTCGTCGAACTGTCGCGCAACTACAACCTCATCGTCATCGGCAACCGCGGCAAGGGCGGCCTCGCCGAGCGCCTGCTCGGCACCACGTCCTCCTCGCTGCCCGCCTACGCGTACTGCCCGATCGTCGTCGTGCCCTACACCGACGACGACGGCAACCTCATGCACCTCAACAACACGATCACCAAGGTGGCGGTCGGCTCCGACGAATCCAAGTGGGGTCTGAAGGCTCTCGACATCGCCGCCTCCTTCGCGCACGCGTGGGGTGCCGAGCTCGACGTCATCTCCGCGGCGGCGCAGGTCAAGGGCGCCGACGACGAGGTGTACGCCTCCTTCATGGACGATCTGGAGACGCGCGTCAAGCCGCTCGAGGAGCAGTACCCGGATTTGAAGATCGAGAAGCGCATCGTGCCCGGCTCCGCCGTGGACGCGCTCACCAAGGCCAGCTACGACCATGACGTCGTCGTCGTGGGCTCCCGCGGACGCGGCGGCTTCACCGGCCTGCTGCTCGGCTCCACCAGCCAGGGCCTGCTGCAGCACTCGGTCGGCCCCGTCTACGTCGTGCCGCGCAAGTACGTGGAGGCCGCCGAAAGCCGCCTCGACACCGTGCCGAGCTCGCCGGCCGAAGTGCCGACGAAGCCGCTCGACGACATCAGCGGCGTCAAGGAGGTCCCGGTCGAGCCGGCCAAGCCCGAGGTCGTCCAGCAGATCGAAAAGACCATCGATCCCGAACACTGATCCGATTGAGGTCGGCCGTAGGCCGTCCGTGATTGCGGCCGGGCTGTCCGCTCCTTCTTTGGCCCCCTCTGACGAGGGGGCTGTCCGCGTAAGCGGACTGGGGGAGAGATACCGGGAACCGTTACGTTCCAGCTATCTCTCCCCCAGTCTCACTGCGTTCGACAGCCCCCTCGTCTGAACTGCGCCCCGATTGCTGGACGTGGTTTATTAAGGGTACCTGATCAGGCTGTGGGGGACATGTTCCGGAATTCCTCCGGGGTGTGTCCCCCGAGTCGTTTCTGGCGTCGTTTGGTGTTCCAGTGGACGATGTACGCGTCCAGCCCGG
>NZ_JBKEVC010000007.1:0-142876 GCF_056356895.1 Bifidobacterium sp. LH_424
GACCTGGGTGGACGAACCTCCGGTACGCCGGTTGTCACGCCAGTGGCACCGCCGGTTGGCTGCGTTCGGAAGGGATAACCGCTGAAAGCATCTAAGCGGGAAGCCCGCTCCAAGATAAGTATTCCCAGGGAACCACGGTTCCCGAGACCCCCCATGAAGAACACGTGGTCGATAGGCCGGACGTGGAAGCCCCGCGAGGGGTGGAGCCGACCGGTACTAACGGGGAAGCGCGACACACATTCATCCCCTCCTGTAGGGGACGGCATCAACCTCTTCTGCGAATGCACGCGACACGGAGCAACCGTGACGTCACAACCCAAGCGATCAACAGCGTCCACCATCCGGTCCCCGAACCACCAGCATCCAGGGAGGAACATCCCTGATAACAGAAGATTTGCGGCGGTCATAGCCCAGGAGAGACGCCCGGTCCCATTCCGAACCCGGAAGCTAAGACCTGGCACGGCGATGGTACTGCACCCGAGAGAGTGTGGGAGAGTAGCACGCCGCCGCATCCACACGATAAGAAAGGCCCTTGGTCGAGCAACAGCTCCCAAGGGCCCTCGCATATTCCAAGACACACACGCGCACGAGCGCCATCACCCACGCCCCGCACGCGTCACCCCCTCAGCCCGCCTCCGGCGGGCAGCTCCCCCTCACAGGGGGAGCCAAGGGAGGAACCACAACAACAGGTGACGGACCCCCTCAGCCCGCTTTGCGGACAGCTCCCCCTTGGAGGGGCGCAAAGAAAATGCAGGGGAGCAAAAGACGACACCAAGAGGGAGCACAAGAAGAAGGAGTGCTCAGGGGGTTTTCAGGGTTTATGCAGACGAGTACGATAGTTTCGTCAATGATTGGCTTCAACGAGGCGATGCCGATCAGGCGAACGAATGCGAGGGAATGGACAAGGAAATGACTGAGCACACGGAAGCATCGGTGACCGAGCCGCGGCGAGACCTGCCGGAGCGCATCGTGATTCCGCCCATCCGCGGCGAAATGGTGCACCTGCGCCCCGCCACCGTGGAGGACCTGCCCAAGCTCGACGAGCTCGAGGCCTTCAGCGGCGCCACGAAGATCACCGGCAAGGATGAGGCCGCCGAGCGTGCCGTCGTACACGCGTGGGTCCGTCGTTCCGTCGCGTGGACGGAAGGCCAGGCCCCCAGCGAATCCGGCGTGGGCGATCCGGAATCCCGTCGCACGATGGCATGGGCGCTGCTCACCGACGCCGATCATGACGCCGATCACGAGGTCGACGCCGCGGCTACCGGCAACGTCATCGGCATGATTTTCCTCATCGACATCGACGGATGGTCCCGGTCCGCACGCATCCAGGTCATCCTCGGCAAGGACTATCGCGGCCGCGGCTACTCGCGCGACGCGATGCCGCGCGTCATGACCTACGGCTTCGCACCCGAACCCGCCGGCCTCGGCATGCACCGCATCTGGGTGGCCGTGCCCGAACAGAACTCGCGATCCGTGTCCGTCTACCAGTCGCTCGGCTTCGAACCGTCCGGCACCTCGCGCGACGCGCTGTGGGATCCGGCGAGCGGCAAGTACCAGGACCTCATCGTCATGGACACCCTCGTCGACGAATACGATCCGATCCGCTCGCTCGACGCGTTCGGCATGCACGTCATCGAGGACAATCCCGGCGTGAAGGAGGCGCTGAGCGCGCGTGAGCACTCGATCGCCATCCAGCAGCGTCGACGCGACGGTGCCGATGCGGCGGACGGCGCGACGCGCGCCGACGACGCAATCGCGCCGAGCCGCGGCGACGCACACCACATGACGCCGGACGAGGCGCGCGAACGGCTCGGACTACCGCCGAAACAGGCGGAAGCGGCGGGAACGCACGCCGGCGAGACGGACGAGGAAAGCAACTGGCCGTACGGTCAGAGCGAACGCAAGACGTCCAAAGAAGCGTGGTGGCGCACGCTCGGCCGCGGGCGCAAACGCGAATCGGAAAAGTGACGCGTCGCGCCGGGAACCGCCGCCGGCGGCGGAACGGCGCAAAGGACCGGGCTATCGGTACAGTGGTAGCCGGTAAAGTACGACCGACAGGACGGGCCGCATCGGCGACGGGAACGTCGCGATGCGGCCATTGGTTTGAGAAGGACAAGCGATAGACATGAGTGCCGAGGATCTCGACAACTACGAAACCGACGCCGAACTGGCGCTGTACAAGGAATACCGTGACGTCATCAAGCTGTTCACCTACGTGGTGGAGACGGAACGCCGCTTCTACCTGGCGAACAAGGTGGACTTCAACGTGCGTTCCGCCGGGCAGGACGTGTACTTCGACGTGCAGCTCACCGACGCGTGGGTGTGGGACGTGTACCGTCCGAGCAGGTTTGTGAAGAACGTGCGCATCGTGACGTTCAAGGACGTCAACGTGGAGGAAGTGCAGAAGTCGGATATCGACATTCCGGACGATATCCACTGATTCTGAGCGAGTGCGGCCGGACTGAGCGGGGTCTACCCCTCAGTCGGCTTTCAGCCGACAGCTCCCCTGCAAGGGGAGCCGAGAGATGGCGGCTCGAGATTTGAGCGGGACGGGATGCTCCCTCAGTCGGCCTTCGGCCGTCAGCTCCCCCTGAAGGGGGCGCAAGGGAGCAGGGAAGGACGTCGCCCGGCGTTCATGCGGGGGTGGGGGAGAGTTCAGACGGTTCACCTCGCCGACGCGTGTCCCGTTCGATTTGCCCCGATAGAACGGGGGCATGCGTATAGAGAGAATCCACAGGGGAATCATAGGTTCCGTCGCGGGTCTCGCCGCGTTGGCCACGCTGATGGCCGGCGGCGTGACCGCGCCGATCCCGTCCGCCGCCGCGTTGTCCGGCGACGGCCAGTACTACAGCAGCAAGCAGCCGTACGTGGCGCCGAGCGACGAGACCATCGCCGCCTACAGCACGGCCCCGGCCGGCTACGAGCCGATCTACACCGAGTCGATGGCCCGCCACGGCTCGCGCGGCCTGTCCAGCTACAAGTACGACGCGTTGCTCAAGAAGATGGCCGAGGCCGCGGCCAAGGACGGCGGCTTCAAATCCGACGCCATCCGCGACGAGTTCACGAAGAACCTCGACGCCATCACCGCCGCCAACGTGGAGAACGGCTACGGCATGCTCACCGGCCAAGGCGCCGACCAGCATCAGGGCATCGGCGCACGCGCCTACCAGCGCAACAAGGCGCTGTTCGACGCCGCCGCGAAGAGCGGCGACGACGCGGCCATCGCCTACCAGACGTCCGGCGAGGCGCGTGCCACCGAATCCGGCGAGAACTTCGCGCGCGGATTCGACCAGGCATCCGGCGGCGAGCTCAAGGACAGCACCGTCACGCCCGCGGACCCGGCCGGCACGACCGGCGAGACCGCCAAATTCGACAAGACGCCCAACACCCTCTACTTCCACAAGAGCGAGAACCCGGACGGCACCACGAAGACCGGCGACGCGCTGAAGATCGCCCAGGAATACGAGGACTTCGTCGCCAACGACAAGACCATCGCCGGCGCGGAGGACACGATCGCCGCCGACCCGCAGCTCACCCAGGCCGCCCACGACCTGCTCTCGCGGATCTTCACCGACGACTTCCTGAACAAGCTCAAGGCCGGCGACTACACGTGGTACAACACCGCCGACGGCACCAAGGGCGGGGCCGTCAACTGTGCGCCCGGCGCCGATCCCGCCAAGGACGCCGACGCGTGCGGCGAGGCCAAGAAGAAGATCGCCTCCGAATACGACGCCGCGATGGACCTGTACAACCTGTACATCATCGCCGCCGACATGAAGAACGAGAACACCGGAAGCCACACGTTCGACTTCGACCAGTACTTCACCGGCGACCAGGCCAAGGACGCCGAGCTGTTCGCATGGGCGCTCGACGCCGAGGACTTCTACGAGAAGGGCCCGAGCCGCGCCGGCCAGAACGAGACGTACAAGATCGCGCAGCCGCTGCTCGACGACTTCTTCAACGCCATCGACAAGCGCGTGGCCGGCGGGAAGACCGTCGCCACGTTCCGCTTCGCCCACGCCGAGACGATGATGCCGTTCGCCGCGCTCCTCGGCCTGCCCGGCTCCACCCAGCAGGCGCCCGACAGCACGACCGACGTGTACACCTACGCGAACAACAAGTGGCGCGGCGAATCGGTCACTCCGATGGCCGCCAACGTGCAATGGGACGTGGTCGCCAAGCCCGGCAACGATCCGAAGACCGGGCGCGCCTACACGCCGCTCGTGCGCATGCTCTACAACGAGACCGAGATCCCGTTCCGCGACGAATGCATGCCGATCGCCGAAGGCTCCCACTGGTACAAGCTCACCGAACTCAAGACCTGCCTCAACGCGGACCAGAACGGCAAGCACAACACCCTCGGCGACGCCGCCCGCCTCGACCTGACCGCCGCTCCCGATGGCACTGATGGGGGTAACGGCACTACCGGGGAAGACGGTGCCGGACAGACGGAAAGCCCGAATGGTCATCCGCAGGCTCAGGGCGGCGTCCGTAAGACCGCCGCGTTGTCGCGCACCGGCGCCGGCGTCGAATGGTTCGCCGTCGTGGCGACGGCGCTGGCGCTTGCCGGCGTCTCGATCCGGCTGTGGCGCGATCGTCGGGTGCGGCGTTGATGGTGTGACGGTACCGGCGTGAGGATGCGGCCGTCTCGTTCCTGCGGACGAGACGGCCGCATCGTTTGTCGTGTGGTTTCGCCGTTTGCCGTTCGCCGTTTGCCGTTTCGCCGCGACTTCCGTCACGTCATGGCGACGATGATGGGGATGATTCTGTGTGTATCCGCACATGCGCGGCGTGCGGTTCCGGGCGCTCCGGTAGGATATGCGTGATTTTTGTTATAAGGAGATGAACGTGACCGACAAGCAATCCGTGGTGATCATCGGCGGCGGCCCGGCGGGCCTGACCGCGGCATGGGAGCTCATCAAGGACGGCGGCGCCGACAAGTATGACGTCACCGTTCTGGAGGAGACCCGCGAATTCGGCGGTATCTCGCGCACCGTGAAGCATAACGGCAACCGCATGGACATCGGCGGCCACCGTTTCTTCTCGAAGGACGACCGCATCATGGACTGGTGGAAGGACGTCCTGCCGCTGCAGGGCGCGCCCTCCTACGACGACAAGAAGCTCGGCCGCGAGCACGACATGGAGCCGGGCGGCCCCGATCCGGAGAAGGAAGACAAGGTGATGCTCAAGCGCCACCGCGTCTCCCGCATCTACTGGAACCGCCACTTCTTCGACTACCCGATCTCCCTGAGCCCCAACACGCTCAAGGCGATGGGCTTCAAGCTGACCATGGTCGCCGGCTTCTCCTATCTCAAGTCGATGATCCACAAGCTGCCCGAGGACAACCTCGAGAACTTCTACATCAACCGCTTCGGCCGCAAGCTGTACTCGATGTTCTTCGAGGGCTACACGGAGAAGCTGTGGGGACGCCATCCCTCCCAGATCTCCGCCGACTGGGGCGCGCAGCGCGTCAAGGGCCTGTCCATCCTCGGCGTGCTCAAGAACGCGTTCCAGAAGCTCATGCCCAAGAAGCGCTCCAACGCCGAAGTCGAGACCTCCCTCATCGAGGAGTTCTGGTACCCGAAGTACGGCCCCGGCCAGCTGTGGGAGACCGTCGAGCACAACTGCGAGGCCGCAGGCGTCAAGGTCGTCACCGACGCGAAGGTCGTCGAGGTCCGTCAGGACGGCGGCCACATCACGTCCGTCGTGACCGAGGACTCCGAAGGCAACCGCAACGAGCTCACCGCCGACCAGTTCATCTCCTCGATGCCGGTCAAGGACCTCGTCAACGCGATCGACGCCGGCCGCGAATCCGTCGACGGCACGCACGCCCCCGCCGACATGGTCGAAGTCGCCAACGGCCTGCCGTACCGCGACTTCGTGACCGTCGGCCTGCTCGTCAAGCACCTGCGCCTCAAGAACACCACCGACATCCCCACGCTCGGCACCCCGCAGATCGTGCCGGACTGCTGGATCTACGTGCAGGACCCGGGCTACAAGGTCGGCCGCCTCCAGATCTTCAACAACTGGAGCCCGTACCTCGTCAAGGACGTCGACAACACCGTGTGGATCGGCCTCGAATACTTCTGCGAGGAAGGCGACGCCTTCTGGAACATGAGCGAGGAGGAGGCCACCAAGTTCGCCATCGCCGAGCTCACCCGCATGCACGTCATCAACGGCCCCGCCGACGTGCTCGACTCGCACCGCGAACGCGTCAAGAAGGCGTACCCCGCCTACTTCGACACCTACTCCCGCATGGACGAGCTCGTCGAATACCTCGACGGCTTCGGCAACCTCTACTGCGTCGGCCGCAACGGCCAGCACCGCTACAACAACATGGACCACTCCATGGCCACCGCCATCGAGGCCGTCGGCAACATCAAGTCCGGCAAGACCTCGAAGAAGAACGTGTGGTCTGTCAACACCGATAAGTCCTACCACGAACAGAAGTAGTCGGTAAGACTCCTGCATAGCCCCCTCGGTTTTCCGAGGGGGCTTTTGCGTATAACCCCCTCAGTCCGCTTCGCGGCCAGCTCCCCCTGAAGGGGGCGCGGAATACTCTGCACGGTTCCTTCCGCAGGGGTGTGGAATCGGCTTTTGCGTTGGTCGGCTCGACGTTGTAGAGTGAGTGCAGTTCGCGGGCATTGCATTGCGGCGAACGTTTCGTAGCGGCCAAGGCCGCAATCACATTTCAGGCGCGTGCCGGTGCGGTATGCCGTAACGGTGGGCGCTGTGGAAAGGTAAGAACACCGTGGCCAATAGCCAGAATCTTGAGGATATGAAGCTGCCGGAGCTCAAGGAGCTCGCCAAGCAGATGGGTCTGCGCGGCACGTCGACCATGCGCAAGCCGGAGTTGCTCGCCACGCTGCAGGCGGCGCGTTCCGGAGGTGCGGCTCCCGAAGGCGTCACCGTGCGCGCTCCGAAGAAGACCACGAAGTCCTCCGCCAAGACCGCTGCCAAGAGCGCGAAGACCGCGGCGAAGTCCGACGAGCAGCCGGCCGCCGCGACCGAATCGAACGCGGCCGAACAGGCCCCCGCCCAGACCGAGGCCCCCGTCGCCGAGTCCGCGACGAATCATGAATCCGCCGAATCCGCCGCCCCGGCCGAGGCCCAGCCGGCCGCCCAGACCGCGGAATCGCCGATTGACGCCATCGACTTCCCCGCGCCGAAGTCCCGTCGCAGCGCGCGCAGGAACGACGACGAGGAGCGTCCCGCCCGTCGCGACCGCCGCACCAACGCCGCGGCCGACACCCCGCTCATCGACACCACGCACCTGCTCGACACGCTCGACCTCGGCAAGGCGACCGACGAGCCGGAACATCCGCGCGGCCGTCGTCACACCATCGACGAGAACGGCGACGAGATCATCGTCGCGAACGTGCGTCGCCGTCGTCGCCCGTCCGAGGAGAAGGAGCCGCAGGAGGAGGTCGTGCGCGATCTCGACGACATCCTCGCCACGCTCCCCACGCAGGACAACGCCCCGCGCAAGGACGACGAGGAGGAGCCGCGCCGCGGCCGGAACGACCGCAACATGCGCGGCGAGCGTCGCGACCGCGGCGACGCGCGCGACGATCACGCGGATCGTCGCGGCCGTCGCCTGCGCGGTCGCGGACGCGACTTCGACGATCGCGACGACCGTCGCAACAACCGTGACGACCGTCGCGACGCCGATCGCGACGTGCGCGACCTGCGGTTCGACGATCGCGGCGACCGCAACATGCGCGGCGACCGCGACGCCCGCGGCGAACAGAACGACCTCGTGCCGGTCGCCGGCATCGTCGACGTGCTCGACTCCTACGCGTTCGTGCGCACGTCCGGCTACCTGCCGGGCCCGAACGACGTGTACGTCTCGATGGGACAGGTCAAGAAGTACGGTCTTCGCAAGGGCGACGCCGTGCACGGCGCCATCCGCGCGCCGCGCGAAGGCGACCGCCGCAACCAGCGTCAGAAGTTCGTGCCGCTGCAGTCCATCGATTCGATCAACGGGATGACCGTCGAGCAGGCGCTGAACCGCCCGCAGTTCAGCAAGCTGACACCGCTGTACCCGCAGGAGCGACTCAAGCAGGAGACCACGCCGAACAAGCTGACCGGCCGCATCATGGACATCGTCTCGCCGATCGGCAAGGGCCAGCGTGGCCTGATCGTCTCCCCGCCGAAGGCCGGCAAGACGATCACGCTGCAGAACATCGCGAACTCGATCACCGCGAACAACCCGGAAGTCCACCTGATGGTCGTGCTCGTGGACGAGCGTCCGGAGGAAGTCACCGACATGGAGCGCACCGTGCAGGGCGAGGTCATCTCCTCGACCTTCGACCGCCCCGCCTCCGACCACACCACCGTCGCCGAACTCGCCATCGAACGCGCGAAGCGACTCGTGGAACTCGGCCAGGACGTGGTCGTGCTGCTCGACTCGATGACCCGACTCGCGCGCGCCTACAACATCGCTGCGCCCGCCTCCGGCCGCATCCTTTCCGGCGGCGTCGACGCGCAGGCCCTGTACCCGCCGAAGAAGTTCTTCGGCGCGGCCCGCAACATCGAGAACGGCGGCTCGCTGACCATCATCGCGTCCGCGCTGGTCGAAACCGGCTCCAAGATGGACGAGGTGATTTTCGAGGAGTTCAAGGGCACCGGCAACATGGAGCTGCGCCTGTCGCGCGAACTCGCCGACAAGCGACTCTTCCCGGCCATCGACATCAACGCGTCCGGCACGCGTCGCGAGGAGCTTATCACCGCGCCGCAGGAACTGCCGGTCGTCTACCGACTGCGCCGACTGCTCGGCGGCATGGAGCCCGAGCAGGCGTACCAGACGCTCGTGCCGCGCCTCAAGAAGACCGCCACGAACCGCGACTTCCTCGCCGCGATCGTGCAGCAGACCGGCGGCGGCTCGGTCAACGGCAACTGAGTGGGGGAGCCGGTCGGCTGGGTTGGTTGGTCCTGCCGGTCCTGCCGGTCCTGAACCGCCGGTGACTACCCCTCAGTCCGGCTGCGCCGGCCAGCTCCCCTGACAAGGGGAGCCGAGGACATCGTGAGCCCCGTCCGTGACGTTATGTTACGGACGGGGCTTGTTCGTTTCGGGGGGATTACCGGTGAGCGCACCGCGTTTCCGCGGGTTTTCGGGCGTCACCGGGCGGTTACACGGGAACAATGCGGCCGAATCACGCGCCTCGTACCGTCGGGAACCAAGATTCAAGCGAACGGTTCATACGAATCATCAAGCGGGAATCCCGACATCACGAAGCATAGAGAGGAACGTGATGAGGCTATGAAGCAGGCACGAACGAAGAACACGACGCATACGAGGATCATGGCGTTGACGGCGATGGTCGCCGCCGCGGCGATGGCGCTGGCCGGCTGCGGCTCGGCCGGCTCGGGCGATTCGGGCGCGAGCGGGTCGGGCGGCGCGAGCGGCGGCTCCGGCGCGTTCCTGGCGGCCGGACTGTTCCCGTCCACCGGTTCGATGGCGTACATCGGACCGTCCAACGTGGCGACGTTGAAACTCGCCGTCGACGACATCAACGCGGCAGGCGGCGTGCTCGGCAAGGACGCGTCCGGCACCACCGCCGACACGTCCGACGCGGACCACGCCGACCAGAACACGGCCGCCGCGCAATCCGTGCTGAGCAAGAACCCGTCCGTCGTGATCGGCCCGCCGTCCAGCTCCGTCGTCAAGAACAGCTACAAGCAGGTGACCGCGGCCGGCGTGCCGATGATCTCCAACGGCGCCACCTCCACCGCGTTCAGTGGACTCAACGACCTCTTCTTCCGCACGATTCCGCCGGACACCGTGCAGGGCGCCGTGCTCGGCCAGGTCATCGCCCAGGCCGGCGTGAAGAACCTCGCCATCACGGTGTTCAACGACGAATACGGCACGTCGCTGCGTGACGTCGTCGTCAAGACCGTCGAGAACGCGGGCGTCAACGTCGTCTACGGCGAGAAGGACACGTTCGATCCGACCGAGACGAACTTCTCGTCGATCGCCACCGCCGTGAAGGCCGCCAAGCCGGACGCCGTGCTCGTCATCGCGTTCGACCAGACCGTCTCGCTCGTCAAGGCGCTGAAAACCGCCGGCATCGACACGCACAAGCTGTACATGACCGACGGCAACACCGTCGACCATTCCGACGACTTCGAAGCGGGACTGCTGGAAGGCACCGTCGGCACCATCCCCGGCGCGCATCCGACCGACGAGTTCCAGGCGCGCGTGAAGAAGATCGACCCGAAGGTCAAGGACTTCACCTACGCGGCCGAGACGTATGACGCGGTGATCCTCGCCGCGCTCGCCGCGCAGAAGGGCGGCGCGACCGACGGCAAGACCGTGGCCAAGAACCTGCCCGCCGTGTCCGGCGTGGGCGGCGGCGAGAAGTGCGACTCGTACAAGGCGTGCCTCGCGCTGCTGAAGGACGGCAAGGACATCCAGTACAAGGGCCAAGCCAGCATCGGACCGTTCAACGACGCGCACGACCCGTCCACCGCGTCGATCGGCATCTACAAGTTCGACGCGAACAACAAGCCGGTCTTCGACCACGCGCAGGAAGGCTCCGTGCCGAAGGCATGAGTCGGGTGATCGCAGTCGCGGGAAGTTGCGCGTTCGCGGTGATGGACCGCGAGTCCGCAGCGACGAAGAGGCGGTTTCCGGGTGATTCCGGGAACCGCCTCTGTCGCGTCTGGGGGTACGGGAGCCCCCTCAGTCGGGCTTCGCCCGCCAGCTCCCCTGCAGGGGGAGCAAGAAAGTCGGAATGTGGCGTATACACGATTCCTTTGCGCCCCCTTGAGGGGGAGCTGTCCGCGACGGCGGACTGAGGGGGGTGAAGACGCGCGCTTACGCCGCGAGGGCGCTGAGGGCGTCGATCTCGGCGTAGTAGCGGTCCGGGTCGAGACCGTCGACGGTGGCGACGTTGGTCATGTGGACGCCGTCGAGGCCGCCGTGCGCGACGATCGTCGCCAACGTCTCGCGATGCCACGCGGACTTGAGATACGGGTCGATCGCCGGCTGCCCCATCGCGCGCATCGCGCAGACGAGCGCGTGCGCGCCCCAGTTCGACGTTCCGGACACGATGAGCTCGTCCGTCGCCACACGGCACGCGATCTTCTCGCCATGGTCGACGACGCCCTCGATCGCGTATTCGGCGACGCGGCCCATGCCGATCTCGTTGCCGCCGTCGCCCACGCCGATCGTGTGCAGTTGCAGCTGCGTGAGCCGGCTCAGCGGCGCCGTCCACTCGGTGATGTCGATGCCGCGCATGTTGCGCGGATGGCCGTCCGCCGCGGGTCCGACGCGTTCGATGTAAATGATCGTGTCGATGTCGTTCGCCTTCGCCAGGTCGATGACGCCGTTCATCCATCCGTCGAACCTGTCACGCACCGGCGCGATGAGGATATGGTCGTCCGGCAGCATCGTCGCCGCGCTCGGACGGATCACCGATTCGCAGCAGTCGTCCGTGACGAGCCACGCGTCGCCGCCGATCGCGCGCAACGCCATGCACACCTCCAACGCGCCCAGCGGTCCATCGGTTTCGGCGGCCGGGACCTGGGCCTTCGGGATATAGAAGCCGGTGACGACGAGCGCCTTGGCCGGTTTCCCGGTGACGAGCTGGCGCGCCGCGCGGAACAGGTCGCCGCGCGAGAACGTCATCAGCGTCTCCGAGCCGCGGCCCACGTCGCGGCTCGCCAGGTTCGCGATCTTCGCGATCCGCGGGTAGAAGCGCCAACTCGCGAGGTTCGCGATTGAAGCGGTATTGCTGTCCATGATGATTCCCTTCTCTTGTGGTGTACACGGAACCCCCTCAGTCGGCCTGCGGCCGCCAGCTCCCCCTCAAGGGGGCTCAAGGCAGCAGCATGTCCCTCCGAGAGGCGGCGGTCCGCCGGTTGCGGCGGCTTCGTTCCTCTGCGCCCCTCAGGGGCGAGATGTTGGCGAGCGAGCCTGCGACGCCGGCCCGGCTTCGTTCCTCTGCGCCCCCTTTCAGGGGGAGCTGTCCGCGATAGCGGACTGAGGGGGTGCCTACGGTCTTGGCCCCCTCTGACGAGGGGGCTCCCGGCGAAGCCGGGTGGGGGAGAGATAGCTGGTACGTTACGTTCGCGGTATCTCTCCCCCAGTCCGCTCCGCGGACAGCCCCCTCGTCAGAGGGGGCCAAGGTCAGCGGACCTCGCCTAATTGGCCGTCGAAGGCGACGGAGTCGCCGGGTTTGGCTTGCTGGTGGACGGTTCCGGCGATGGGGGCGTCGATTTCGGTCTCCATCTTCATCGCCTCGACCACGACCACCGGGTCGCCGGCGGCGACCGTCGCACCGTCATCGACGAGCCAACGGACCACCGTGCCGGTGATCGTCGAACGGATCGCGCCGGCCGGTCGCGCATCAACACCGGGCGCGCCCGCGGTACCGGCGATGCCGGACGCGGGTGCGGCGGAACCCGCGAGGCCGCTCGCACCATTTGCGCCGGCGAGGCCGCCGACGCCAGCGAGCGACGCGGCGAGCGTGGCGGGCAGGCCGAGCCGCATGCGTCTGCCATCCAGTTCAATCCACGCATTGACCGGTTGCGGCGCGACGCCGCGCGCGCCGGGAGCGCCGGACGCGAGCGTCGCGGCGTCCGTGCGCGGCAGCAGGTCCTCTTCGATCCATCGCGTGTAGACGCGGAAACGATTAGGGGAGGGCGTCGCGGCGTCACGTGCGTCGGTGATATCGCGGGAGTCGGGTGCGACACCGGTGGTATCACGGGAATCGTGCGTGACGGTGGTGATATCACCGGAGTCGCGCGCAACCGTGGTGATATCACTGACGGGCATTGCGGTGAAATCGGGGTCGTTGATGACCGTCTCGTCGAACGCCTTGACCGTCGGAACGCCGTCGATCTTCAGCTCGGCGAGGGCGCGACGCGCGCGTGCCAAGCACGCGGCGCGCGTCGGCGCCCACACGACGAGCTTCGCCAGCATCGAATCGAACTGGTCGGGCACGATCGAACCGGCCTCGACGCCCGTATCGAACCGGATGCCGGGACCGCTCGGCGCGCGCAGGCCGTCGATTGTGCCGGGGAATGGGACGAACCCGCGCGACGGGTCCTCCGCATTGATGCGGAACTCGATCGCGTGACCGCGGGAGGGGAAGGCGGGAGTTCCGGCGGCGTCGGCTGCGGCAGGAGTGCCGGTCGCGGTAGGCGTGCCGGCTGCGGTAGGCGTGCCGGGCGTGGCGGGCGTGGCGGGCGTGGCGGTCGCGGTAGGCGTATCGGTCACGGTGATCGTGCCGACGGGCGGCAGACCGGCGTCGGCACGGGCCCGCGCGACGATGTCCGCCACGGACTCGCCCTCGGCGATCGCGAACTGCGCTGCCACCAGATCGACGCCGCTCGTCATTTCCGTGACCGGATGCTCGACCTGGATGCGCGTATTCACCTCCATGAACGACATCGTGCCGTCCGGATCGACCAGAAACTCGACCGTGCCGGCGCTCGTGTACCGCGCGCGCTCGCAGATCGCGACCGCCGCGCGCTTGAGCCGGTCCTCGGTCTGCGGGGCGAGGAACGGGGCGGGCGCCTCCTCGATGAGCTTCTGATTGCGGCGTTGCAGCGAACAATCGCGCGTGCCGACGGCGACCACGCGGCCGGCACGGTCGCCGAGCACCTGCACCTCCACGTGACGTGGGCGGGCGAGGAAGCGTTCGATGAAGCAGTCGCCGTTGCCGAACGCGACCTCCGCCTCATGCGTGGCCGAGACGAACGCCTCCTCGACGTCCTTGAGCTCGTGGACGACCTTGAGGCCGCGCCCGCCGCCGCCGTACACGGCCTTGATGGCGAGCGGCAGACCATGCTCGCGGGCGAACGCGACCACCTGCGCCGGGTCGTGCACCGGTTCCGTCGTACCCGGGGCCATCGGCGCGCCAACCTCGGCGGCGATGCGGCGCGCCTCCACCTTCGAACCGAGCATGCGGATCGTCTCCGGGCTCGGGCCGATCCATGTGAGTCCGGCATCGATGACCGCCTGCGCGAAGTCCGCGTTTTCGGAAAGGAAGCCGTAGCCGGGGTGCACGGCGTCCGCGTGGGCCTTGTTTTTGGCGATGTCGACGATTTTCGCGATGTCGAGATACGTATCTTTCGAGGTCGCGCCGTCGAGCGCGTAGGCTTCGTCGGCGAGATGGACGAACAGGGCGTCCGCGTCCGGGTCGGCGTAGACGGCGATGGCCGTGCGACCCGTGTCATGGCACGCGTGGATGATGCGCACCGCGATCTCGCCGCGGTTCGCGACGAGGACGCGGGAGAGACGGGGGCGGGTTGGTGTTGGCGTTGGTGCGGATTGGGGCATTATGCCGTCCTTTCGTGGAATGCTGGTGCCCCCTCAGTCGCGCTTCGCGCGACAGCTCCCCCTGCAGGGGGAGCAGAGCGAGTGGGGGCGTTGATGACGAAGCGGACTTGGGTGCCGGGTGGGAGCTGGCCGGCGGTGGCGAGGGCTGTGCGGGTGAGCACGGCGATCACCGGGTAGCCGCCGGTCACCGGCTGATCGCGCAGGAAAATGAGCGGCAGCCCGTTGCCCGGCACCTCGATGCTGCCGGGGATCGTCGCCTCGCTTTTCAGCTCGGCATGCGGGTTGCGGCGTTCGATGGTGGGGGAGCCAGAGGATACGGCCGGCGCGGTGGGGGCGGCTGACGTGTGCGGCGCGGACGATGGGATTGGCCCCCTCTGTCGAGGGGGCTGTCGGCGAAGCCGACTGGGGGAGAGCACGGCCGGTACGGCCGATGTATCGGCTGGTGCGGAGGCTGCCGCTGGTACGGAGGCGGCGAGACGGAGGCCGACGCGGTTCGACTGGGCGGTGACGGTCCACGTGGTGCCGAGGAACGTGGCGATGCCGGCGTCGGTGAACCAGTCGTCGCGCGGGCCGAGGGTGACGGCGAGCTCGGTGGGGGCGGGCGCGGCAACGTCAGTGCCGGCGTTGGCGGCGGCGCGCGGCAGATCATCCGGCCACGGCTGGGGCAGTCCGATGGTAGCGATGGGGTAGGGGAGTCGGGAGAGGGGATTGACGGGGAGGAGATCGCCGGGCTTGAGCGGGGCTGGACCGATGTCGCTCATCGTGTCGGTGGAGGCGGAATCGAGAATCGTGGGGACTGCGAATCCGCCGCGCACGGCGATGTAGTCGCGCAGGCCCGCGGCAGGGGCGCCGATCGTCACGGTCTCGCCGTCGCGCAGCAGGAACGCCTCCTGACGGGTGATGGGGAAGGCGGGCTCCGGATTGCGGCGGATGCCGGTCCGACGACCATCCTCACCCGGCTTGTGCCGGGAACTTTTGTCGGTATTGGTGTGCGTGAAGGTGATGGTGATGGGGACCGGGGCGCCGGTGACGGCGATGGTGAGGTCGCCGTGGGCGGTGAACGAGGCATTGCCGGCGGTCAGCTCGATGACCGGGGTGTGCGCGGGATTGCCGACCAGCTCGTTCGTCAGATGGAAGGCCCGCGGGTCCGCCGCGCCCGAACCGGTGACGCCCATTTCGGGCGCGTTGCGGCCGGCGTCTTGGAACGTGGCGAGAACGCCGGGATTGACGACTTCGAGGGCGGCAGGAGTGGCAGATGCGGTGCCGGCGGGACTGGCCAACCGACCACCCCCACCCGCTCCGCGGGAGCCCCCGCCAGCGGGGGCGGAGAAAGGGGCGTTATGCATGGTCGAGCCGTCAACGTGCATGGTTGAGCCGTCAACCTGTACGGTTGAGGCGGCATCATGTAGGTTTTCCGATGCGACGTGCAGGTTTTCCGGGGCAACGTGTGGGGTGTCGTGCTGAAGAGCGCGCCGGACCGTGGCTTCGGCGCGCGCCGGCGTGAATCGTACGGTGTCGCCGGGGCGGAGGAGCGCGGGCGGGTTCATGGCATCGTTCCACATCGGAACGGAGGTTCTGCCGATGAGCTGCCAGCCGCCCGAACTGGCTCGCGGGTAGACGCCGGAAAACGTGCCGGCGAGCCCCACCGACCCCGCAGGAACGGCCAAACGCGGCGCTTTTCGGCGTGGCACGTCGAAGATCGGGTCGCCGTCCACGAGGTAGTCGAAGCCGGGCGCGAACCCGCCGAACGCGACCTTCCACGCGTGCCCGGAGTGCCGCGCGACCACCTGTTCAGGGCTGATGGCGAGCAATTTGGCAACGTTCCCAAGGTCCTCGCCGTCATAGACGACCGGAATCTCCACGACCCGCGCATCACGGGTCTTCAGCACCCCACCGTGCAGGTTCGTGATTTTCGACTGCAGGATACTTCGGAAATCCTGCACGTTTGCCCCCAAACCATGCACATTCATCGGCGAACCATGCACGTTCGCACGGGAACCATGCACATTCGTCGCCGCAATCGCCGCAATCAGCGGATCGAACGCCACATACACCGTGCGTGCCGCCGGCAGCACCGTCGTCACCCCGTCGAAAGCCGCTGCTTCGATCGCCGCGTACAGTTCCAGCGCGGCGTGTAGATCGGCGCATTCGACGATCATCGCCGTTTCGCCGCAAGGCAGGAACCGCAGCGCGTCGGAATCCGTGGCGTCGGCCTCCATGCCGGTCGCGGCGTCGGTTCCAGCATCGGTCATCGCGCTCACCGTCCCCTCACGCCGCGAACGGACGAATCGTCACGCCGTCGGCGGTGAGGCGCTCGCGGACGGCCTTCGCGAGCGCGACGGCCGCCGGCGAGTCGCCGTGCACGCATACCGAGTCGGCGTGGATCGGCACAATCGTGCCATCGATCGCCTCGACCGTGCCGTCGGTCACCATGCGCGAGACGCGCGCGGCGACCGCGTCCGGATCGGCGATGACCGCGCCCGGCAGGCGACGCGAGACGAGCGTGCCGTCGGGCGTGTACGCGCGGTCGGCGAACGCCTCACGGAACACGCGCAGTCCGGCGGCCTCGGCCACGCGACCCACCACGGAACCGGGCAACGTAAGCAGCGCGAGTGCGGGGTCGACGGCGCGGATCGCCTCGACCACCGCACGCGCCTGCGCTTCGTCGGTGACGATCCGGTTGTAGAGCGCGCCATGCGGTTTCACGTACCGTACGCGCGTGCCGGCGGCCTTCGCCATGCCTTCCAGCGCGGCCAGCTGGTACATCACGTCCGCAGTGAGTTCGTCAGGGGTGTCGTCGACATATCGGCGGCCGAATCCGGCGAGATCGCGGTAGGCGACGTGCGCGCCTACCGCGACGCCGTTCGCCGCCGCGTTTCCCAGCGTGCGGCGCATCACGATCGGGTCTCCGGCGTGGAAGCCGCAGGCGATGTTCGCGCTGGAGACGACGGTGAGCAGCGATTCGTCGTCGCCGAGCTTCCAGCGTCCGAAGCTTTCGCCCATGTCGCTGTTCAGATCGATGGTGGTCATGTCCGTGTTTCCTTTCCGATCGCGCGTGGCTCACACCATGTAGTCGAGGTCGCGTTTCGAGGTGATGAGCATGTGGCCGGGCGCGTGGGTGATCGCGAATGGCGGTTTCGAGGCCATCGCGGCGGCTTGCGGGGTCACGCCGCACGCCCAGAAGACCGGCACGTCGCCGTTTTCGAGAATCGGGGCGTCGCCGTAGTCGGGGTGCGTGAGGTCGGTGACGCCGATCGCCGCCGGATTGCCGACGCATACGGGCGCGCCGTGCACGGACGGGTAGTAGCCGGAGATGCGTACCGCGTCGGCGACCTGCGTGGACGGGATGCCGCGCATCGAGACGACCATGTTCGCGTGGAACGCGCCGGCCGGGCGGCAGGCGATGGACGTGTCGTACATCGGCACGTTGCGGCCGGCGGTGATGTGCCGCACCGGCACGCCCGCCTCCATCAGCGGGAATTCGAACGTGAAGCTGCATCCGATTACGAACGTGACGAGGTCGTCGCGCCAATAATCGGTGATGTCCGGCACTTCGGCGACGAGCTTGCCGTGCTCCCACACGCGGTACAGCGGCACGTCGGTGCGGATGTCCGCGCCGGGGCAGGTGGCCGGCTCGGTCTCGCCCGCCTCCATCACCTCGAGCAGCGGGCACGGTTTCGGATTGCGCTGCGCGAACAGCAGGAAGTCGAAGGCGAGATCCTTCGGCAGGATCATCAGATTCGCCTGCGCGTAGCCTTTCGCGATGCCGCAGGTCGGGCGCACGAGTCCGTCGCGGAAGGCGAGGCGTGCGGTCTCCGGGGTGGAATCGGCGTTCAGTGCGGGTGCCGGGTCGTCGGCGGTTCCGGCAGTTTCCGTGGTTTTCTCGGTGTTCTCGGTTTCCGTGATTCCGGTCTTGTCTGCGATTGCGGTCATGACATCCCCCATTCCTGTGCTGTCCGACACGATACGGTCGTGTCGCGTTACGGTTCATGTCCGTTTGTGACTGTTGCATTTCGACCGTGCTACGCGGCTTGTTCCACATGAAACAATCCGCGGTTAGGTTGGGCGCGGATAACGGAATCCGGCGGATGGGCCCGGCAGCGGGCCCGATGGCGGGACGACAGGACGACGGAATGGAAGGGAAGAGAACGAGATGAGTTCGATCGTGCTGGGAATGGGCAACGGCAAGGCGATGTTCGGCGACGAGAAGGTGAGCGACGCCGATCTCATCACGCTGGTCGACCCGAACGGGCTCAACATCAATGCGTTCGATCTGAGCGTGCTGCGCGGCGACGGCATCTTCGAGGCGACGACCGTGTGGAAGGGGTACCCGGTCTCGCTGGAGAACCATCTGCGTCGTCTCGCCCAGTCCGCGGCGATGGTCGACCTGCCCAAGCCGAACTTCGACGCGATCACGCGCGGCGTCGAACAGGTCATCGACGCGTACGACGACCCCGAACCCGGCCCGCTGCTGCGCATCATCGTCTCGCGCGGCCTCGATCCGGACACCGGCGTGGGCAAGGCGTCCGACCGCACGCCCACCGTCTTCATCTTCCTTGATGCGAAGGGCACGCTGCACGAGACCGACCCGATCACGATGGCCTCGATGACCCGCGGCTACCCGTCGGACATCACCGAACGCGCGCCGTGGCTGCTCAACGGCGCGAAGACGCTCAGCTACGCGTTCAACTGCGCCGTGCACCGCGAGTGCGCGCGCCGCGGCATCGGCGACGCCGTGCTCTACACCGAGGACGGCTACACGCTCGAATGCCCGAACTCGTCGATCGTGGCCCGCTACGGCGACACGTTCGTGACGCCCGACCCGTCGATCGGCATCCTCAACGGCACGTCCCAGCGCGAACTGTTCGCATGGGCGCGGCAGGAGGGCAAGTCCATCGAATACCGCAAGCTGCCGATCGCCGAACTGCGCGAGGCCGACCGTCTGTACATGACGCACGGCGGCTGGATCATCCCCGTCAACGAGCTCGACGGCCGCGCGCTCGACTATTCGGCCGACGAGATCGCCCAGGCCAACGAGGCGATCCACACCGGCCGCACCCACGACGACGCCCTCACCATCGGCCCGGACTACCGGTACTGAGGGTTCCGGCTGTTCGGGGTTTCCTGCGCCTTCTTGAGGGGGAGCCGTCCGGCGCACGCCGGACCGAGGGGGTGCCCCGACAGTCCGGTTGGAGTAAGGTAGCTCGTATGACTGAAACGACGAGCACGACCGCATCCGAAGACGGCGGCGACTGGCTGAGCGCCACCGTCACCCGCAATCCCGGCGAACACGCCACCGTCATCGACTCCGCGAAGGCCGCGGAGGATCCCGAGACCGCCGAAACCGTGGTGAAGATCAAAGCGCTGCGCCAGTCCATCGACAACGTGGACACGGCCATCGTCTCCCTGCTCGCCGAACGCTTCAAATACACGTCGCAGGTGGGCGTGCTCAAGGCGCGCGCCGGCTTCGCGCCCGCCGACTACAAACGTGAGGACTACCAGATCGAACGCCTCCACCGCATCGCCGTGGCCGCGGGTCTCGATCCGGACATCGCCGAGATGTACCGCGAATTCGTCGTCACCGAGGCGAAGAAGCGCCACCAGCGCATCGCCGAGGCCGGGGGAGACCCGGGCGTGCTGGACGTCTTCGCCTGATTTCTCCGTTTCCCCAGGCGGCTGCGCCCGATTCCATTCGACTATGCGACGGCCGAGTGCACTCACCGGTCGACTATATTTACTGACGTACGCGCGATGAGGCCGCGACACCATGCCGGTGCGCGGCCTTTCGCATGGAGGAACGGGGTCGCGCGACACGCGGCGTCGGGAATCCGGTACAAGGATTCCGGCCGCCGGATTCCCGTGGGAGGATGCCGGTAACGGGACGCCGGAAACGGGAACGTCGGCAACAGGAACACCGGAACAAAGACACCGGAAACAGTTGGGAGGTGAGGTGCCATGGGCCACGCTACGGACCGCCGCCGCAACGCGTTGACCTGCGCGATTGTGGTCGTCGTCGCGGCGGCGCTCGCCTTGGGCGGCGCGGTCGGCTCGGCGGCGCTCGCCGCATACCGCGCCATCCCGGCGCTCGCCGGCCACGACGTGCTCACCGTGACCGAGGTGGGCGGCGGCGCCGGCGCATTGTATCTGACGGACGGCGGCGACGCGGCGTCGGCGGCATCGCGCGCGGTCACGCGCGTGCGCGCCGGCGCGCGACGGCTGCCGGTCGGCGCGCACGTCACCTATTCGCTCGACGGTCCGAACGTGAGCCGCGAGAAGGTCGCCGGTTCCAGCGGACTCGTCGGCGTGCACATCGAACTTTCACCGTCGTTGTTCGGCGGCGATGCGGCGCGTGCCATGCGATCGCGGCGCATGCTCGTCGCGTTCACGATACCGACTCGCGTCGCCGACGATGTGAACGCGAACCATGACGCCGTCATCACGACGCAAGGCTCGAGCACTGTCGTCGCCGCCCTGCTGCGCGTCGGCGAACGCCTCGACTGTTACATGACCGCGGAGAAATTCACAATGGGCGATCTCGTCGTCGCCTCGGCCGGTGACTCCGACGATGTCTCCGCGCTCGCCACGACCGCCGCGGCGATGGGCGACGGAACGCTGGATCCGGATTCCGGTGCGGGCGTCGGGGGCGGCGTCGGTGCGGGAGCCGGGAATGCGGGCGCGCATCAGGACCTCATCGACAAGCTCACCGCGTTGCGCGACCTCGAACGGTCGCTCGCCACCAGCGAAATCGCCGCGAAACAGGCCGATTACGACAAGGCGTTCGCCGAATACATGACCGCCTACGTCGGGTCGTACACGAACCACCTGTCCGGATCGATCGGGTCGTCGACGCAGCTGACCGCCCTGATGGGCACGGCCGGCGAACTCAGCGGCGACACTCCGCTCGCCGCCGCCGTGCTCGGCGAGGCGGACGCGACCGACGCGCTCGCCTCCGCACACCAGCACACGGGCGCCGCCGACGCGCTCGACCAGGTGATTCGCATCGTGCGCACGCAGGGCACCGTCGGACTTGCCGACACGTTGCGTCGTCGCGCCGGCGAAGAGACCACCGAAGGCGCGAAGGAGTACGCGGCCGGGCAGTCGCAGCTCTCGCAGGCGATGATCCCGTATTCGATGGCCTACACGGACGCGTACACGAAGCACTTGAGCGAGCTGACCGGCGGGACGTCGGCGGAGGCGTCCGTGCATGCGGGCGAGGCGAACGAGGCCACGGCGAAGGAGTTCGGAATCACCGGCGTCGGCGGTGATGGTGGCGATGCTGGTGCGGCGGATGGTGGTGCAGATGGTGGCGCCGCTGGTTCTTCCGGTAATGCGCATGCGGATGATACCGCGAAGGTGGATGCGGCGATGGCTGCGCTCGCCGCGGCGCGCGAGCGTACCGGCGCGGGTAGTGCGTATCGGCAAGTGCTGCTGCGATTCGCGGGGGAACTGAACGGTTCGGGTTCGGCTCGTTCCGGCGCGGGTGCTGGCGTGGCTGATGGCGATACGACTGGCGGCAGTGACGGTGCTTCTGGTGACGGTGCCAAGAGTGCGGGGGCCGCATCCGGTGCCGCGTCGGCGGGACGGTTCGTTGATCGTGCCATGGCCGGCGACGACTCGCTCGCCGCACGCGCCGAGACGACACGTCTACGGCGTCAGGCCGCGGCCGAGCGTCGCGCCGCGAAACAATCGAGCGACGACGTGACGACCACCGTGGTCGACGAGAACGCGGGCAAAGCCGATGCCGGCGACGTGATGAAGTTCGCCGGCGGTGTGCCGGGCGTCAGCGGCGGGAAGTCGGATTCGAACGGTTCGGGCGACTCGGCCGGTTCAGCTGGTTCGGATGATGCGGCGGACTCGGGTGACGCGGCTGGCTCGGGCGATGGTGCGGCGGATGGTGCATCCTCGGCGACGGGCACGGCGGGTGACGCGACGAAGTCGGCGTCGGATTCGTCCTCTGCGGCCAGCGCGGTGGCATCCGCGCTGGCGCAACTGTCGCCGTACATCGGCATGAACGGTGCCGCCGGTGCGGCGGGTTCGGGTGCGGCGGGTTCGGGTGCGGCGGGTTCTGCTGGTGCCAGTGGTTCCGGCACGCGTCTCGTCATCGACACCACGCAGCTCATCGACGATGCCGCGTCGCTCGGCGACGCCGGCGCACTCATCCAAACGCTGCTCGCCAATGCCGACGTTCAAGCGAAGCTGGGTGGCAGGGTGTCCGGTGCTGCGGACGCTGCGGGTGCGGACACCGCGGACGCGGGCGCTGCGGATGCTGCGGATACAGACACCGCGGGTGTGGGCGCCGCGGATGCGGGCGCCAACACGTCCTCTGCATCTGCCGCGGGCTCCCCTATCCGCTTCCTCATCATCCAGCCCGGCCTATGAGCTCCACACACAAGCCACGCATATAACCCCATGGCGCGGTACATCCCACTCATGGTGCGGTAGATTCCCCACCGTGCGGTAATCCTCCCATGGTGTGGTGTGCGAAAATGGCGGAATTCCAACGTTATGGAGAAAGTGTGTTGCCGCACCATGGGAGAACGGGGCCGTGTGTGGGGGTGATGATTGGGGCGCATGCGGGGCTGTAGAGCAATACAGATGTGAAGAAAGTGTGTTTTAGACTTTTTTAGAGTTTTTAGATTCTTTAGACTTTTTTAGAGTTTTTATATATTGGAAGAGAACAGCGCACAATGATGAAAGGCGGCGGCCATGAAGACGAATCCGTTCAAGCCGACTGCGGGGAAGACTCCTCCCGTTCTTGTCGGGCGGCAGAGCGTACTTGACGATTTCAAGTTCGCGCTGGTGGATGGTGTTGGCGCGCCCGGGCGTCTCCGTTACGTTACCGGTCCCCGTGGAGTCGGCAAGACGGTTATGCTCAACGCACTGGGAGACTATGCGAAAAGTCTCGGATGGTTCGTTGTGGACCAGACCGCTGAGCCGGGATTCACGGAAGGCATCATCCAGGCGCTGCGCGACAGTAGCGGGAACAAGACGATGGACACCATCACCTTGCCATCCGCCTCGGTCACCACACCCATCCCGGGTGTCGAAGCGTCGGTGCAGCTCGGCGCCGTCGAACTTCGTCGTCGCGAGAAGGCCTATAGCCTGCGTCAGGCGATAGGGGAGAAGCTCGACACGATGGATGAGAGCAAGCGGGGTGTTCTCGTCACACTGGATGAGGTGCAGAAAACATCCATCGAAGAGATTCGCTCGCTTGCCATCGGCATCCAGCATCTCATCCGTGAAGACAGGAACGTCGCGTTCGTGTTCGCTGGGCTGCCTTCCATGGTCGAGGAAGTCATCAATGACAAGGTCATCACGTTCCTCCGCCGTGCCGAGAAGGACCATCTGGGAAGCGTGGATCTGCAGGAGATTTGGACATCATTCGAGCGTACGATTTCCCGTTATGGCAAGAACGCCGATTATCAAGTGCTGAATGAGTTGGCGTTGGCGACCAACGGTTATCCGTTCATGATTCAGCTCGTCGGATATTGGGCATGGCGGTATTCGGATGTGAATGGGCATGATGACGACATCACCGCCGAGGACGCGGAACAAGGTATCCGACGGGCGAAGCTCAAGCTTGGCGACATGGTTCACGCGCCGGCCTTCGATGGATTGTCGGCGATGGCGAAGGACTATCTGCTCGCCATGTCGCAGGATGACGGACCGTCCAACACCTCCGAGATCGCCGCGCGCATCGAACGCAGTCCCCAATACGCAAGCGTCTATCGTGCGCAGCTTATCGAGGAGGACATCATCGAGCCAACTGGATATGGGTACGTCGACTTCAAGATTCCCTACCTGCGTGATTACCTCAAGGAGCACGCCGCACATCACCAGATGAAGATGACCATTCAGAAGATGATGGAGGAAGACGCCAAGGGCGAGAACGAATGAGTCGCTTCGACCGCTGACGACATCAATGGTGGTATGCGAGACCGCGTTCGCGCCGCCGTTCGTGTTGCACCTGGGGATCGGCGACCGGCGCGCTGAGAATCAGCTTGCGTGTGTAATCCTGCGTCGGATGGGCGAACAGTTCCTCGGTGGCGCCGGCCTCGACCATGTTGCCGTCACGTAGCACGATGGTGCGATGACTGAAGCTCCGTACCAGCGGCAGATCATGACTGATGAACAGGCAGGCGAAACCGATGTCGTGCTGAAGTTGATTGAGCAATGCGAGGATTTCGGATTGAACTGACACGTCAAGTGCGCTTGTCGGCTCATCCGCAATCAGCAGCGACGGTTTGGCGGCGATGGCACGGGCGATGGCGACGCGTTGGCGCTGGCCGCCGGACAGCTCATTCGGGTACCGGTCGACGAGCGTCGCGGGCAGATGCACGGTTTCGAGCAGTTCACCGGCGCGGGCGAGGGCGTCCCGCCGCTTCATGTGCAGGACGAACCTGAGTGGTTCGGCGATGATTTCGCCGATTGTCAGCCTCGGATTGAGCGATCCCGAAGGACTCTGGAACACGATGCCAATGCGTGATCGCACCTGTCGCAGGGATTTGCGGTTCAGCGTGGACACGTCCTGCCCGTCGATGTGTACCGTACCTTTGGTAAGCGGGTTGAGACCGAGCAAACTGCGCGCGATGGTCGATTTGCCGGAGCCCGATTGCCCGACGAGGGCGACGATCTCACGCGGTTGGATGTCGAAGCTCACCCCGTGCACTACCTCGTTGATGGCACCCGCCCGGGAACGATACGACACGGTCAGGTCTTTGACGGAGATCTTGGGTCGGATGGGAACATCGGCTTCCCCATCGTTCCTGGTTCCTGTTCCGGAGGGGGAACCTCCGCCGGCCTCCGTCACCGTCGCCGCAACCGGCCTGGTACTCGATGGCACGGCCGCGAGCAGCTTCTTCGTGTAATCCTCCACCGGATGTCGGAACACGTCCTCCACGGCACCCTGTTCGACGAACCTGCCATTGTGCATGACGAGCACGCGATCGGCAAGATCGGCGACCACGCCCATGTCATGCGTGATGATGAGCACGCTGATGCCGAGGTTCGTGCTGATGTCGTGCAGAAGATCGAGCACCTCCTGCTGCACAGTGGTGTCAAGCGCTGTGGTCGGTTCGTCGGCAAGCAGGATTCTGGGGTTGCCTGCCAATGCGATCGCCATCATGACACGTTGCAGCTGGCCGCCGGACAGTTCGTGTGGGTACTTGCGTTCGATGTTCTCGACATCATCGAGCCGTACGTCCGCGAGCAGCTCACGGACACGGGATCGGACGGTGGCCTTGTCCGATGAGTCGTCCATCGCGGTGACGGCCTCGGCGACCTGGTCGCCGATTGTGAACACCGGATCGAGGCTGGCATACGGATCCTGGAACACCATGGACGCGTATCGACCGCGAAGGGGACGCAACGCCGCCGCGTCGGCAAGGTCAATCTCACGCCCATCGTCCACCGTGAGCGTGCCGCGCACGTCCGCGTAGTAGGGCAGCAGTCCGAGAAGCGCCTGCACGGTGACGGATTTACCAGAGCCGGATTCGCCGACGACCGCGAGAATTTCATCGCGATGCACGTCGAAACTCAATCGTTCGACGGCATGCACATCGGTATCGGCATGGAATGTCACGTCGACATCGTGCACGCCGAGCACGATGTCGACGTCTGGGGTGCTGTATTTGCTATCGCGGTGTTGTTGCGTCATGGTGGTCGGGTGTCCTTGGAACGTTTGGTTGTGTTGATGCCGCTGATCGGTAATGTGAGAGAAGTCGCGTATGCGTCAAGCATCAAGCGTCTCGTCGAGTCGCGTGACGCCGATCAGATAGATGAGGAAGGCCGTTTTGGCGTCCTCGATGGATGACCATTCATCGGCGCCGTGGGACGAACCGCGGCCCTCAGGCAGAAAACCCGGTCGATGCGCGATCGGCGTGCCATCGGCGTACGTATGCGCGCCGAAACCGGGGCCGAAATTGAGGGCGCCGGGAATAACCCGTGCGTGCGTGCCGCCGCCCATCGCATTGGGTTTCTCATGTACATCCAGTACGTCGTTATACGCCGACAGCAGTGTCTGCAACCGCTGATCGTCTTTCGGTACGAAGAACGGCGCGGATCGGTCGACACTGTCGATGTGGCCTCCGAAGCGGTCCAGCTCCGTGGTGAGATCGCGTTCGACCGCGGCTCCCTCCTGGGTGACGGCATAACGGATATCGACGGTGAGTTCGATGGTGTTCCTCTTCGCTCCCGGTTGGACGAGACCGAGGTTCTGCGTGGTACGCCCGGATTCCTCATCCTCATAGGCGATCGGCGTGCCGTCGGCGTATGGACTGGCGAACAGTGTGGCGATGGCTTTGGCGGCGTTGCGATCCGCATCGGACAGCGCATGAAGTGTTCCGTCAAGTGAGAGCAAGGTCCGGGCGAGCAGGACGATCGCGTTGCGCGTACCGTCGGGGAACGCCGCATGACCGGAGACACCTTGCACGGCGATTGTCGCACCGGTTCCGTCCGTGCCATCGGGAAGCTCTTCGACGGCGATACGAGCCTTGAGATCGGTGTCATCCAACGCTTTCACGGCATTTCGTGCCGCTACGGCATCCACGTCGGACCAGACGATCGCGGCACTACCCGGTACGGCGTTCGGGGCGGCTCCGGCATCGAGACCCGAGAGCACGTCACCGGCGGGCAGACCGATGCGAAGGACGAGATGCCCCTTCTGGGCGTTGTTGGCGGGGAACGGGCTGTCGGTGATCACGGCCTGATGAGGTACGCCGATGTGTTCGACGTACCAGCGCATATCGTCGAGGCTGGTTTCCTCCGCTCCGCCATACAGGATGCGCAGGGAGTGGCGTGGCGTGAAACCACGATACCGGAGGAAGCGCAGCAGGTAGAGATCGATGAGTGCGCCGGTCTTGTTGTCGGAGCTGCCGCGGCCGACGACGAATCCATCGCGTTCGAACGGCTTGAACGGTTCGTAGGTCCAGCCCTGACCGGCCGGTACGACGTCGAGATGCGAGACAAGCGAGATGTCGCCGAGCGGAGACGCCCCCGTTTCGGAGCCGTTGACTCCGAAACGGATCTCCAGTGCATGGCCGTCGCGGTCGATGCTATCCAATCCAAAGTCGTGTGCGCGAGCGGCGGCGACGTCGAACATGCGGGCGACTTCGGGGCCATACGGTGCGCCAGGGGTAGCCTTCGTCGTATCGGATATGGAAGGTACGGCGACCCAGTCGAGTAGGTCTCGGGTGAATTCATCGTGATGGTCGTCGAACCATGAGGAGGCCTGTCGCAGCAGCGTGCGTTCCGTCTCGGTAAGATTCGGGTGGTCGATTGCAGTGGTCATGTTCATCAAGTCCTTGTGAGTGGTCTGGTCTCGTTAGCGTTTCGCTGCGCGTGACGGCAGGATGTCGGAGATGTAGCTGAAGCGTGGCCGCAGATGCTCCTGCAATGATTCTCCAATCGCGTTGATCGACAGTACGAGCAGTGCAATCGCGACGCCCGGCGGTATCCACATCCACGGCTCGTAGCTGAGCACGCGGAAGCTCTGCGCGGATGACAGCATGTTGCCCCAGCTCGGGTCCGGCTGTGATACGCCAAGACCGAGGAAGCTCAGCGCGGCTTCGGACAGTATCGCGGTAGTTACGGCGAGCGTCGCGTTGACCACGATCACCGGTATGCAGTTACGGATCAGTCCGTCCCACAGAATGCGGTAGACGGGTACGCCGATTGCGCGGGAATAGTCGATGAACGCGTTCTCGCGAATCGACAGCACCTCACCGCGCACGAGTCGCGCCAAACCCGGCCATTGCAACAGCCCGATGATGAGCACGACGTTCCACACGTTCGCGCCGAACACGGCGGCGATCGTGATGGCGAGTGGATAGAACGGGAAGCATTGGAAAATCTCGGCGATGCGCATGATGACGGCGTCGGCTGCGCCGCGGAAGTATCCGGAGACGGTACCGAGCGCCACTCCGATAACCACCTGGATGGCCACGGCGGCTACGCCGACGAGAATCGACATGCGTCCGCCATACAGCAGACGGGATAGGATGTCGCGGCCGAGCGCGTCGGTGCCGAGAGGGTGCGCGGCATCCGGTGCGGCCTCCAATCGGGTCAAGTCGATGTCGTTCGGCGCATATCGTGTGAGCAATGGTGCGGCGAGACAAGCCGTGACGATGACGAGCGCGACGATCAGACCTCCGGCGAACCACGGGTTGGACAGCAGCCGATTACGCCTGTGCCGCGTTGCGGATGCGGCGGCGGAACCGGTGATGGAGGTTTGGGACGCCGATTCGCCTACGGCTTCGGTCGGAATGGTATTGGACATGTCGGTCACCGTATTCGTTATGCTCATGCTCATGACTGCACCCTGATTCTCGGGTCTACGACGATGTACAGCACATCTGCCAGCAGGTTCGCGATTAGGGTCGCGACGGCAAGCAGCAGCGTGATGCCCATCAACAGCGGATAGTCGCGCCCCACGGCCGCTTCGTAGCCGAGACGTCCCAGACCCGGCCAGGAGAACACGGTCTCGGTGATGAGCGCGCCGGACAGCAATCCGGGCACGGCCAAGGTGAGTACGGTGACGATCGGTTTAGCGGCGTTCCTCATCACATGCCTGATGAGGACGCTGCGGCGGCTGACTCCTTTAGCGAACAGCGCGCGTACGTAATCGGTGTCGAGGATTTCACTGACGGACGAGCGGATGTAACGGCTGTAAGTGGCGAAGCTCAGCGCGGCGAGAACCGTGGCGGGCATAATGAGGTGTTTGATCACGTCCACGGTCACGTCCCATGAACCGCCGGCGAGATCCGGCGTGATGATGCCCGAGCTCGGCAGAATCTTGAGTTGCGCCGAAAACAGACGGATGAGAATCATCGCCAGGAAGAACGTCGGAATCGACATGATGCCGAACGTGACGATCGTGATGGCGCGATCGGAGACACGGCCACGACGAATCGCCGAATAGACGCCGACCGGAAGGGCGATTGCGAACGCGATGACCGCGGCGACGAGCGTGAGCACCAGCGTGTTGCCGATACGCGACGCGATGACGGCGGTCACCGGCAGGCCGAGTTTGATGGAGTAGCCGAGATCCCCCTGCACGGCACGCCCGAGCCATTTGACGTATTTTAGCCAGATCGGATCGTAATAGCCGACCTTGCGCAGCAGCGCCTCACGCGTCGCCGCGTCGGACTGCGGATTGAACATGGTCGCGTACGGATTGCCAGGCTGCAGGTTGATCACCGTGAACACAATGAGCGATATGCCGAACAACACCAGCAGCGCTATGGCGAGACGACGCCCGATATATTTGACGATCGGCATGACACCGGCCTTTCCCGCGGTGGAGGGACCGGCATCCGTCGGCCCCTCCACCGCTTTGATTTACTTGGAGATGCTCCAGTCGGTCACGTTGGAGAAGATCTCATACGTGGAACGTTCGAATCCCTTGACTCCGGGACGTACTGCGGTGCCTTGGTTCGGAATATAGAGGAAGGCCATCGGCACCTCCTCGTTCTCGAGTTTCAGATAGTCGCCCACGGCGGCCTTGAGCTTGGCCGGATCGGTGGTGGTATTCACCTTGTCGAGTGCGGCCTTGGCTTCGGCGTTTTCGTCCCAGCGGGTCCACCAGTTGGCGCTGCCGTACTGCTGCGGTCGGAAGGTGCCGCCCATCAGTACGCCGTCGTATCGCTTGTTCGGGTCCTGCAGAATCGCCAGCGTCGTGTTGAAGTCGGCTTCGGACAGCTTCGCGTCGATGCCGATATCCTGGAGGTTCTTCTGGATGATCGGCGCGGACAGCTCGCGCGTCTTGTTGCCGCTCGGATAATTGATGGTGAACGTGAACTTCTGGCCGTCCTTATCGAGGATGCCATCGCCGTCGGTGTCGGTCCAACCGGCCGCCTTAAGTAGTTCCTTGGCTTTGTCCTTGTTGTACGCGTAGTCGTTGAGGTCCTTCGGATAGTACGGGTCAGACGGCGACGCCTGGGCATTGAACGTGGTGCCATGCCCGTACAGCAGCGATTTGATCAAACCCTTGCGGTCGATGGCGTAGAGCAGCGCCTGACGCACGCGCTTGTCGGCGAGCTTCGGATTCTTCACGTCGAAGGTGAGGTATTGGCCGCCGTTGCCCTCGTTCTCGACGACTTTGATGTTCTCGTTCTTGTAGGTGTCGAGCTCCTTGGAGTTGAAGTTCGAGATCTCGCCGAGATCGACCTCGTTGTTGATCACCGAGGTCTGCAACGTATCGGGGCTGACGACCTTGAAAATCAGATTCTTGGTCTTCGGCTTGCCTCCGAAGTAATCGTCGTTCGCCGTCAGCGACACATACTGGCCGTCGACGAACTCCTTGAACTTGTACGGGCCCGTGCCGATCGGGTGCTTGAGCAGATCGGTGGCCTTGTTCCACTGTCCCACCGGTGTGGACTCCCACACGTGCTTGGCAAGGACGGGCTTGTCCGCGAACGTGCTTAGGGCCCCGGAATAGGTCGTGGCGAAGTGGAACACGACCGTTTTGTCGTCCGGAGTGGTGATACCGGGGAAGTCCTTCGTCTTCCCGGCATGGAAGTCGTCATAACCTTCGAGATAGGTGACGAGCGCCGGAGGGTCGAGCGGGAAGTCCTTCTCGGCTGTGGCCGTGTAGGTGAAGGCCACATCGGCTGAGGTGAAGTCCTTACCGTCATGCCACTTGACGCCGTCACGCAGTTTGAAGGTCAGTGATTTGCCGTCCTGCGACCAGGTGTATGACTTGGCGAGCGACGGCTGGTAGTTCTGGTCCTTGTCGAGCACGACGAGTCGGCTGTACACGTTGAAGATGATTGCGCGGTCGTAGTCGGTGAAATAGGTCACCGGGTTGAACTGGCCGTTCGGGTTGCTCCACAATGCGTAGCGGATGGTGTCCCCCGACTGCGACGACCCCGATCCGCCGCTCGCCGTGGTGCCGGCGCCGGTGTTCACGCCGCATGCGGCCAATCCGGCCGTGCAGGCCACGGCGATCCCCGCGGCGGCTATTCTGCGCCAAAAGCGCTTGATGATATGAATGGCCATATGATTTTCCCCTCTGTATATGGCTTTGTATACCCCGATTTTTATCGTTGTTGGATTGCGGATTTGATTCGAATGCCACAATGCCGTTGCAACGTTGATTTTGACCGTATGCCGTTGACATGGATGTCGCAAGTCACGTTCCGTGTTGACGGCATACATGTTATTTATGAATGGTTCTCAACCGCCGACTTTGCAGTAATCAAACAAGAAAACCAGTTGTTCCGATTTATATTTTGAATCTCATGATGGATTACAATTCGGCGGACGCTTCACGTATCCAGCGGATGTGCTCCCAATCGATCGACGCATCGACCGTACAGTCGCCGCCGAGGATGAGGCCTCGTTTGCCGAAGTCGAGAATCAGCTTACGGGTGTAGTCCTTGATTTGTTCCTCGGTGCCGTCATAGATGATTCCCTGACGCACCTTGCCGTCCCAATGGGTCTCGAATCCGCCCAGTACGGTGCGGTTGCCGAAGAACGCTCGTCCGTCAATCAGCGACAGGCCCTCGACCGACACCGCCCAATTGACGACCTTCGCCGGGTAATCCCGCCATTTATCGAGATCGTTGCGGTTGCCCGCCCATCCGCACAGGTGCGCGATATTGGTCTCGGAATAACGGTTCGCATGGTCGAGCACATACAAATCGCTTGGACGCACCAAGCGGTGATGCTCCTCAAGCGTGAATCGACTGGGCTCGGCGCCTTGCACGCTGTAGTAGATACCGTCCACGCCAGACTCTTCGATGACCAATCTAGACAGCAGTGCCTGGGTGACCGCAATCGCGTCGAGGGCTTCCATCACCTCGATCGGATGGGCTTTGAGATCGGCCGTAACCGCATCGAAGCCCCTGCCTGCGGCGTCATAGATGAATCGAAGAACAATCAATGGGCTGAAGACGTTGTAGAACGCGTACGCCTCGCCGCCAAGTTCGTCGACGATGCGTTTCGCGCGCTCGACCTGCCCGGTGATGTATGGATGATCGGCGGTCAAGGGCTTGACGAGATCCCAACGTCCCTCGGTCGCGACTTCGGCCGGTGCCGGATACCACGTGTATCCATCATCCATGATTTTGATGAAATCGAGGTCGGCTTCACGGAAATACCTGAGGTGCGCCTGCACGTTGGTTTCCCCCTCCGCCTCATCGCCGGAAAAATGGAACCAGAAAGCCGCCGGGACGTGGTCGACGGGTTCGCCGTTGAGTGCCGCATGCACGCGTTCACGTTTGTTCATGATATTCGCTCCTTGAAATCGAAATATCTGGAACGATGAAAGGATGAGAAATGTCCCCCTGATTGTTCCCATCATCGAATGATTTTCCAGAATAGTTGGATTCCAAATGCGACATGAGCTATGAATTACAGACTTTGGTTATAAGCCATTATCAATGGCTGATTATCACGCGGCGATAACGACTCTGACGCGAGGATAACGATTGTCCTGCCCGAGGTGCGTGATCCCATGGTGCGGTAATCCTCCCATGGTGCGGTGTGTGAAAATGGCGGAACTCCAACGTTATGGAGAAAGTGTGTTGCCGCACCATGGGAATAAGAGAGGGGCTCCGACCGGGTGTAGTGGTCGGAGCCCCTTGAGGTGAGGTGGATGGAAGGGTTGGGCCTTCTTGCCCCCTCAGTCCGGCCTTTGGCCGGACAGCTCCCCCTGAAAGGGGGAGCGGGAATCGGATGCGCGGAGTGCGGGTCTTTGGCGCCTGTGGCGCGGTCTCTCCCTCCGGCGCTGCACGCCACCTCCCTCATCAGAGGGAGGCAAAGGGCAGGGACACTCGCTGCGCGGCGGGAGACCACCGCACCCGCACCCGCTTGCGTTAGCGAGACCGCTGTTACTTGCGCGGCTTCTTGGCCGGGGGCTCGCCGAGTTCGGACTGCTCGACGATGATTTCGGCGGCGGCCTCGGTTTCGGCCTTGGCCTCCTTGGCGGCGTCCTTCGCTGCCGCACGGGCGGCGTCGACGGTCTCCTTGGCGGCCTTGACGGCGGCGGCGAGACCGGCGAACTGGATCTTGCCCACCACGCGGCCGGCTTCGGCGATGTCGTCCAGCGCACCGGCCAGCGATTCGCGCACGTCGTCGGCCACGCCCAGCGTGACGGACAGGATCGGCGTCTTCATCGAGACCTTCGCCTTGGACTTGATGCCACGCAGCGCGGCCAGCGCCTCGCCGGCGTGGTTGAGCAGCTCCGGGGCCACCTTGAACGCGGCCGCCTCGTACACGTCCGGGGTCGGCCATGCGGCGCGGTGCACCGAGCCGGAACCGGCGTGCATCCAGCTCCACACCTCTTCGGTGGCGTACGGCAGGAACGGCGCGAGCAGGCGGGTGAACGCATCGAGGCCGAGACCCAGCGCGGTACGCGCGGAACGCACGGCCGCCTCGGAAGGCACGTGGCCGGTCGCGTCGGCGGTGCCGTAGGCGCGGTTCTTCACCAGCTCGATGTAGTCGTCGCAGAACTGCCAGAAGTAGTTCTCGATGGCCTCGAGCGCCTTGGAGTGCTCGTAGTTGTTCAGCGCGGCGGTCGCCTCGCGAACCACGAGCGCCATGCGGGCCATGGCGGCGCGGTCGAGCGGCTCGGTCACGTCGGCCGGATCCCAGACCGCCTCGGTGCCGGAGGACACGTGGTGGTTCTCGTCCTCGCGGCCGATGGCCAGCGCGAACTTCGTCGCGTTGAGCAGCTTGATCGCCAGACGGCGACCGATCTTCATCTGACCCTCGTCGTAGGTGGCGTCCAGGCCGAGGCGCGCGGCGGCGGCCCAGTAGCGCACCGCGTCGGCGCCGAACTGCTCGATCGGCTTGTTCGGCACGACGACGTTGCCCTTGGACTTCGACATCTTCTTGTGGTCCGGATCGAGGATCCAGCCGGAGAGCGTCGTGTGCTTCCACGGCAGGCACTTGTTCTCGAGGTGCGCGCGGTCCACGGAGCTGAACAGCCAGGTGCGGATGATGTCCTGGCCCTGCGGGCGCAGATCCATCGGGAACGTGGCCTTGAACAGGGCCTGATTCTCCTCGCCGGGCTCCTCCCAGCGGGTCACGATCTGCGGAGTGAGCGAGGAGGTCGCCCACGTGTCCATGATGTCCTTCTCGGCGGTGAAGCCGCCGGGCACGTCACGCTGGTCCTCGGTGTAGCCGGACGGCACGTCGGTGGTCGGGTCGATCGGCAGGATGTCCTCGGACGGGGTGATCGGATGGTCGTAGTCGGCCGAACCGTCCTCCTTGACCGGGTACCACAGCGGGAACGGCACGCCGAAGAAGCGCTGGCGGGAGATCAGCCAGTCGCCGTTCAGGCCGTGCACCCAGTTCTCGTAGCGCACGCGCATGAAGTCCGGGTGGAATTCGAGCTCGCGGCCGCGCTCGATGAGCTCGGCGTTCAGCTTCTGGTCGGTGCCGCCGTTCTTCAGGTACCACTGGCGGGAGGTGACGATCTCGAGCGGCTTGTCGCCCTTCTCGTAGAAGTTCGTCATACGCTTCGTCGGCGTCGGCTCGCCGTCCAGGTCGCCGGACTCGCGCAGGTGGTCGACGATGATCTTGCGGGCGGAGAACGTGGTCTTGCCTTCGGTCTCCGCGAAGATCGCCTTGCCGCCCTCGTCGGTGATCCAGTCCGGCACGTTCATGATGATGCGGCCGTTGCGCTGGATGATCGGACGGGTCGGCAGGTCGAGGTCACGCCACCATTCGACGTCGGTCACGTCGCCGAAGGTGCAGCACATGGCGATGCCGGCGCCCTTGTCCATCTCGGCGGCCGGGTGCGCGAGGATCGGCACCTTCACCTTGAACAGCGGGGAGTAGACGTACTGGCCGAAGTACTGCTTGTAGCGCTCGTCGTCCGGGTGCGCGATCAGCGCGCCGCAGGCGGCCAGCAGCTCGGGGCGGGTCGTCTCGATGTAGATCGGGGTGCCGTCCTCGAAACGGAACGCCACCTTGTGGTAGAAGCCCGGGTATTCGCGGGATTCGAGCTCGGCCTGGGCCACGGCGGTCTGGAAGGTCACGTCCCACAGGCCGGGGGCGTCCTTCTGGTAGGCCTCGCCGCGGGCGAGATTGCGCAGGAACGCCTTCTGGGCGACGCGGCGCGGGTGCTCGCCGATCGTGTGGTAGGTCTGCGACCAGTCGATCGACAAACCCAGCTTGCGCCACAGCGCCTCGAACAGCTTCTCGTCCTCGGCGGTCAGCTTCTCGCACAGTTCGATGAAGTTCTGGCGGGAGCACGGCACCTGGTCCTTGGCGTCGATCTTCTTGCCGTCGGTGCCTTCGAACGGCGGCTTGAAGTCCGGATCGTACTTGAGGGAGGTGTCGACGCGCACGCCGTAGTAGTTCTGCACGCGACGCTCGGTCGGCAGGCCGTTGTCGTCCCAGCCCATCGGGTAGAACACGTCGAAGCCCTGCATGCGCTTGAAGCGGGCGATCACGTCCGTGTGCGTGTAGGAGAACACGTGGCCCACGTGCAGGTGGCCGGACACGGTGGGCGGCGGGGTGTCGATGGAGTACACGGCCTTGCGGTCGCGGGTGTCGTTGAACTTGTAGGTGCCCTGTTCGTCCCAGACGGCACGCCACTTGTCTTCGAGGCCGTCCACGCCCACGCGGTCGGGGAGCGGGGTGAGGTTGGCCGTGATGGATTTGGCTTCAGTCATACACGCGAGTTTATGCGGCTTAGGTGACAACGCCTACTGTTTTGCGAGGTCCTTCAACGGCAGTCGGGTGTCGGTGAGCTGGGTGGGATAGCCGTTCAGCGTCTTCTTCACGGCGACCGCGTTGCGCTTCGCGTACAGCCAGTCGCTGGCCGCGTCCTCGCTCACCGTGCGCGCGTACGTCTTCAGTCCGTTCGCATAGTCCGTCTCGTTCGCGGCGCCCGCCGCCGCCGCGTACTGCGACTGCGCGTCCGCGTTCGTGTAGTGCGGCGTCGAGTCGGGCGTCGCGAAGATCGCCGATCCGTCCTCGCCGTCGAGTTCGGTGAGCATGAGCTGGAAGTCGCGTGACTGCGCGCGCTGGTCGAGCTGCGTGGCGTCGACCGTCTCCACGTCGACGGGGATGCCCACCGTCTGGTACTGCGCGGCGATCGCCTGCGCCAGCGACGTGTACGTGGCCGTGGTGACGAGCTTCAGCGTGCCGATGTATCCGGAGGAGAAGTAGCTCATCATCGACCGTCCCTTCGCGCTGTCGAACGGCAGTATGGAGGTGAGGTCCTCGTAGCCGGGTTCGAGCGGGCCGATCGGGCCGCCGAGCACCTGCGCGACGTCCGCGCGGCCGTTCGCCAGCGCGGACTTGTCGAGCATGAGGCGCATCGCCTGCCGCGCCTGCACGTCGGAGAGGATCGAGTCGGCGTCGTTGTTGTAGAGCAGCGTCACCTTGCGCGTGCTGGAACCGGTCGTCGTCGTGAACGAGGAATCGCCGTTGAGATGGTCGGCGGAGGTCGCGGAATCCGGCAGGACCATGTCGAGGCCGCCGAAATCGGCCTGCTTCATCATCGTGTCGTCGTCGGCGTAATACTTGAGCGTGACGGTGCCGACCTTCGCGCCGCCGCCGGAACGCGCCTTGAGCGTCATCACGCCGTCCCTGAACGAGTCGACGGTGAACGGGCCGGAACCGGCGGTCTGCTTCGCGTAGTCGATCTTCGCCTCCGAATCGTAGACGATGCCGAGGCGGCCGGTGAGCGTGCGCGTGAGCGTCGGATCCGGCTCGCTGAGCGTGATGACCACCGTCGTCGGATTCGGGTTCGTGACGGAGGCGAGGCGCTTGAACTTCGCCTCCGCGTCCGGCCATTTGCCTTCCACGGCCTGCTGGATCGACCACACGGCGTCGGTCGAGTCGAGCGTGTGGCCGTTCGCGAACGTGAGGCCGGAGCGCATCGTGAGCGTGAGCGTCTTGCCGTCCGCCGACGTCTCCCACTTCGACGCGAGACCGCCGGTGATCTGGTTCTTGTCGTCCACGTCGAGCAGCGTCTCGTACACGTTGCCGAGGAGCACGCGGCTCAATCGGTCGGACTGCGCGCCGGACGCGGTACGGATGTCGAGCGAGTCGGGCACGCCGGTCAGTCCGATCGTCACGGCACCGTCCGCCGCGTCGCCGTCTTCGAACACGGCGGCGACGTCGCGGTTCCGCACGACCGTCCAGCCGAGCCAGACGAGCGCGGAGAGCGCCAGCGCGACGCCGAGGAAGACGCCCCAGCGTCTGAGTTCGTCGAGGGCGTTGCCGTTGCGTGGATTGCGTGTGCCGTTGCCGTGATTCGCCATGTGGCTCAGTCTACGCGGAAGTCCGCCGGCGAGGTGCGGAAGGGGCGGGAGGCTACGCGACGGACGGCGCGGACGGACAGGTGGCGGCGAGCGGGCAGTCGGCGCATTCGGGCGTGCGCGCGTGGCAGACCGCACGTCCGAACAGGATGAGCCGGTGGCTCAGATCCGTCCACTCCTCGGGCGGGAAGCATGCGGTGATCTCCTTCTCGACGGCCACCGGATCGGGGTGACGGTCGCGCCAGTCGCTGCGCCAGCGCAGGCGTCCGGTCACGCGCATCACGTGCGTGTCGACGGGGAAGCCGGGCACGCCGAACGCGTTGCCGAGCACGACGTTCGCCGTTTTGCGGCCCACGCCCGGCAGGCTCGTGAGTTCCGCCATCGTGCGTGGCACCTCGCCGCCGAAACGCTCGTCGAGCGCGGCGGCGAGTCCCAGCAGATGCTTCGTCTTGGACCGGTAGAAGCCGAGTGGATGGATGATGTCCTCCACGTCTTCGGGATTCGCGACGGCCAGCGCCGCGGCGTCCGGGTAACGGGCGAAGAGTTCCGGCGTGACCGTGTTGACGCGTTTGTCGGTGGTCTGCGCGCTCAGCACGGTCGCGATGAGCAGTTGTAGCGGCGTCGAGAAGTCGAGTGCGCACTTCGGTTCGGGGAACAGTCCGGTGAGGATCGCGTATTCGTCGTGCATGCGGGCGACGCGGGCCCGCTTCGATTCACGTGGCATATCGGATGCTCTGGGTGATTGGGATGATCGCGCTCGGATGATCGATGACGGCCCGCGCCGTCACTCGCCCTTCGGCGCGTTGCGCGCGGCGGATTTGGCGGCCGACTCCTCGGACTCCTCGTCCGGCGGGTCGAAACGGTAGCCGACGTTGCGCACGGTGCCGATGAGATGCTCGTATTCGCCGCCGAGCTTGGCGCGCAGACGACGGATGTGCACGTCGACGGTTCGCGTGCCGCCGTAGTAGTCGTAGCCCCACACCTCCTGCAGCAGCTGCGCGCGCGTGAACACGCGGCCGGGATGCTGCACGAGATACTTGAGCAGTTCGAACTCCTTGTACGCCAGATCGATCGGGCGGCCGTGCAGGGAGGCGGTGTAGCCGTTCGTGTCCACGATGAGGTCGCCGGAACGGATCTGGCCGTCCTCCGTGGTCACGCCCTTGTCACCCGCGGCCGTGCTCGCGCTCGCGGCAGGTGCGTTGCCGCGTTCGGAGACGAGGCGCAGACGGCCTTCGACCTCGGCGGGGGAGGCGGTCGCGACGACCACGTCGGCGATGCCCCACTGCGAGTTGACGACGGTGAAGCCGCCCTCGGTGAGGATCAGCACGATCGGCGTGGACAGGCCGGACGCGTGGATGAGATTGCACAGGGTCTTCGCGGTGGCCAGATCGTCGCGCGCGTCGAGGAACAGGATCGTGTTCTCCGGCATCTTCACCAGACTGGCCGCGTCCATCGGCAGGACGCGTACGCGGTGGGAGAGCAGGGCGAGCGACGGCAGCACGGAGGCGGGGTTGCTTGCGAACGTCATCAACGTCAGATCAGTCACGTCTTGCCCCTCTCTTGTATCGGGCTCCGGCGCGGGCCGGGCCTTGTCAGATGGAAGGCGACCATTGCGGGAATGACCGAGACGGGTGTGGCGCGCCGAATCGGAGATTCGTGATGGAGACCCTTACGAATTCTGCGCCTCATTGTACGCGCACAGATGGGACACATGATGTTAACTTCTGTGACAACAAGCGGCAATATGCGTGCGGAAAACGTTGCGTTTCCGGGAGTCGGCGGCTGCTCCGACGCGGACCGGGATGGGAAAACCGATGCGAAAACGGGGGAAATCGGGGCGGGGATGCATCCACCATGTGGTCATGTCCACTATGCGATGGCGTCTGCGATGCGGTCGCGGATATGGCCGGCGTGCGGTGCCGTGGGTTCGGCGGCGTGCGGCGGGAGCTTGCGCGGATGTCCGGCGGGTGGCGGCCCGGCATCCGCCGCGGCGGGTAGGATTGGTGCAGTTAAGAGGCCGCATTGTGGATTCGGGAGTGGATTGGTATGACCGGTGAAGCCGTAAGCCAGTGGAACGCCAAGCGCGGGGCGATGCTCGGCGTGCAGGCGCTCGCGTACGCGTTGCTCATCGTGGTCGGCGCCGTGTGGGGGCTGGCCGGCGCGGGAGCCGGCATCGTCGCGCAGATGGCCGTGATCGTGCTGTTGGCCGTGGCGCTTGTGCTGTTCCACGTGTTCTGGCCGTTCCGCGCGACGATCGTGGACCGGGTGATCGGAATCATCGCCGGCGCGCTGTCGCTGGTGTTCGTCGCGTTCCCCGCCGCGGGCGGACTGTTCATGGTGAAGGATGACGCGCGTGGCGCCCTGTTCGACGCGAACTCCGACGAGATTCGCTGGGCGGCCGCCGTGGCCGGCCTGCTCGTCGTGCTCACCATCGTCTCGTTCGGACGGCAGATGCTGCGCGAGGAGCGTTCGCATCTCATCCGCGCCCTGTCGCATTGCGTGACCGGCGGCGCCGCGTCGATCTCGCTCGCCGGCTGGTACTTCATCCCGTACGTGGTCTCCGGCGGGTTCAGGGTGTCCGACGGCCTGTTCGCCGGCGTGGTCGTGGTGATGGTGCTGTTCGCGCTCGTGCTCGCCTACGCCTCCGTATGGTGGCTTAGGGAGCTCGATCCGGATCCGGCGCAGCGTGCCCCCTGGATCGGCGTCGCACTGCTGCCCGTCATGTTCTACGGTCTCGTCGTCTTCGCCGCCGCCCTGCTCCTGCAGATCGTCGGTTGAGGCTTATCCGCATCCGGCCCCTTCTGACGAGGGGGCTCCCGGCGAAGCCGGGTGGGGGAGAGACCGCGGCCGTAGGCCGCGGGGGAGACAAGGCATCGGCCGGAGGCCGATTCAGTTTCCCCCGCGGCCTACGGCCGCTCTTCTTCTCTCCCTCCGTCATCGCTTCGCGATGACACCTCCCTCGTCAGAGGGAGGCAGCGAAGTCCGAGCTCAGAACGCGATGATGCCCAGGTGTTCGAGGAGCACCTTGACGCCGATGAGGATCAGCACCACGCCGCCGGCGATCTGTGCGGGCTTCTGCCAGCGGGCGCCGAACGCGCGGCCGATGTAGATGCCGGCGATCGAGAACAGGCCGGTCACCACGCCCATCGCGGCGACCGTGAACGCGATGTTGACCTTCATGAGACCCAGGCTCACGCCCACGGCGAACGCGTCGATGCTGCACGCCACGGCGAGCGGCAGCATGTGCTTCCAGTCGAATTCGGGCGTCTCCTTCGCGTTCTCCTCGTCCTCCTCGAACGATTCGCGGATCATGTTGCCGCCGATCACGGCCAGCAGGAAGAAGATGATCCAGTGGTCCACGCTCGTCACGTAGGAGGCGAACGCGGAGGCGGCGAAGATGCCGAGCAGCGGGAACAGCGCCTGGAACCCGCCGAACCACAGGCCGTATTTCAGGGCGTCGATGAACCGTGCCTTCTTCACGGTCAGGCCCTTGCCGATGGACACGGCGAACGCGTCCATCGAAACGGAAACGGAAATCAGCAACGATTGGATAATCATCGAAATCATGGTGTGTGCGTGAATGGTTCATCCCCCGGCGGCCCGATGGCCGTCACCACGGGATGGGCCTCGACCAGCGTTCCCACACGCCGCCTACGCCTAGGTGAAATTACGGTATTCGATTATATACCGATGCCGGTCTTTCGGCTCCCCTTGCAGAAGGGCCGTCGTCGTTCGATGGGGCATGTAGCTCCAGTGAAACCGGCTCCCCTTGCAGGGGAGCTGTCGTCGGAGACGACTGAGGGGTAGTGGATGCTTGATCCGACTACCCCTCAGTCCCGCTTCGCGGGCCAGCTCCCCTGCAAGGGGAGCCTAATCACGCGAAATCACTTCGCGTCACGCGTTTCACGCGTGCTTCGCGGCAAGCCGCTCACTTCGGCTAGTGACAGTCCACTGGACTGTCACTTAGACGCCTCAGCAAGGCGCTCGCGCGCTTCCTTGATTTCCTTCTCGGCGACGTCCGCACCGGTCCAGTAGTCGCCCGGGAGGACTTCCTTGTTGGGCTCGAGGGCCTTGTACTGCTCGAAGAAGTGCTTGATCTCCTTCAGGTGGTACTCGTTGACGTCCTTGACGTCCTGGATGTCGTCGTAGCGGACATCGGCCGGCACGCACAGCACCTTGTCGTCGCCGCCCTCTTCGTCCTCCATGTGGTACAGGCCCACGGCGCGGCACTCGATGACGCAGCCCGGGAACACGGAGTTGCGGACCATGACGAGCGCGTCCAGCGGATCGCCGTCCTCGCCCAGCGTGCCCTCGATGTAGCCGTAGTCGTCCGGGTAGCCCATGGCGGTGAACAGCTCGCGGTCCAGGAAGACGCGGCCCGTCTCCTGGTCGACTTCGTACTTGTTCTTCGAACCGCGCGGGATCTCGACCACGACGTTGAAGGTTTCAGCCATTTCGGTTTCTCCTTGATTGGTTGTTGTTCGCTAATCACCTTACCGCGAAACACGCGGCGGGCGGAATCATTCGCCGTATTCGTGCACGACGCTGAACACGTGCGCCACATCCGCCCACGGGGCGAGCGAGACGAAGTTGTCCCAGCCCCAGGCGAAGTCGCGGCCGGTCAGCTCGTCGCGCAGATGCGCGCCCCACTTCGGATCGACGCCGAACTCCGGCATCTCGAAGTGGACCATCGCCTGATGCGCGTTGTGGCAGTCGAGGTTGACGACCACGATCAGCGTCTCCGGCTTGCCGGACTTCGTCAGGTTCGCCGGCGTGTGGCGCGCGAACGCGACGATGTTCGGGTCGCTGGTCTCCAGCACGTGCAGGTTGTGGTAGCTGAACGCCTCCACATGCTCGCGGCGGATGCGGTTGAGCGAGGTGAGCAGCTCGGCGATGCCGAACTTGTCCGCCTCGGACCAGTCGCGCACCTTGATCTCGTACTTCTCGTTGTTGCGCTGCTCCTCGAAGCCGTCGCGCTGCTGGTTCTCGATCAGCTCGAAGCCGTTGTAGATGCCCCAGCTCGGCGAGCCCATCGCGGCGAGCACCGCGCGCACCGCGTGGCCGGCGATGCCGTTGTCGCGCACGTAGGCGGTGAGGATGTCCGGCGTGGTCGGCCAGAACGTGTTGTGCTGGTAGTAGCCGTCGTCGCCGTTCGTGGTGCCGAGGTACTCCTCCAGCTGCTCCTTCGTGTTGCGCCACGGGAAGTAGCAGTGCGATTGGGTGAAGCCCACGTAGCTCAGCGCGCGCATCATGCCCGGGCGGGTGAACGCCTCGGCGAGGAACAGCACCTCCGGGTGCTTCTTCGTGACCGCGGCGATGACGTCCTGCCAGAAGCGCACCGGCTTCGTGTGCGGGTTGTCGACGCGGAAGATCGTCACGCCCGCCTCGACCCACAGGTCCATGATGCGTTCGACCTCGCGCTCGATGCCCGGCATGTCCGCGTTGAAGTCGATCGGGTAGATGTCCTGGTACTTCTTCGGCGGGTTCTCGGCGAACGCGATCGTGCCGTCCGGCTTGGTGCGGAACCAGTTCGGGTGCTCCTTCACCCACGGGTGGTCGGGCGAGCACTGCAGGGCGAAGTCGAGCGCGATCTCCAGCCCCAGCTCATGCGCCTTCGCGCACAGGGCCTTGAAATCGTCCATCGTGCCGAGCAGCGGGTCCACGGTGTCGTGGCCGCCGAGCTCGGAGCCGATGCCGAACGGCGAACCCGGATCGTCCGGGCCGGCGACGAGGGAGTTGTCCTTGCCCTTGCGGTTCGTGTGGCCGATCGGGAAGATCGGCGGCAGGTACACGATGTCGAAGCCCTCGGCCTTCGCGCGCTCCAGGCCGGAGACGGAGGTCTTCAGCGTGCCCTGCACGATCTTGCCGGTCTCCTCGTCCACATACGCGCCCTCGGAACGCGGGAAGAACTGGTACCAGGCGGCGAAGCTGGACTTCGGGCGCTGGACCAGGAAGCGCTGCGGGGCGCTCTCCGACAGGCCGTCGCGCAGCGGGTTCGTCTCATGCAGCTCGGTGACCTCGGCGGTCGTGGCGGCGGCGAGACGATCCTCGGGGGAGAGGGTCTCGTCGGCCATCGTCTTCGCGGCGGCCTCGAGCACCTTGCGCTGGGCGGCCTTGAGCTTCGCGTCCGGGGTGTGCGCCCAGCGGTCGAGCAGCTGCGCGCCGGAGATCAGCGCGTTCTCGACGTCGTCGTTCACCTTCACCTTGATGGCGGCGTCGTGCAGCCAGGAACGGTAGGTGTCCTCCCAGCCCTCGACGGTGACGGACCATTCGCCAAGCTGGCGCTTGATCTGGGCGAACTCCGGCTCCCACGGCTTCACGTCGGAATGCTCGCCGCAGGTCAGGGTCACGGCCCAACGGTCGAGACCCGGGTTGGCGCAGGTCATCGGGATGCGCTGCATCTCCTTGCCGCGGTGGTTGCGCACGACCGCGGTGGCGCCAACCTTCGTGCGGCCTTCGATGAACACCTGCGCGGTGACTTCGAACGGCTCGCCCAGCTCGACGCGCGCCGGGTAGACGCCGCGCTCCTCGTTCGGCGTGACGTCCATGATGTTGATGCGGCCGAACTGGCCCGGTTCGGTGACGGGAATCGACTGCGCCGGGGTCTCGCCCACGACGGTGACCTCGACCTGGGTCGGCTTCGCGGCCTTGCGGCGGCGCGTGGTGGTCCTCTTCCTCGTGGTCTTCGCGGTCTTGACGCCCTTCTCCGCCGTTGCCGCCTCGTGATCCTCCGACTTCGTATCGGCCACGGCGTTGTTCGTATCGCTGTTGGTCGTCTTCGACATGGCGACCTCCTCCTTACTTCTCACACGTATCGCACGGACCGCAGCGCAATGTTGCGGCCACGCGACCTTGGATGTGCCACGGCACCCATTGTAGGGGCGGGTGTGCCGGAAATACAGCCTTTTCGGCCCGTCGCGGTGGATAACCCGGTGGACGGGCGACAACGTTTGTGGACGACCGTCGCGGGAAGCGCCCCGAATCGGCGGAATGTGGACAAGCAAACGTTTGAACTTATCCACAACACGCCCGGCCTCGGGGGCTCCGACCACAAGGCCCGGAAAACGGGGTGCGCGCCGCCCGTTTCCGCGAACATGAACGCATCCGTCCGACGGCCCCGGCACGAGGGCGGACGTAGGGAACAAGCAGCGCCCCATCGGGGCGCAGGACAGGGAGGACACGAGCATGACCGACGAATCGAATCTCGGGTCGCATGGTGAGACGCGCGCACGGAAGCGCCCCAGTCTCGCCGCGATCATCGCGGCCATATCGGCGATGATGACGATGATGGCCGTCGGCGTACCCGCGGCGCTCGCCGACGGCGGCATGAGCTGGGCGCCGGTGAACACGTATCTCGAATACGACGTGGGCACGCTGAAGGGGCAACGGATCGGCGCGATCACCAGAACCGCCGACGGACGCCTCGTCTACTGCATGGAAGCCGGCAAGACCGCCGGAACCAGCTACTCGTCGTCGCACATCCGCGACGACGGCGAGGCGGCGAGACGCATCGGATGGCTCGCCGACCACTATCGGGAGAACCGCGACGCACGCACCCATGCCGCCATCGGCATCCTCGTGCACGACCACTTCGACGCGGATCCGGGCGAATGGCAACGGCACTACGCGGCGATCCTGCAACGGCATCCCGGACTCGACGCGCGGGCCGCCGAACTGTGGCAGGAGGCGGGCGCGCGCGTGCCGATGGGCATCCGCGTCGAATCCGAAACGGTCGACGGCGTGCGCAACGGATGGGTCGACGTGCAGGTGACCAACGCCGGCGGCCAGGGCATCGCCGGCATCCGCTACGAACTGCGCATCGAAGGCCCGGCGCGGTTCGACGCGGGCGACGGCGGCGCGGCGGGCGCCGTCGTGAGCGGCGTGACCGATCTGAAACCGATACGGCACACGTGGACCGCCACCGGCAAAGGCGAGGTGAAGGTCCACTCAAGCTACGACCGTCCGCGCATCGAACAGTTCGTCAGCGACCAGGACTACATCGGATTCGGCAAGCAGGAAAGCGTGTCCAACGTGGGCGTCGCCTTCCGCGTGCGCAAGGACTTCACGCCGACGCTCGCCACCGTCACCGCGGCGAAGATCGTCGACGCCGGGCAGGAGGTCGGCGACCAGGTGACCTCCGGCGTGGCCGGCGACGACGATCACTGGAAGGACGGATTGAAGCTCGTCGCCGACGGCTGGTACTTCGACGACATCCCCGCCGACCGGCTCGTCGACCGCATGGAACCGAAGGAAGGCGAAAGCGTCGAGGACTTCCTCGCGCGCGTGAAACGACGCGGCTACGAGCCGGCCGCCCAAGGCGAGGCGACGTTCACCGGCGCCGGACAGCAGGTGACCGCGAAGGCGACCGGCAAGGACGGCAAGCCGTACCACGCGCCCGCGCGCGGCGGCTTCGGCACCTGGGTGTGGGCGATCGACGCGTCGAAACAGAGCGACGAAGCCAAGGAATACGTGCTCGCTGACGTGGTCACGCCGTTCCTCGACGCGACCGAAAGCAACTCGAACCGCGCGAAGCTGGAGGTCGAATCGACCGTCACCGAGCACGCGGCGCAGGTCGGCTCGCACCTGAGCGACACGATCACGGTGAAGGGATTCCCCGACGACCACGGCACGTTCGCCGGCGACGAGGCCTACGGCATCGGCGCCGACCAGCCGCTCGCGCAGGTGAGCGTCTGGTGGTCCGGCGACCCGGACGATCCCGCGAACGATGACGCATACGAGCCGAAGGGTGCCGAGGAGCCCGCCGAGGACGCCAACCACCGACTCGTGGGCACCTGGGAGTATCCGGCCGTCAACGGGCGGATCCGCGTGGGAGCGGGATCGCCCGACGCGCACGGCAATCCGGTCGAGATCAAGGCGGACGGCCACGGCTGGTACGTGTTCGTCTGGAAATTCGCCGGCGACGACCGCGTGATGCCCGCCGCCAGCCGCTACGACGACAAATGGGAGCACACGCGCGTAACCGTCGAGGAGCCGGACGAGCCGTGCGAGCCCGAGGAGCCGTGCGAACCGGAGGAGCCGGAGGAACCCTGCGAACCGGATGAGCCGGTCGAGCCATGCGAACCGGAGGAACCCGAGGAGCCGTGCGAGCCCGAGGAACCGGTCGAGCCATGCGAACCCGACAACCCCGACGAGCCGTGCGAACCGGTGGAGGAGGAGTGCAAACCGGACGAGCCGAAGGAACCGCTGCCCCAGACCGGCGTGAACGTGGGATTCGTGTTCGGCGTGGGCATCTCCGCGCTCGCGGTGGGCGCGTTCATCCTCGCCGTGATCAAGCGCCGGAGCCTGTAGCAGAGGTCCGCCTCCGTGGCGGCCCACCTACAGTGGACTGCTTCTCTGAAGGGTGACCAGCGGTTTGCGCCCCCCTTCAGGGGGAGCTGGCGGCGAAGCCGGCTGAGGGGGTATCTGCCCGGCAAGCGCCCGGCTCGGAAAACGAAAAACGCTAGGAATCGTTGTGATTCCTAGCGTTTTCTGTTGGTAGCGGGGCATGGATTTGAACCATGGACCTCTGGGTTATGAGCCCAGCGAGCTACCGAGCTGCTCCACCCCGCGTCGGCTTGTCTTTGCGACAGCTCTATCTAAGATACCGGCGAATCGGTATACGTCAAATCGGAGCGCTATCGGCGTGTCGCGTTTGCGTGGTTCGCGGGGCGGGGGTTGATAATCCGCGATAAGAAAGAAGTATGGCGTCGGGGAAGCCTGCGACGTGCGGCAAATCCGCGTTATGGCCATAATGAAGACATGCCTATCAAGATTCCCAGCGGCCTGCCGGCCAGAGCCATCCTCGACTCGGAGCGCATCTTCGCGCTTGAGAAGCCCGAGGCGGAGCGTCAACGCGTCCGCCCGCTCAAGCTGGTGATCCTGAACCTCATGCCCAAGAAGATCGAGACCGAGACCCAGCTGCTGCGTCTCATCTCGAAATCCCCGCTGCAGGTCGAGGTCGACTTCATGAAGACCTCGACGCACGAGGCCACGCACGTGTCCGCCGACCATCTGCTCAAGTTCTACGAGAACCTCGACGCGTTCGCCGACAACTACTATGACGGCTTCGTCGTCACCGGCGCCCCCGTCGAGCACATGCCGTTCGAGGAGGTGGACTACTGGGAGGAGTTCCAGACGATTCTCGACTGGGCGTCCACGCACGTGTTCTCCACGATGTACCTGTGCTGGGGCGCGATGGGCGCGCTCTACCGGCGCTACGGCGTGCGCAAGGTCGACTACGCCGAGAAGGTGTTCGGCGTGTTCCCGCAGTATCTGCAGGACGAATACTGCTTCCTGACGAACGGCTTCGACGAGATCGCGCTGCAGCCGCACTCGCGCCTCGCCGGCGTGGACGAGCGCGATGTGCGCGCCAACCCCGATCTGCAGATCCTCACGTGGGGGCCGGAGTCGGGGCCGGGGCTCATCGCCACGCGCGATTTCTCCGAGGTGTTCGCGCTCGGGCATTGGGAGTACGGCAAGTACACGCTCGCCGAGGAGTACGAGCGCGACATGGCGAAGGGCATGAGCAACGTGCCGTTCCCGAAGAACTACTTCCCGCACGATGACCCGTCGATCGAGCCGCTGTTCGCGTGGCGCGCGCACGCGAACCTGCTGTGGCGCAACTGGCTCAACTGGGTGTACCAGACCACGCCGTACGACCTGACGGAGGTGCCGGAACTGCGGGCCGAGAAGCGGCTCGGCACGGACCGGTCGATCCGGCATGAGCCGGGCGGACCCCGCAAGGACGGTTTCGCGCCGTTCGCGCACGACGGCTACGGGGTGATCCGGGGCTGATCCAAGGCCGATTTCGGGTTGCTTCGGAGCCGGCCTGCTTGCGATGCGGACAGTGAACGTCCATTATTTGGTCTGGTAAATGGTCACAATATGGCAACGGATTACTTCTGGAAAACCGCTTGAAAAAGCCGGAAACCCGCGTCGTTCCAACGATGTAATACGACAACACGCCGATGTGGCGGCCATTTGGTTTTGTCCCAAGACCGGCCAATAATCGGCAATCAGTCAATTTCGGAGCTCGACGCCGGCCCGACCCCATGCCGAGGCCGGTGGTTCCGAAGAGGGAAGACGGAAGACGAATTCATCGACACGTCACATTCGCCGACCCAGTTGGTCTAAACTGACACCTGACTAGAAGAAGCAGGAGGCGCGAATGATTGGTGCTGCACTCAACTCGCTGACGTTGGCGAGTGCCACGCAACCGGAGTACCCGAGCATCGACGATTTTCTCCCTCCGGAACTGCTGTTCCAGGGAACCCCGTTCGCCATCAACCGAATCATCCTGGTCCGCATTCTCGCGACCATCATCATGCTGATCGTGCTGGGCATCACCGCGCACCGCGTGAAGCTGATTCCGGGCCGTTGGCAGGGCGCGGTCGAATGGCTGATCGAGTTCGTGCGCGACCAGATCGTCTACCAGGTGATGGGCGAGGTGCGTGGCAAGCGCTACGTGCCGATGGTCACCACCGTGTTCTGCACGCTGCTGGTGTTCAACCTGTGCGGCATCATCCCGGGCTTCAACATCGCAGCCTCCGCGACGATCACGCTGCCGCTGGTGTTCGCCATGTGGTGCTTCTGCCAGTACTGGATCGCCGGCATCCGCGAGAAGGGCCTCGGCCACTTCCTGCGTGACGAGCTCTTCCCGAAGGGCGTGCCCGCGCCGATCTACATCCTGCTGTCGCCGATTCAGCTGCTCGAGCTGCTCGTCATCCGCCCGTTCTCGCTGACGATCCGACTCTTCGCCAACATGGTCTCCGGCCACCTCATCCTCGGCCTGTGCCTGTCGGCCACCCAGTTCTTCCTGATCGACATCGCCAACAAGGCGATGGCCCCGTTCGGCGTGATCACCTTCGCCGCCGGCATGTTCATGTTCCTGTTCGAGGCGCTGGTCGCCTGCCTGCAGGCCTACATCTTCGCGATCCTGACGACCGCGTACATCAATATGAGCTTCCCCGAGGCCGACTGACCCAGGGACAACAAACTGTTGCTATCACGGCAATAACCAGAAAGGAAACAACCATGGATATCGTTACCCTCGCTGCGGTTGCGGGCAACCTGAACGTCGTCGGCTACGGCCTCGCGGCCATCGGCCCCGGCATCGGTCTGGGCATCCTGATCGGCAAGACCATCGAGAGCACGGCCCGCCAGCCCGAGCTCGGCGGCCGCCTGCAGACGCTGATGTTCCTTGGTCTGGCGTTCGTCGAGGTGCTGGCGCTGCTCGGCTTCGTCGCCGCCTTCATCTTCCAGTGATCGATAGCCCATCCGAAACGAATCTCCAAGGACATGAAAGGAGGAAGACGTTATGGTGACTGAAGCCGCGAGCGGCGTCGAGCTGTTCCTGCCTGAGACCTATGACATCGTGTGGTCGCTGATCATCCTCGTCATCGTCGCCGTATTCTTCTACAAGTTCTTCCTGCCGAAGTTCCAGGCCGTGTTCGATGAGCGCGCCGCCAAGATCGAGGGTGGCATCGCCAAGGCCGAGCAGGCCCAGAAGGACGCCAACGCGGCCAAGGCCAAGTACGAGGCCCAGATGAGCGAAGCCCGCGTCGAAGCCGCGAAGATCCGCGACGACGCCCGTGCGGAAGCCTCCCACATCGTCGCCGACGCGCGCACCCGCGCCGAGGCCGATGCGGCGCAGATCACCGCCAACGCTCAGCGTTCCCTCGAATCGCAGCAGCAGCAGGCCCTCGTCTCCCTCAAGGGCGAGGTCGGCACGCTCGCCACCGCGCTGGCCGGCAAGATCCTCGGCGCCAAGCTCGAGGACAAGGACGTGCAGTCGTCGATGATCGATTCGATGCTCGACGATCTGGACGCCAAGAAGTGAACATCCGCAACGAGAAAGGGAGGTGACCATGCGAGGAGAGGCATCTCGTATTGCAGACCGCGAGTCGCGTGATTCGCTGGCCCCGAAGCTTCGCGACACCCGTGAGGACGCGTGGCGGATCGGCAACGAACTGTTCACGATCACCCGTGTGCTGGATGACAACATCGCGCTCGAGCGCGCGCTGACCGACCCGTCCCGTCCGGTCGCCGACAAGGTGGCCGTTCTCAAGGAGATCGTCGGCGACCGCGTGCACCCGATGACGATGGAGATCCTGACCGATCTGGTCGGTCGCCAGTGGAGCAAGGCCCGCCACATCGCGAACGCCGTCGAGGACTTCGGCGTCGACGCGATGATGTACTACGCGGACGCCACCGGCGCCACGCTCAAGGTGTCCATCGAGCTGTCCCAGCTGAACTCGGCGCTGCTGACCCTGCCGGTCGTGCGCGCCAAGCTGTACGACGACCAGGCCACGAGCCAGGCGCGCGTCGCGCTGTTCCGCGAGCTGTTCGGCGGCAAGGGCCTCAACAAGGTCACGATGCGTCTCGCCGAGCACGCCACGTGCAACCTGCGCCGTCGCCGCTATCTGGAGACCATCCAGTGGCTGATCAACAAGTTCTCCCGCCACATGGGCGAGTCGATGGTCACCGTGACCACCGCCACCCCGCTGACGAAGGAGCAGATCCTGCGACTGGTGAAGATCTACACGGCGAAGGTCGGACGCCCGGTGCACATCAACGCCGTGGTCGACCCGTCCGTGCTGGGCGGCATGCGCATCCAGGTCGGCGACGAGGTCACGGACAACACCGTGGTCGCGCAGCTCGAACATCTCCACCGCACGGTGAAGGCCGGCACGAACTGAGCACCGACTGACAGGCCCGCGTGCGCCGGGCGGGGCCATCGGCCTCCGCAAGCGCCGCACGGCTGAACACACAAGCAAAGACTTGCACTGAACAAGAAACCAAATGAAGGAGTGATCATGGCAGAACTGACCATCGATCCCGCCTCGGTACGCAAGGCCTTGGACGACTTCGTGTCGTCCTACCAGCCGAGCGACACTCCCACCCAGGAAGTGGGCTATGTCGCCACGGCCGGTGACGGCATCGCGCACGTGACGGGATTGCCTGGTTGCATGGCCAATGAGCTGCTGACGTTCGAAGACGGCACGCTCGGCCTGGCGTTCAACCTTGACGCCCGTGAGATCGGCGTGGTTATCCTCGGCGATTTCGCTGGAATCGAGGAAGGCCAGGAAGTGCGCCGCACCGGCGAAGTGCTCTCCGTGCCCGTCGGCGACGGCTACCTCGGCCGCGTCGTGGACCCGCTGGGCAAGCCGATCGACGGCCTCGGCGAGATCAAGAGCGAAGGCCGCCGCATCCTTGAAGCCCAGGCTCCGGACGTGATGCACCGCCACCCGGTCGACGAGCCGCTGTCCACCGGCCTCAAGGCCATCGACGCGATGACGCCGATCGGCCGCGGCCAGCGCCAGCTCATCATCGGCGACCGCCAGACCGGCAAGACCGCCATCGCGATCGACACCATCATCAACCAGAAGGCGAACTGGGAATCCGGCGATCCGAAGAAGCAGGTGCGCTGCATCTATGTCGCGGTCGGCCAGAAGGGCTCCACCATCGCCTCCGTGAAGCAGAGCCTCGAAGACGCGGGCGCCATGGAGTACACCACCATCGTGGCCTCCCCGGCCTCCGATTCCGCCGGCTTCAAGTACATCGCCCCGTACACCGGATCGGCCATCGGCCAGCACTGGATGTACAACGGCAAGCACGTCCTCATCGTCTTCGACGATCTGTCGAAGCAGGCCGAGGCGTACCGATCGATCTCCCTGCTGCTCCGCCGTCCGCCGGGGCGCGAGGCCTACCCGGGTGACGTCTTCTACCTGCACTCCCGTCTGCTCGAACGCTGCGCGAAGGTCTCCGACGACCTCGGCGGCGGCTCGATGACGGGTCTGCCGATCGTCGAGACGAAGGCGAACGACGTGTCCGCCTACATCCCGACCAACGTGATTTCCATCACCGACGGCCAGATCTTCCTTCAGTCCGATCTGTTCAACGCCAACCAGCGTCCCGCCGTGGACGTCGGCATCTCGGTCTCCCGAGTCGGCGGCGCCGCACAGACCAAAGCTCTCAAGAAGGTCTCCGGCACGCTGAAGATCTCCCTGGCGCAGTACCGTTCGCTGGAATCCTTCGCCATGTTCGCGTCCGATCTGGATGCGGCGTCCAAGGCCCAGCTGACCCGTGGCGCCCACCTGACCGAGCTGTTGAAGCAGCCGCAGTTCCATCCGTACTCGATGGAGCAGGAGGTCGTGTCCGTCTGGACCGGCACCCACGGCAAGCTCGACGACCTCGAGCTCAAGGACGTGCTGCCCTTCGAGCAGGGTCTGCTGGACTACCTCGATCACAACACCGACATCCTCAAGACCATCCGCGAGACCGAGGACTTCACCGCCGACACCGAGGCGGAGCTGGCCAAGGCCGTCGATGCGTTCCGTGCGACCTTCGTGTCGTCCACCGGCAAGCCGCTGGTCGACAAGAAGCCGGACGTGTCCAAGGCCGCCCCGGTCGAGCAGGAAAAGATCGTGGCGGGAGAGAAGTAAGCCATGGGCTCGCAACTCGCATTGAAATCACGCATCCACTCCACCGAGTCGTTGGAGAAGATCTTCAACGCCCAGGAGATGATCGCGTCTTCGCACATCGCCAAGGCCCGTGACGTCGCCTTGAACGCGAAGCCGTACACCGATGCGATTTTCGATGCCGTGCAAGCGTTGGTGGCACACACCCATATCACGCATCCGATCGCGGTGAAGGACGAGAACAACCCGCGCGTGGCCGTTCTCGCCCTCACCTCGGATCGTGGCATGGCCGGCCCGTACACCTCTTCGATCATCCGCGAGACCGAGTCGCTGCTGGCTCGTCTCGAGGATGCCGGCAAGAAGCCGGAGCTGTTCGTGTACGGGCGTCGCGGTTCGACGTACTACAAGTACCGCAACCGCGACGTCGCGGCCACATGGGAGGGCGACACCGACCAGCCCGGCGTGGAAATCGCTGAGACGATCTCCAACGCTCTGATGGACGCCTACATGAAGCCGGCGGACCAGGGCGGAGTCTCCGAACTCTACATCGTCTACACCGAGTTCATCAACATGGTGGTCCAGAAGGTTCGCGTGCTGCGCATGCTGCCCGTCGAGATCGTGGGCGCGCCGACGACGCGCGCGTCCGAGGAGGAGTCCTCCGATTCGGACGACGTCTCGCCGCTGTACGCCTTCGAGCCGAGCCTGGACGAGGTGCTGGATGCGATTCTGCCGAAGTACATCCAGTCCCGCATCCACGAGTGCCTGCTGACCGCCGCCGCCTCCGAGACGGCGAGCCGCCAGAACGCCATGCACACGGCTACGGACAACGCACGCAATCTGATCGACGATCTCACGCGCAAGCTCAACGCCTCGCGTCAGGCCTCGATCACGCAGGAACTTACCGAGATCATCGGCAGCGCCGACGCGCTGAATACAAAGGAAGAGTAGGAACGCACTATGGCTGAGAAACAGACCACTGTGGCTTCCGAGAGCAACGGCGAGCCGATTCACGGACGCGTCACCCGAGTCCAGGGTTCGGTCATCGACGTTGAGTTCCCGGTGGGCCATCTGCCCGACATCTACAACGCCCTGAAGGTGACGATCGTCAACACGGGCGCCAAGGAGGAAGGCGAGGCCAAGTCGACCACGATCACCCTCGAGGTCGAACAGCACCTCGGCGACTCCACCGTGCGCTGCGTCGCGCTGAAGCCGACCGACGGCCTGGTGCGCGGCGCCTCCGTGTTCGACACGGGCGCGCCGATCTCCGTGCCGGTCGGCGACGTGACCAAGGGCCACGTCTTCGACGTCGCGGGCAACGTGCTCAACAAGAAGCCGGACGAGACCATCACCGTGACCGAGCGTTGGCCGATCCACCGCAACCCGCCGGCGTTCGACCAGCTGGAGTCCAAGACCCAGATGTTCGAGACCGGCATCAAGGTCATCGATCTTCTGACCCCGTACGTGCAGGGCGGCAAGATCGGTCTGTTCGGCGGCGCAGGCGTCGGCAAGACCGTCCTCATCCAGGAGATGATCCAGCGCGTGGCGCAGAACCACGGCGGTGTCTCCGTGTTCGCCGGCGTCGGCGAGCGTACCCGTGAGGGCAACGATCTGATCGGCGAGATGGACGAGGCCGGCGTTCTCGAGAAGACCGCCCTGGTCTTCGGCCAGATGGACGAGCAGCCGGGCACCCGTCTGCGCGTGCCGCTGACCGCACTGACCATGGCCGAGTACTTCCGCGACGTGCAGAACCAGGACGTGCTGCTGTTCATCGACAACATCTTCCGCTTCACGCAGGCCGGTTCCGAGGTGTCCACGCTGCTGGGCCGTATGCCTTCCGCCGTGGGCTACCAGCCGAACCTGGCCGACGAGATGGGCGCGCTCCAGGAGCGCATCACCTCGACGCGAGGCCACTCCATCACCTCGCTGCAGGCCATCTACGTGCCGGCCGATGATTACACCGACCCGGCCCCGGCCACGACCTTCGCCCACCTCGACGCGACGACCGAGCTTTCCCGTGACATCGCCTCGAAGGGCATCTACCCGGCCGTGGACCCGCTGAGCTCCACGTCGCGAATCCTCGATCCGCGTTACGTCGGCCAGAAGCACTACGAGTGCGCCAACCGCGTCAAGGCGATTCTGCAGCGTAACAAGGAGCTGCAGGACATCATCGCCCTGATCGGCATCGACGAGCTCTCCGAAGAGGACAAGACCACCGTCAACCGCGCCCGCCGCATCGAGCAGTTCCTCGGCCAGAACTTCTACGTGGCCGAGAAGTTCACCGGTCGTCCGGGCTCCTACGTGCCGGCCGACGAGACCATCGAGGCCTTCACCCGCATCTGCGACGGCGTGTACGACGACGTCCCGGAGCAGGCGTTCTCCGGCATCGGTGGCATCGACGACCTCGAGGAGAAGTGGCACAAGATGCAGAAGGAACTGGGTGCGTGATGGCAGGATCGGAAAAGACCACGATGAAGGTGAACATCGTCGCGGCCGACCACCCCGTGTGGCACGGCGAGGCGAAAAGCGTGACCATCCCCGCCTCCGAAGGCGGCATGGGCATCCTGCCGAACCATGAGCCGGTGCTCACGGTCATCAAGCAGGGTACGCTCACTGTGGTCGAGCCCGACGATGCCCGTCACACGTTCGAGGTGACCGACGGATTCATCTCCTTCGACTCGAACAAGCTGACCGTCGCGGTCGAACGCGGCCACGACGTGCAGTACTCCGGTCCCGAGCAGTGACCGGGTCCCCATCGACCCGCTGACCTCGGCGTCCTAAAGCCCTCTTCAGGATTCAAGGAATCCCGAAGAGGGCTTTTTCGTCCCATGGTGCGGCAACACACTTTCTCCATATCCTCGGAATCATGCGGTTTTCGGCGACCGCACCATGGGAGTTTTACCGCACCATGGGAGTTTTACCGCACCATGGGAGTTGCGCCGGGGGTGTGAGTGGGTTGTGGGTGAGGTGTGGTGAGTGGGGTGGGGAGGATGCGGTACAGTGAGCCGTTATGCGCATTCTTGTGGCCGATTGCTCGGCGGAATACTCCGGACGACTCAACGCATCCCTGCCGTTCGCCAGGCGCGTCCTGCTCATCAAGGCGGACAACAGCCTGCTGATCTTCTCCGAACTCGGCTCGTACAAGCCGCTGAACTGGATGAGCGCCCCCTGCACGATCCGCGAAATCGTCCCGGAAGCGGGGGAGAAGGGCGCGGACACGACGGATGCGGACGCGGCGGACGCAACCGCACCGCAGCCCGAGAAGGTGCTGCGCGTCACGGCGGACAAGTCGTCGGACATCCTGGAAGTCACGCTGTACCACGTGTATTCGGACGAAAGCTATGATCTGGGCGTCGATCCCGGTCTCGTCAAGGACGGCGTCGAGGACCATCTGCAGCAGTACCTCGCCGAACAGATCCACCGCATCGGCGACGGCGCGAAACTCGTGCGCCGCGAATACCCGACCGCCATCGGCCCGGTCGACATCATGGCCGTCAACGCGGACGGCGAACACGTCGCCATCGAGATCAAACGCCACGGTGGCATCGACGGCGTCGAACAGCTCACCCGATACTGCGAACTGCTGAACCGCGACCCGCTGCTCGCCCCCGTGCACGGCATCTTCGCTGCGCAGACCATCACCCCGCAGGCGCGCGTCCTCGCCGAGGACCGCGGCTTCCGCTGCCTGATCCTCGACTACGAGGAGATGAAGGGTACCGAGGACGACTCCCTGCGTCTGTTCTGAACAGGCCGTGATGGCGCGTCGGCCGCGTTGCTCCTCCGGTCGACGTGCCTGCGCACGCCTTCCCTCGGTGCGCCTTGCCGCCACGCGCATCACGGACGATTCCTCCAACAGCAAAGCCCCCTCGTCAGAGGGGGCCAATCGTAGACTCGCTACCCGCCGATCAGTAGGCGCCGAGGATGTCGATGACGAAGACGAGGGTCGAGTTCGCGGGGATCGAACCCTGGGCGGTGTCGCCATACGCCTTGTCCGGCGGGATGATGAGCAGCACCTGCGAGCCGACGGTCTGGCCGCGCAGACCCTCCTGCCAGCCGGTGATTACCTGATGCTGGCCGTTCGTCGAATCGCTGAACAGGTCGGCGTCGAGCGTCGTGTTCTTCGACCAGGAGGAGTCGAACTGCGTGCCGTCGGTCAGCCAGCCCGTGTACTTGACGACCGCGGTGTTGTCCTTGGTGAGCTCCTTGCCCTTGCCCTTGACGAGCGTCTGCACGACCAGCGAATCCACGGAGCCCTGGCCGTTCATGTCGATGGACGGTTTGCCGTTCTTGGCGCGCGTCACCTTCGGCAGGTTCGACGGGATGTCGGTCACGACGTCACCGGTGGCCTTGGTCAGGTCCTTGGAGCGGGAGACGAGCGTGTAGGCGAGCAGGTAGGACGTGCCGGAGCTGTTCGAGTCGTTGACGCCGAACACGATTGTCGAGTTGAGCTTCAGGCCCACCATCTTCGTGTACGGCGGGATCTGCTTGAGGTTCGAGTCGGACAGCTGGATCGAGCAGTCGGGCGTGTTCTTCTCCCACGAGCTCATCAGCTCGGAGCCGTCCTTCGCGTTGATCGCGATGCCCTGGGCGCACACGCGGTCGCCCTTTTCGATGGTCTCGCCGTCGCCGTTCTGCACGACCGCGTACGTGTTGTTCTGCACGGTCATCGGCGTCTTGAACTTGATGCTCGGCTTCGAGCCGAGATCGCCGGTCGCCGTCACGCCGGCGATCTGGTCCATCTTCGTCGACGAGGAGCTGGAGGAGGAGTCGGACGAGGACTTCGAGGAGTCCTTCGAATCGGAGTTCGAACCGCCGCACGCGGCGAGCGTCGCGCACATGGCGAGCGAGCAGATGGCCGCCAGAGCGGTGCGGATCACGGAATGAGAAGTGTTGCGCATGGGCACCACCCTAGCCGCCAACCGCGATTTTCCCGCCGTTCCCACCCGGCTTTCAGGCCTGGCTTGTAGAATGGCGCTCATTATGAGTGTTGAGGAATCCAAGAACGAGAACGAGCGCGCGGACGAGGCCGGCCGCAAGGACGGCCGCACTCCGCACGATCGGCGCCGTGCGACCATCATGCGCGGCGTGGTCACGCCGTTCGTCGGCCTCCTGGCCGTCGCGGCGATCGTCGTCGGCGTGCTGAACGCCACGATCTGGCAGCCGAGCCGCATCATCACCGCCGATGCCAAGGTCAGCGGCTCCCGCTACATCGTCACCGATCCGAACGTGCTCGGACTGGTCGACAGCACCGTGAACATGAACGTGGACGCGGGCGGCGGCGACGTGTGCGTCGCGACTGCCTCGTCGAAGGACGCCTCCGGGTGGCTGTCCGGCGCCGCCTACACGCGCGTCACCGGACTGGCCGACTGGGCGACGCTGTCCACCGAGAAGGCGGACGGCGGCCAGGACGAGAGCGCCTCGGGCGCCGCGTCCGCCGCCGGCGACTCCACCGAAGTCGCGTTCAAGGACTCCGACATGTGGACCGCCGTCAAGTGCGGCAAGGGCGAGGTCACGATGAAGGCGACGTCGCGCAGCTCCACCGACGTCGCGATCGTCGACCTCGGCTCGTCGACCGCCGCCGACGTGTCGTTCACGTGGACGCGCCGCACGCTGCCCGACTACGCGACCCCGCTGTACTTCATCGGCGGACTGCTCGCCGTGCTCGCCGTGTTCACCGCCACCGTCTTCGCGATGCCGCCGCACAAGCGCCGCAAGCGCCACGTCGAAAGCGCCCCGGTCGAGCCCGAGGAGGAGGTGTCGATCGGCGCGGCCGTCGCCGGCAGCCTCGGTCTCAGCCCGAGCTACGAGCCGAAGACGAAACGCGGCGGGCGCGGCCGTCGCCGCCGCCACGCCGTCGGCACCGACACGGGCACGATCGAGCCGGTGAAGGTCGATTCGCCGGTGGTCGTCGATCCGACGTCGCGTAATCTCGTCGCCGACGCGGCGGGCGCGGCCGATGCCGCCGCCACGCCGCAGCCGGCCGCCGCCGCGCAACCGGACGTCAACGACGAGGCGACGTCCGTGATCTCCCCCGACGAACTGCAGGCGTACTTCGCGCGTCTCGCGCAGGAGGTCGGCGGCGACGGTTCGGATGATTCCGGCGATTCGGGCGCGGCCGGAGACGCCGCGACCGACGACACGACCACGGACGGGGAGGAGAACCGATGACGAAACGTATGGGAACCATCGCGGCGAAACTCACGGCGCTCACCCTCGCCGCCGGCATGCTCGTCTCGCTCGGCGCGTGCGAAGGACAGGTGCCGAAGGTCGCGACCGCGGAATCCGCGGCCCGCACGCCCGACCTGACCGTCGCGCAGGAGAAGAGGATCCGCACGGACATCCTCGACGTGATCGATGCGGCGAACGAGTCGAAGAACGTGGACGGACTCGCCGCGCGACTGACCGGACCGCAGCTCGAGGTGCGCACCAGCGAACTCACCATCGCCGCGGCGACCGGCACGCTCGACGCGAAGGCGACGATTCCGCGCAAGATCACGCAGACCGTCATCCCCGTCGACGACGGATGGCCGCGCACCGTGTTCACGATCACGACGACCACCGAGGACCAGCAGTCGAAGCGACTGCTCGTCATGACGCAGGATTCCGCGCGCGAGAACTACAAGCTGTGGGGCGTGGCCCGCCTGTTCCAAGGCGCGAAGCTGCCGAAGTTCGAAGTGCCGAAGCTCGGCACCGAGATGGGCACCGCGAAGGACACCAAGCTCGTCGCGACCCCCCAGGACGCGGTGGACTGGTACACCGACCTGCTCAACAACGGTGATTCCAGCCAGTACAAGGACAAGTTCGCCGACGACCTGTTCCGCTCCGACCTCCAGCAGCTGAACGCCACCGTGCAGCAGGGTATGGAGGCGAACAAGGGCACGCAGGAGCAGGAGTTCACCGCGCCGAAGAACCAGCTCGCGATCATGCGGTCCACGGACGGCGGCGACCTGGTCGTCGCGCGCATCGACTCCACCTGGACGCGCCAAGCCGGCGAGGGCCGCGAATCGCTGCCCGCCTCCGACCAGGAGAAGGCGTTGTTCGGCGACGGCAAGGCCACCAGCACGATGAAGGTCACGTACGTGAACGTGATCGCCATGTACATCCCGCCGGCCGGCGCCACCGGCGATGCCGCGAAGATCACCGCCGTCGGCGCCGAACGCCAGCCCGTCAAGGTCGAAGCGCTGTAGTGAACGCTGTAGGCGAAGCGGGGATGCCGTCACTAAGATGAGTGGCGGCATCTTTTTGTATTCTCACGACAAGTTGGAGGCGTGGCATGGCCGATCAGCCGAAGTTCAATCCCGGGGTCTCGTTGGCGGGAGCCGTCGATCTCGAGGCGCTCGCGCATCAGGTGAAGGCCGAGCCCGGCCAGGAGGGCGGCGCGCCCGCGGCCGGCGGCTACGTGATCGACACCACGGAGAACACGTTCCAGGCGATGGTGCAGACCTCCGCCACGTTCCCGATCCTGCTGCTCCTGTGGATTCCCACCGACGACCGTCTCTTCCCGATGGCGCGCGCGCTCGCCGACGCGGTGAACGCGATGAACGGCCAGATCCAGCTCTCCCGCATCGACATCAACGAGAACCCGTCGATCGCCCAGGCGCTGCAGGTGCAGGGCGCGCCCGCGCTGTTCGCTCTGATCGGCGGCCGTCCGATGCCGTTGCTGCAGGGTCTGCCCTCCGATGACGAGCTCACGCAGATCAAGGAGCAGGTGCTGCCGAAGATCGTCGCGATGGCGCAGCAGTCCGGCGTGACCGGCACCGCCCCATACTCGGGCGACCCGTCCGCGGCGGGCGCCGACGGTTCCGGCACGGACGGCGCGGGTGCCGCCGCGGCCGCCGTCGTGCCGCCGGAGCATCAGGAGGCGCATCAGCTGGCGCAGGCCGGCGACTACGCGGGTGCCGCCGCCGCGTACGGCAAGGTGCTCGAATCCGATCCGAACGACGCGCTCGCCGCTCGCGAACGCGCCAAGGCGCTGCTGCTCGCGCGTTCGGCCGACGCCGACGTGCGCGAGGTGCGCGCCGCCGCCGCGGCCGCGCCGGATGACGTGGAGGCGCAGCTCGCCGTGGCCGACATCGACATGATCGGCGGGCAGATCCAGGACGCCTTCGACCGTCTGCTCGACTTCGTGGCCGCCGGCCACAAGGCTGACATCGAACCGGTGCGCAAGCGCCTGCTCGAATACTTCGCGATTCCCGAGCCGACCGACGCGCGCCTCAAGGCCGCCCGCCGACGCCTCGCCACGCTGATGTACTGATTTCCGCTTCCTTGCCTCCCTCTGACGAGGGAGGTGGCCGCCGTAGGCGGTCGGAGGGAGAGAAACGGAAGTGACCGTAGGTCGCGGGAATATCGCATCGACCGAAGGCCGATTCCGTTTCCTGCGGCCTACGGCCGTGGTCTCTCCCCCAGTCCGCTTCGCGGACAGCCCCCTCGTCAGAGGGGGCCGGGTGCGCGGTCTGCCCGCGTTCACTCCATTTTGTTCTTGCCGAAGAATTGTTGGAATTGGGGGCCGGTGGCGGCGAGTTCGCGCTCGAAATCGTCCTTCCATTCGCCGAATGGGCGACCGGCGAGACCATCGTTGTTGAAGCGCGGCTGGTCGGTGATTTCGGTGACGCAGAATTTCGGGATCGTGAGATTCGTGACGGGCGTGGCGCGCTCCGCCTCGGCGACGATGAGCGGCGCGTTCGCCCCGCCGAACACGTCCACGCTCCACCCGTCCTCCGCGATCCACACGGAATACCGGTTCTTGATAATCGGCCTGCCGCCCCGCCGCACCAGTTCGACGGCGATGCGCGTGTCGATCTCACGTTCCGCCTCATAGCGTGTGCCGCCCACGGACGGCCCTTTCACGGTGACGTAGGCGCGTTCGAAATCGTCGCAATGCTCCTCGAGCACCGCGCGCGGGTCGAGGTCGGGCGTCATGTCGATGCGCACACGTCGCGTCTTCAGGCGCACGCGTAGCGCATAATTGTCCTCATAGACGAAATAGCTTTGCAGGATGAGGGCGGGTGCATCGCCGTCATCGTATTCGGGCGGCAGTTCACGACAGAAGAACCGCCGCTCGAACTCGAATTCGCTCACAGTCTCGGACATAATCCCAGTGTAGCTTTCACGGCGTCATATTCGTCCGATGGTGCCGGTGCCGCGAATCACATGTCCTCGAACAGCACGCTCTTCTTGATCCAGTCGATCACGTCGTCGACGCCCGCGCCGCCCATCAGGTCGGTGAAGATGAACGGGCGGTCGCCGCGCATCTTCCTGGAATCGCGGGCCATCACGTCGAGGTCGGCGTGCACGAGCGGCGCGAGGTCGGCCTTGTTGATGACGAGCAGGTCGGAGCGCGTCACGCCCGGGCCGCCCTTGCGCGGGATCTTGTCGCCCTCGTCGGTGGCGATCACGTAGATCGTCGCGTCGGCGAGGTCCGGGCTGAACGTGGCGGACAGGTTGTCGCCGCCGGACTCGACGAACATGATCTCGACGTCCGGGTGGGTGCGTGCCATCTCCTCGCACGCCTCCAGGTTCATCGAGCAGTCCTCGCGGATCGCGGTGTGCGGGCAGCCGCCGGTCTCCACGCCGACGATGCGGTCCGGCGCGAGGCGCGAATGTTCGATGAGGAACTCGGCGTCCTCCTTCGTGTAGATGTCGTTGGTGACGACGCAGATGCTGTAGTCGTCGGCCATCTTGCGGGTGAGGCGTTCGATGAGCGCGGTCTTGCCGGAACCGACCGGACCGGCCACGCCGATGCGCACGTAGGACATGTGTGCTCCTTGGGTTGGTAGATGGATGTGGGTTGCGTGTTGTGATTGTGTGGGTTGCGTTTTGTGGTTTGTTTTTTGGTTGGTGATTGCGGTTCGCGTCAGCTCATGTACAGGCGCGAGTACAGCGTCTCGTGCTGCATCGCGGCGATGTCGAGGAACGCGCCGGAGATGCCCAGGTCGTCCGGCCCGAGCGTCATCGCGATGTCGACGGCGCGCACGAGCCGTGGGAACGAATCGTGCAACGCGACCTGGCCCGCGTACTGGCTCAGCGGAATCGCCTTCGCCGCGCACATGGTGAGCGCGCTCAGCAGCGAATAGCCGTACATGATGGCCGCGTCGCGGATGTTCGGCGCATGGTCGGCCGCGTACAGGCCCATCGCGATCGAATGCAGCCCGCGGCAGCGTTTCGCGCGGATGAGTTCCGCGTACAGGCCGAGCTTGGGGGAGTGTTCGAGTCCCGGATCCATCTCGCTGGCGAGCTTGATGAGGCGCGTGCACATGCGCTCGCCGCCCTCGCGGATCTCACGCGCCGACTGCAGCGCGCCCGACAGTTCGTCGAGCGCGGCGAGCCGTTTCGTGAGCCCGTTGCGCGACAGCCGCGCGTCGGTGGCCGCCCTGCCGGCGAGCACCATCTGCCCGATCTCCTTGTACGGCGCGACCTCGAGATAGTTCTTCATGTACTGCTCGAAGTCGGGGCCGCGGCGCAGGAAATCACGCTGCACGAAGGTCTCCATGCCGTTGGACAGCGCGAACGCGCCCACAGGGAAGACGCTGTCGCACACCTGCAGCATGGCGAGGCGGCGTGCCTCGGTCTCGTTGACGTTCATGGTTTCGGCTTTCCTGGGGCGGAATCGGGAATCAGTGCGTGTGCCAGGTGCGGCCGCCGTCGTGGCTGTGCGAGCCGTCCGGGCGGTGCAGCACGCCGTTCGACTCGTATTCGCCCGGCTTGAGCTGGTACGGGTGGTCGGCATCGACGCCGGGCTCCTCGACATGATGGTGGTGATGGCCGTGCTCGTCGGCGTGCTCATGCTCGGCGTGATCGTCGTGCTTCCCGCCGGCCTCCTGCGCGGCCCACGCGGCGTCCGCCTCGGCCTCCTGCTCCTCCTCGGCCACGTCGCCCGTCGTCTTGTTCGTGCCGGGGATGATCGTGCCCGAACCGGCGTGCGCCTTGACGATGAGGAATCCGTCGAACCCGCCCTCGATGATGTGCGGCTCGTAGCCGATCTTCTTCGTGTACTCCATCGTCGGATGGTCGTAGGGGACGAGCACGCGGTCGTCCTCCACCTTGAGGCTCAGATGGCGGTTGCCGAGCTCGAAGCACAGGCGGCCCATCTCCTTCATCGAGTCCACGGGGATCTCGATGAGCTGCGCGGTGCGGATACGCGCGAAATAGCGCTTGTCGTCGGTCTCGGCGAGCACGTCGCCGTCCTTGATGGTGCGGCCCACCATGATGCCGAACTCGGTGCCGTCCTCGGCGACCTTGCGCATGCGCTTCTTGTCCGTCTCGAACCAGTCGAACGCGATCGGCACGGCGAGCTTGCCGTCGTCATACCGCTGGCTGATGATGTTGCCGGTGATCTCCTTGGCGATCATCCGCCCTCCTTCAGTGTCGGGGTGCATGGCCGTCCGACTGCCGGGCGGCGATCTGCGAACAGTGTAGGAGCGTCGCCGCGCACGTATGTAACGGATGGGAATCATCGGGGAAATACCGCCGGAAAATACCGTCCGGCATATGGACGGCTCGCGTCCGCGCATCGGCGTTTCGCAATGATTGCAACGGTCGGAAGGCCGCCGGACCCTGCCCGAATCACGGATGTGATATTACGTCACACGATACGACACGAAACCCACGAACCGAAGCGGAACCGACCGCGGCGGAGCAGAAGGAGCGCGCATGATCACCGACACCCCATCCGCACAGGCCGCCACGCTGGCGATGCACATCCCCGACAACTTCGTCTCGCCGTCCACCGGCGCGCTGTTCTGGGCCGTCATGATCCCGATCTGGGTGCTGTGCCTGCGCCACGTCATGCGTGACGCCACGCCGGAACGGATGGCGTATCTGGGCGCCGGCGCCGCGTTCTCCTTCCTCATCATGATGTTCAACGTGCCCACGCCCGGCGGCACCACCGCGCACGGCGTCGGCGGCGCGCTCATCGCGCTCCTGCTCGGACCGCAGTACGCGACCGTCGCCGTGTCCGTCGCGCTGCTGCTGCAGGCGCTCCTCTTCGGCGACGGCGGCATCATCACGCTCGGCGCGAACTGCTTCAACATGGCCGTCGTGCTGCCGTTCGCCGCATACGGCATCGCCGCGGCGGGTCGTGGCGTCGCGCGTCTCGTCGCCGGACGCCGCGACGGCGCGAACGCGCGTGCGCGTCGCGACGGCACCGCGCGCGCGGCCGGCCGCGTCGCGACGTTCCTCGCCGGCTACGTGGGCCTCACCCTCGCCGCCCTGTGCGTGGCGCTCGAACTCGGCGCGCAGCCACTGCTCTTCCACGACGCCGACGGACAGGCGCTCTACTTCCCGTTCCCGTTCGCCGTCACCATCCCCGCGATGCTCGTGCCGCACCTCGCCGTCGCCGGCGTCGTCGAAGGACTGCTTACCGTGGTCGTCGTCGAATTCGTGCGGCGCACCGCACCCGAGATCATCGCGACGGGCGTGGGCGGCACCGGTGCCGTGACGGTTCGTGGGGAACGTGACGGACTTGTCGGACATGACGGTGGCACCGGCCGCGACGGACTGCGACGCAGCGCGTGGATCGCGCTCGGCGTCGTCGCGCTGCTCTCGCCGATCGGACTCATCGCCACCGGCGACGCGTGGGGCGAATGGGGAGCCGAGGACTTCATGACCGCGACCGGACTCGACTACGTGCCGCAGTACATCGCGCACGGATCCAGCTGGAACGCGCTCCTGCCCGACTACGCGCTCGCCGGGCTGCCGGACGTCGCCGGATACCTGCTGAGCGCCGTGATCGGCATCGCCGTGCTCACCATCGTCTTCCGCCTGCTCGCCTTCGCCGTGCGCGGGCGTGCGCGGCGCAAGTCCGCGTCCGCGGCATGACCGGCGAGACGGACGCGCGCTTGACCGGACATTCGACCGGGCCGACGACTGGCGGCGAGACCGATGCCGTGACGATTCCCGCGTGGTTGCGCGCGTCCGAACGCTACGATCCGCCCACGGACCGGTCCACGTTCATCGAACGCAATCTCGCGCGGCTGGGCGGCATGCTCGGACAGGTCGGCGCGCCCGTGTCGGTCGCGGACAGTCCGCTCGACCGCGCGCTGGGGCGGGTCTCGCCCGGACTGCGGCTCGTCGGCATCATCGCGATCATCGTCTGCGTGAACGCGACGCGCGGCATGGCGTTCTCCTATGCGGCGCTCGCGCTCGTGCTCGTCATGCTGGCGGCGCGGCCGGCGCGGCTCATCCTGGCGATTCTCAGGCCGGCGTTCGCCGTGACCCTGCTGAGCGTCGTGATCGGGCTGCCGGCGCTGCTCGTCGGACAATCCGGGGCGGTCGTGGTGCGGCTCGCCGTGCGCGCGTTCGTCGCCGTCGCGCTCGTGGTCGCGCTCGCGCGCACCGTCGCGTGGAACCGGCTGCTCACCGGGCTGCGTGGCGTGGGCGTGCCGGACAGCGTCGTGTACGTGTGCGACGTGACTATCCAGTTCATCGACATCCTCGGACGGTCCATGGTGGGGCTGCTCGACGCGTTGCGGTTGCGCAGCGTCGGGCGGGACCGGCGCAAGATGATGTCCGCGGGGCGTGTGATCGGCGCGGTGTTCCTGCGGGCGCACGTCGAGGCGAAGGCCATGGCCGAGGCGATGACCTGTCGCGGATTCGACGGGCGGTACCATGTGCGGCGCGAACCGCTGGTCACCTGGGCGAACGCGGCGTATGCGGCTGGCGTGGCGGTCGTGGTGGCGGTGGCCGTGGTGACGGGGTGACGGGATGATGGATGTGGTGATGAAGACGATGGTGAGGGGCTGTTGTGGAGGTGGTCGATGATGGCTGACGGGGCGATTCGTGAGGATGCGATTCGAGATGACGCGTTCGGCGCGGGGAAGTCGGGTGCGGCTGGAACGACCGGAACGGCTGGCGCGGCTGGAACGGCTGGGACGCCGCTGGTGGAGCTGGACCATATCGGGTTCTCGTACCGCGATCCGTATGATGATGGTTCGCATGCGGTGCTGCGCGATTTCTCGTTGACCATCATGCGCGGCGAGTGCGTGGCGCTGCTCGGCCCGAACGGGGTGGGCAAGACCACGATCATGCGCATCATCAACGCGTTGGAATTCCCCGATGCGGGCGCATACCGGTTCGCCGGCACGCCGGTGACGCGCGCGGCCGTCGAGGCGCGGAACAGCCGGTTCGCGAAGGCGCTGCACCAGCGCGTCGGATTCGTGTTCCAGAACTCGGATACGCAGCTGTTCTGCCCGTCCGTCGAGGAGGAGATCGCGTTCGGACCGATGCAGATGGGGCTGCCGGATGACGAGGTGGCGCGGCGCGTGGACGACATGGTGGCGTTGTTCGGATTGGAACGTCTGCGCGGCCGCGCGCCCTACCGGCTGTCCGGCGGCGAGAAGAAGCGCGTCGCCATCGCGTGCTGCCTGTCGATGAACCCGGATCTGCTCGTGCTCGACGAGCCCACCGACGGCTTGGACGAGCGCAACACCGATGTGGTGGTGCGCGTGCTGCGCGCGTTCGTGGATGCCGGCAAGACCGTGCTGCTCTCCACCCACCACCACGACATCGTGGAACGTCTCGCCGCGCGCGTGGTACAGGTCACGCCGCTGGAGGAGTGAGTCAGAAGAGACAAAAGAGAAAGCGCCGAACCGTGAAAGCGCCTGTCGGCGCAAGGGCTGACGCGTCGAGCGGGGAATCCGGTGGATTCCCCGTAGCGTCAGCCTGAGTGAGCCGACAGGCGAACGAAGGCAGAATTGAGGCTTCGCGTAGCGAAGTCCGTAATTGCAAGGCCCGAAGGGGCTCGCGGCGGCGGATTCCGTGTGCGCGGCGTGGCATGAGCTTGTCAATGCTTATACTGTTATCCGCGTCGGGCCGTGCTTAAGCCCCGGGCTCCATTTTTTGCCGCCGCGAGCGGCCCTTGCGCCGACAGGCGCTTTCACGGTTCGGCGCTTTTCTTTTTGCTTTTTTCTTTTTCTTTCCGCTACTCCAGCTTGCCGCGCCGCCAGAGGTTCGCGGCGTGGTGGAAGTCCTTGGCGGTGACGAACAGGTTCGCGGCCGTGTGCATGAGCCGCGCCGCCTTGTCGGCGTTCGACTTGGCGCCCAGCGTGGCGGCCTGTTCGGCGAGATGCTTCGCCTCGATGCGCAGTCCCAGCGCCACCACGTCGGTGAACGCGGCCGCGCGTTCCATCGCCACGGCGAAATCGCCGGTGAACGCGCCGGACAGAATCGAATCGGCGAGACGCGCGATGTCGTCCTCGGTCGGCGCCTGGTCGACGCCGGCGATCGCGGAGGCGGACGTCGCGACTGGCTCGCCGACGCGCCACAGCCGCGCGATCGCGTCACGGTGCGTGCGCATCCACGTGCGCAGCATGTACAGGCGCCACAGCACGCCGGGCAGCGTGTCCGCCGGCGACGAGCTCCACAGTTCGGCGATGTCGTCCACGCCTTCGCGCTCGACGACGGTGAGCACGCGCGCGACGACCGCCGGATCCTCGCTGTGGCGCACGCGGTCGAGCAGCGCGGAGGCGGAGGAGTGCGCGATCTCGTTGACGACGCCCGGGTCGTTGCCGCCCGCCATCTGCTCAAGCAGGGCGGGGGCGAGCTGGCCGGGGCGCGACGGGCGCGGCGCGGAGCCGGGCGTGGGCACGAAGCCGGAGCGGGAGGCGAGCACGGAGCCGTTGCCCGTGTTGCCGGTGATTCCGGCGGTTCCTGTGGTGGGGAAGCTAGTAGACAAGCGGAATGACCTTCTGGATATCGATGATGCGGGGGCCCTTCGGCGTGGCGATGGCGAACAGCGCGAGCGCGCTGCCGGTGGGCATGTAGGGCGACTTGGCGATCAGACGCTTCGCGAGCGAATCGGAGACGCACAAGGCGCGCAGATGGTCGAATATACCACCGATCACCGGCCGGTGCATGCAGACCGCGGCCGGATTGCGGTGTTTGAGCGCATAGTCGATCTCGGACTTGAAACATTCCCATGCGGCCTGCGGGTCCGCGGCGAACGCGTCCTCGGTGAGCGGGTCGAGCTTGACCATGTCGCGGCCGGTCTGCCAGGAGAACGTCTCCAGGGTCTCCATGCAGCGGATCCATGGGGATGTGGCGAGGCGCACCGGGTTGAAGCAGGCGAGTTCGTGGCTCAGGGCGAACGCGGCGGCGGCTCCACGCGGCGTGATGGGACGGTTCGCGTCCGTGCCCTTCCAGGATTTGCGGGCCTCCGCCTTGCCATGGCGCACGAGAATGACCGGCACCGCGTCGGCCGCGCCCTCCTGGAGGCGATCGATGAACAGGGCGAGGATCTCCTTGTCCGTGGAATGGGTGAGCTTCTTGCGCGCCTTGTCCGGGGTGAGCCAGATCGCGTCGTCGATCTCGCCCACGTCGGCGCGGTGCACGGGGCCGAGTGCGGCGGTGCGCTTGAGCTTGTCGACGGGGGAGATGGCGGTGGCCGTCCAGAAGCGGATGTGCTTCGTATTCACGTCCGGGGCGTAGTTCTTCGTGTGGCGGCGCTTGCTGCCTTCTTCGGACTGCGGGTATTCGACGTCGCCGAGGTACGGGCCGAGCGCGACGGGCAGGCCGGTCTCCTCGCCGATCTCACGCACGGCGGCGTGCATATGCGATTCGTTCGGGTCGACCTTGCCTTTCGGCCAGCTCCAGTCGTCGTATTTCGGGCGGTGCACGAGGCAGACTTCGATGTCGTCGAACCGCGGGGTGCCGAATGCGGGGGAGGCGGTGGAAGCGGTGGTGACGGAATTTTCCGTGGTGGTTGCGTTGCTTGCGGCGACGTTCGCGGTGGTTGCGGTCGTCGCGGGGACCGCGGCGGTGGCCGTGGCCGTGATCACGGAGGAGCCTTCGTCGGCGCGTCGTCGCGCAACGTCGTCAGGAAGACGGCGACGTCTGTAGAGGATTCCGCCGGCCGCTTCCACGATCTTGCTCATTTTCTTGTTCACCCTTCGATTGTACGCAGGGTCGCAGGCGGGGGCTCGCGTAGGACTCTACGTAGTTTTCCCGCTGCAACGACGAAGGCCGACCCATTTCGGGTCGGCCTTCATTTGCGTTAACGTTCACGAATTCCGGGTTTCATCATACGCCGTTTGGCGTGAATCCGTCGCGCCGGTGGCCAAAGGTTCCACCGGCGCGACCGCTATGCGAACGTCGGGCGACGGGGTCTCATGCGAGGCCCGTCGCTTCAGCTGCGGCGTCAGCTGTGGTTGTCTCAGCTGTGGTTGCCACGACGACGCGTGTGCTTGCGGATCAGGTACTCCTGGCAATCCACCAGCGGGCGTCCCTCCTCGTCCTTCGAGTGGCGCTCGTAGGAGCCGTCCGGCAGCATGTGCCAGCTGGAGGTGGAATCGGCCATCTGCAGGTCGATGTAGTCCAGCAGCTCCTGAATCTGCTCGGGCGCGGTGATGCGCACCAGCGCCTCGACGCGACGGTCGAGGTTGCGGTGCATCAGATCGGCGGAACCGATCCACACCTCCGGGCCGGACAGCGGACCTTCGCCGATCTGCGGGCCGTCCGCGTTGCAGAACGCGTAGATGCGGCTGTGCTCGAGGAAGCGGCCGAGGATCGAACGCACGCGGATGTTCTCGGACAGGCCGGGAACGCCGGGCTTGAGCGAGCAGATGCCGCGCTCGACGATGTCGATCTTCACGCCCGCCTGCGAGGCGCGGTACAGGGCGTCGATGGTCTTCTCATCCACCACGGAGTTGACCTTGATCTTGATCCACGCCTCCTTGCCGGCGCGGGCGGCATCCTCCTCGCGGCGGATGCGCTGAATCAGACCGGTGCGGATGGTGCGCGGCGCGACGAGCAGACGGTGGAAGCTCGACTTCGGCGCGTAGCCGGACAGCTGGTTGAACAGGCGGGTGAGGTCCTGGCCGACCACCGGGTCGCAGGTGAGCAGGCCCAGATCGGTGTAGATGCGGGCCGTCTTCGGGTTGTAGTTGCCGGTACCCACGTGGCAGTAGCGGCGCAGGCCGTCGGCCTCCTGACGCACCACCTCGATGAGCTTGCAGTGGGTCTTGAGGCCCACGATGCCGTACACGACGTGCACGCCGGCGCGTTCCAGCTTGCGCGCCCACGCGATGTTCGCGTCCTCGTCGAAGCGGGCCTTGATCTCGACCAGCGCCAGCACCTGCTTGCCGGCATGCGCCGCGTCGATTAGCGCGTCGATGATCGGCGAGTTGGAGCTGGTTCGGTAGAGCGTCTGCTTGATGGCCAGAACCTTAGGATCCGCAGCAGCCTGCGCCAGAAACGCCTGGACGGACGTGGAGAACGAGTCGTAGGGGTGGTGCAGCAGGATGTCACGCTCGCGGATCGCGGCGAAGATGTCCTGCGCGCGGCTCGACTCGACCTCGGCGATTTGACGGTTCGTGGTCGGGATGAATGGGCGGTTCTTGAGGTCCGGACGGTCGATGCCGCCGAGCTCGAACAGCACGGTCATGTCGAGTGGTGCCGGCAGACGGTACACCTCCTCCGGCGTGACGCCGAGCTGGTCGGCGAGCAGCTGGGAGAGGAACGGGCTGGTCTGGTCGGAGATCTCGAGGCGGATCGGCGGTCCGAAGCGACGGCGGAGCAGTTCCTTCTCCATCGCGTTGAGCAGGTTCTCGGCGTCATCCTCTTCGACGTCGATGTCCTCGTTGCGGGTGACGCGGAAGGAACGGGCCTCCTTGATGATCATGCCCGGGAACAGGGATTCCAGGTGGGCGATGATGAGGTTCTCCATCGTGATGAACCCGTAGCGCTCCTCCTTGGACTCCTCGTCGGTCATGTCGTCGACCGGCACGAGTCGGTTGAGGTTGCCCGGGATCTTCACGCGCGCGAAGTGGGACTTGCCGGAGGCCGGGTTCTCGACGATCACGGCGAGGTTGATGGAGCCGCCGGAGATGTACGGGAACGGGTGGGCCGGGTCCACGGCGAGCGGGGTGAGCACGGGGAACACCTGCTGGCGGTAATAGCGCGACAGGCGCTCCTGCTCGGCGGTGGTGAGCTTGTCCCAGCTGAGCAGCACGATGTGCTGTTCGGCGAGGGCCGGGAACAGCTCGTCGATCACGTAGTGGGCGTGCTCGTTCTGCAGCGCGTGCGCCTGCTCGCTGATCGAGCGCAGCAGCTGGCGCGGGCTCAGGCCGGCGGCGGAGGGCACGGCGATGCCCGAGTCGATGCGGCGCTTGAGACCGGCCACACGGACCATGAAGAACTCGTCGAGGTTGTTGGCGAAGATCGCCGCGAAGCTGGTGCGCTCCAGCAGCGGCTGGTCCTTGTCTTCGGCGAGTTCGAGGACGCGCTTGTTGAACTTGAGCCAGCTCAGCTCGCGGTCGAAGAAGCGGTCGGTCGGCAGCGGGGCCTCGCCTTCAAGGGTCTCGCGCCGATCGTTCTTGTCGGTTTCGGCGATGTGCTCTGCGATTTGGCTTCGCAGGATCGCTTTCGATGGTGCGTCAAAAATCTGTGCCATGATTGTCATCCTAGGCCTTGAGACGGTTGGGTTGTGGGTATACGCGCCAAAGTTCAACGCGAGTTCACATTTTGGGCGTCGCCCGGTGGGCGGGAGACGGTGCTGTGAGCGGTAACGCGTGGCCGGACGGCCGGCGTATGCCTCACAGCGCGAACGAGACGATGGCCGGTACCACGCCGATGAGCACGAACGCGGGCAGGAAGCACAGTCCGGTGGGCGCGAGCAGGCGCACCGAGAGCTCGGCCGCGGCCCGCTCGATGGCCGCGGTCTCGTCCCGGCCGTACCGCTCGATGGCGAGTTCCAGCCGTGCCGTCGGCGAGACGCCGTGCGTCCACGCCTCGCCGAGGCAGTCGCGGACCGATTCGAGCGGCAGGCCTCCCGCACCCGCGCCGATCCATGCCTCATGCCAGGTCGCGCCGCGCGTGAGCGCATAGCCGGCCGCGCGCAGACACGTGGGCAGGTCCCGCGCCGGGCCGCGGCGCTTCGGTCCGTCATGTCGTGGTCCGTCATGCTTCGGCCCGTCGTGCCGTGTGCCGTCGCGTTTCGCCCGGTCGCGCCCCGTATCGTCCAGCGCCGGGCGCTCGATCGCCTCGCCCACGGCGATCAATGCCCCTGGGATGGATGCGCCCTGCCTGAGCGCGGCATGGAGCATGGCGAGCGTGATCGGCAGGTCGGCGTCCGTGTCGCCTCCCGCATCGTCGAACGACGTCAGCATCCGATGCGTCCACACCAGACCGGCCGCATACCACAATCCGCCCAATCCCAGGCACAGCAGTCCCTGCGGTGAGCCGAACAGGAACGCGACCGGTCGCGCTCCCAACAGCTCGCCGAGCGCCACGGTCACGGCCGGCAGTGCGGAAAGCAGCCGTATCGTCGCCTTCGGCATCGCGAACGTCTGCCGTTTCAGCTCGGCGGCGCGACGTGCCCGGCTCTGGTCCGAGGCCACCGCCTCCAGGCAACGCGCCAGCTCGCATCCCGTACGTTCGCTCAACCGGCATGCCGCGGCGAGATGCCGTGCCGCCGTCGCGACGTCCGTTTCGGATTCGTCGTCCTTGGCGCGCACGCGCAGCACCGTCGCGGCGCGCGCGACGGTCACGCGCGGCGTCGCGAACCGTACGCCTCCCTGCTCTTCAAACGCTTCGACGGCGGTGCCGCCGCCTTTCACGCGCGCGATGACGGCGGCGATTGTCGCATCGATGCCGATGCGCGGCGGCGCGGCGGAAACGACGACGTCGTTCCCAAGCCGTCCGCGCGTCCCGCGCGCCCGGTTCCGCGCGTCCGGCGGCATGACGGGGCGCACGATGGCGGGCATGACGATGGGCGCGACGGCGGCGATTGCCGCCGCTATCGCGAGAACCGCGATGAGCGGGCCGATGGCACCCGGCATGGTGCCGGCCGAGGCGATGATCGTGGTCGTCGTCATGGCAGCCTCCACCGGTCGGTGAAACGACGCCATTGCGGCGCGTATGAGGGTTGGTCCGCGCCTGTCCACGTGGCCAACGGCACTCCCGCGAGCGCGGCCGGGCGGACAGGGGTCCCGCCCGTCGCCGTGACGCCCGTCGCCATGCCGATCGCGTCATCCGCCGGCGCGCCGCCCGCCGTCCCGCCCAACAGGCCGATCTGCGCGATGCGGCGTCGTCCGTCGACGCGTTCCAGGTGCAGGACCGCGTCGAACGCGTCACGGGCGAGCATGGCCGTCGCCTCGGGGGCGAGACCCGCCAACAGGCCGAGCGCAATCAGACGCGACGGCACGCGCGCGACGCTGTCGGCGTGCAGCGTGGTCATGCCGCCATGGTGGCCGGAATTGTAGGCGCGCAGCAGGTCGGCGATTTCCTCGCCGCGGCATTCTCCCAGCACCACGCGGTCGGGGCGCATGCGCAGCGTCGCCTTCACCAGTTCCGGCAATCCGACCGCGCCGGCGCCCTCCACGTTCGCCTCACGCGTGACCATCGACACGTGATCGTCGAGCGGCAGGACGCCCAGCTCGCGCACCTCCTCCACGGTGACGATGCGTTCCGCCGGGTCGCATTCGGTGAGCAGCGCCTTGAGCAGCGTGGTCTTGCCGGCGCCGGTGCCGCCGGTGAGGAGCAGCGTGGCGCGTCGCGCGACCAGACCGCGCAGCACGGGCAGCCAAGGCGCGGGAAACAATCCACGGCGGCACAGGTCCGTGAGCGTGGACGCCGTGCGGTCCGGCAGACGGATTGACAGGGACGCGCCATACGGCACGATCGGCGGAATCACGGCGTGCACACGGATGCCGCCGCCGCTGGAAGCATCGGCGATGGGGCGCGCGTCGTCGAGACGGCGGCCGAGTTGCGCGCACAGGCGCACCGCGTAGTCGCGCACGGTCCGCGCATCGCGGAACGGTATGCGCGGCCGGCGCTCGCGCATGCCGTTTCCGTCGTCCGCCCAGACGCGTCCGTCGCAGGTCACCGCCACGTCGGTGACGTGCGGATCGCGCACGATGGAGTCGAGCGGCCCGAACGCGATCGCCGTGACGTCCGTCATCGCGTCCCTCATCGCGCCCGCCATATGGTTTCCGCTCATGATGGCCTCCGTTCCCCGTCCGCCGCACGGTTTCCTCCCGGCGCGCGGATATCGGCGGCCGCGAGGATGCCGTCGGCCAACGCGTCGACCACGCGCCGGTTGCGTTTCGGCACCGTGCGGATGCCCAACCCCGCGAGCATGTCCGCGCACAACGCCGGTGCGCAGCGTACGGGGCCGAGCATGTCCTCGCCGATATAGGCGACCGCCTCCGCCACCGCGACCGACGAGGAGGCCTTGGATCGGGCCGGTCCGCGCGGCTCGACGCCAACGACGAGCGGCTGGGGAGGCACGGCTCCCGTCGTGCCGGCGCTCCCGGTCGTGCCGCCTCCGCCGCCGCGCATGGCGTCGCGCAGCCGGTCGAGCATGGCGAGATGCGATTTCGCGCGGGCCATGCCCAGCACGGACAGGTCGACGGCCACCACCTGATGCGCGGCGGCGAATCGGGGCATGCGCGGGATGACCGTGCCCCGGCCCGCATCCACCATCACGATGTCGTTCGCTTCGGCCAGCGCGTCCGCCGCGGCCTCGAGCTCCCACCATTCCGGATTCCCGCCCCGCCACGGCGTATGGGCGAGCACGCGCATGCCCTCCCAGGCGGGGAGTTCGTGGTTCAGCGCCGATCCCTCGATATGCCCGAGCGGCGCGTCGAGATCCTGCAGGGTGAGGCCGGGCTCGTGCTCTATGCCGAGCAGCACGCCGAGCCCGCCGCCATCCAGATCGGCGTCAAGCAGCGCGCAGTCGACGCCGCGTCCGTCCAATGCCAGTCCGGTGAGCGCCATGAGCGTGCTCGTACCGATGCCGCCGCTGGGCGAGGTGAACACGACGAGATTGCCCGGGGTCGGGGTCTCCGGGAGCGGGCATGGTACGGACGGCTTGGCGCGATGTACCGTCGCGATCGCGCCCCGACGAGGCATGAGGCGTTGCGGCGTCGCCTTTCGTCTGGGGCCCAAGGCCTTGGACGCGCCTTTGCGCCGCCGCCGGTCGGGCGGCGTGGAGGCGGCGGACTGCGGCGGTGCCGGCGTGACCGGAGCCGGTATCGCCGCAGTCGGGACCGGCACCGGCGTCGGCACAGGCGTGGATTGCGGAAGGGCGTAGTGGCGCCGGGGCGTCGGCCCGTGCGCCGTGGTCGCAATCCGCGGCGTGGCCGGGCCGCGTCGGGGCAGGGCGACGGACGGCGGGTCGGCCGGCATCGGGATGGCCGGCGTCGGCGCGGCCGGAGGGGCGGTCGATGAGGCGGCCGATGGAACGGTCGATGGGACGACGGCGGACGACGTGATGTCGGCGTGGATCGTCCGGTCATCCATCGGCGGCGGTATTGAGGGCGATGGCGTGAGTGGTGCTGGCGTGTTCATGGTTCGATTGAAGCGGTGCGGGCGGGTGCCGGGCAAGCCGTGCGGGGTGATGTGGTCGGAACCCATGGTTTACCCGCGTAAACCGCCGGATTGTCCACCGTGTTCCGGCAGGTTGTCCACAACCGCCGACGGGTTGTCCACAATCGGGCGTTTTTGTCGTCCGGATGGTGACGGTCCCTCGTATCGGTCAGGCGGCGGCCGGATGCCAATCGGACGGCGTTCGGCGCCAATTGGACGACACGCCGCGATGACGTCCGAAACGCACGCAATGGCACAGAACGCCGGCGAAAAACGAACAGGAAACGCCAAAAAAGCGTTTTTCCGACGGTCGAACGACCAATTGCGCAAAGAAACGCACAACGCCCTTTCCCAGGTTGCGTGGTGCCGCCCGCACGCCTAGATTATGAACTACAAGGAAAACCGAACAGAGCAGAGCCCACAAAGAGTAATGGTCACGAGGACTGATACGTTGGACGGGCATTGGAAAGACTTACCGTTGCAACGATGATGTTGTGCTGAGATTCTGCTCCTAGGTTGGACTTGTGGAAAAGGCCCGCTTCGGCGGGCCTTTTCGTTTGTCCGAGCCTGGTTCCGTATGTATGTATCCCTGCATGTTTCGGAATCGGGGGTTATCGGCGGAAGCCGGTGATATCACGTGCCCTGTTATCCACAACGATGTGGATGACACGCCCGGGATGTGGAAAACCAGGGGGTACTGACCACATGTCCCGGAATCCGTTGCACGCTCCGTCCCCCATCGCGCACAGTGGAACGACCGATCGGTCCATAACTCAATATCGTGCCTCCTCCGGCGTCGCCGCCGACCTTCATCGCCAACCCCTATGGCAGCTGCCACCCCCATCCTCCGTCGATTCCCGCCAACCGGCGAACATCCACATCCATGCCAACCCCACCACCCACCATCCTCAAGGAAAGGAACTCCCATGAACACCGTCATCCCCGTCAACGGCGAAGGGCGGGCCGGCATCTTCACCCATGCCCGCGAGCGCGCCGAACGCCTGCGCGAGACGTGCCGCGCCCGACTATGCGTGATGGACGCGCGCATGCGCACGCTCGCCGCCGAACCCGAGGAGGGCGCCGCCACCGCCGAATACGCGGTCGTGCTGGTCGCCGCCACCGGTTTCGCCGCCCTGCTCGTCGCCATCCTCAAATCCGACGCCGTGCGCAAGATGCTGCTCGACATCGTCAAGAAGGCGCTGATGATGGGAGGCTGATCGCCATGATCGCACGCTATATGCGGCGTTGGGCCAGACGCCCGCCGCATGCCGATCCCGGCGCGGTCACCGCGGAATTCGCCACGGTGCTGCCCGCCGTCGTGGCGCTCGCGCTGCTGCTGCTCGCGCTTGCCCGCACGGTGATGGTGTCCATCGGATGCCAGGACGCCGCTTCGGCCGCCGTGCGCACGGCGGTCACGGCCGGCGACGACGCCGATCCCTCGGCCGTCGCCCACGCCGTCGGCGGTGGCGGCATCACGGTGAACGTGAGCCGCGCCGGTGATCGGGTGACCGTGACGACGCATTGCCCGGTGATCCACGATCCGATGGGCGTGCTGCCCACCCGGGTCGAGGGTCGGGCCGTGGGGGTGATCACATGAGCCGCGCCGCGATCGGACATGCCGACGAGGGATCCGGCACGATGGCCGGCATCGCGCTCATCATGCTCGTCGCCGTGCTGCTGACCGCCGCCGCCTCGGCCGGCCACCTGCTGGTGCGTCGCGCCGTCGGCCGGTCCGCCGCCGACCTGGCCGCGTTGTCCGCGGCGGTCGCGCGGAACGTCGGCGGCGGTGAGCCGTGCGCCGTCGCCGCCACCGTCGCGACGGCGCACGCCGGCCGCCTCGCCTCCTGCGAGGTCGGCGGCGAGGACGGTGGCGACGTGACGGTGCGCGTCGCGCTCGCCACCGACGTGCCGTTCATGCCCGAGATCACGGTCGACGCGCGCGCCGGACCGGTGCCGTGCGACGGCTGAACGCCATCGCCTCATCGGCACTGGCGGTTCCGCCGGCTTTCCGGTTATCGTGAAGGCATGACGGAGAGCAAGGATTACGGTGTGGTCGCGATGGTCGGCAACCCCGCGTCCGACAAGGGCAAGGGGACCGCGGTCGGTGAGCGCGTGCGCGGGCTGTTGGCCGCAGCCGGCGAACGGTACGGGTTCGACGTGATCGACCTGACCGGCGACGGTTTCGACGATTCCCTCGCCAACGCGCGCGGGCGTATCGCCGACTATGACCATCTCGTCGTGGTCGGCGGCGACGGCATGATCGCCCTCGGCGCGAACGCCGTCGGTTCCAGCGGCAAGCCGCTCGGCATCGTCGCCACCGGATCGGGCAACGATTTCGCCCGTGGCCTGAAGCTGCCGGTGAACCGTGTGGATACCGCGGTGGAGGGCATCGTCGGCGCCATCGTGCGCGGTTCGCACATCGACGTGGATATGGGGCGGGTGACGGCGCTGGCTGGTGCCGTCGCGACCGACCCGACCACCGGCGAGGAGGTGGAGCCGTCTAGCGAGGCGCGTGCCGGAACGGCGTCCGCGTTCGACCGCTACTATGCGGGCATGCTGTCGTGCGGATTGGACGCGAGCATCAACGACCGGGCCAACCGTTCGCGGCTGCCGGGCGGTTCGCTGCGCTACTTCGCCGCCGTGCTCGTGGAGGTCGCGCATCTCGAACGGTACGGCTACCACGTGAAGGCCACGTTGGCGGACGGCTCGGTGGAGGAGCGGGACATCGTCTCGCCGATGCTCACCGTGGCGAATTCGCGGCATATCGGCGGCGGCCTGGAGGTCTCCCCGTATTCGCGGCTCGATGACGGTCTGCTCGACCTGATCTGGATCGACCACATGCCGAATGTGGTGGAGATCGCCGACGCGATCTCGAAGGGCTACAACGGCAAGCTGCTCGGCTCGAAGGTGTTCGGCTGGAAGCGTGTGCGCGACGTCGAGATCACGCGTGCGGGGGAGGGCGTCGAGCCGCCCGTGCTCATGGCTGACGGCGAGTACGTCGGCCGGCTGCCGGTCGCGGTGCGGGCGTGCGGCCATGCGTTGCGCGTGCTCGTGCCTCCCGCCGTCGCCCGGCTGCAGGAACGCGAGCATGGCGAGGACCGTGTGCTCGCCATGCTCGGGCGCGACGGCCGCGACCCGGTCACCGGCGCGTTCGTCTAGTCCGTGCCGATGTATTCGGTGAGGTGCAGGGTCTGCGCGAGCAGGCTCTTCACCGTCTCGTCCGGCGTCTCCGGGTGCGAGCGCAGCAGCGAGATGAGGCCCACGATCAGCGTGAAGAACGTCTCGTGCACGTTGCTGATTGGCAGCCCGTGGAGTGCTTCGAAATCGCGCACGGTGGTCCGTTCGAACATGTCGGCGATGCGGTCGGCGATGCGGTCGATGAACCGGATGTACAGTTCGGCGTTGCCCTCGTGGATCATGCGTGCGGAGAACGGGCTCTCGTCCGCGATCAGCGCGCGGGTGAGGCGCACGATGTCGTCGAGCGCCTTGCCGATGTTGCCGGGTTCGCGGGACGTGTCCCAGACGGCCAGCTTGGTCAGGATGTCTTCGACCACGTCGTCGAGGACGGCGTCCGCCACCGCGTCCTTGTCGGGGAAATAGTGGTAGAACAGCGATCTGGTCATGTGCACGCGTCCGGCGATGTCGCTCACGGTGATCTTGGAGAAGCCCTTCTCCAAGCAGATCTCCCGTGCCGCGCGCACAATCGCGAGCCGTCTCGCGTCACCTTTGACCGTCATTGTTGACGTCGTGTCAATGCCCATATGCCCAGTGTATGCGCGGCGGGACGGCGGACACGCGCGGTCGCCGCGGCCGTGTGCGACCCCGTGCGCGGCGTCCCGTCCGGCACCGCGTATGCGGCGCGTACCGCACGTGCGCCGGTTGGGATAGATTAGAGGGCAGTGCAATGGGCGTCCGGGCGGGCAGCGGCCCGCGGAATCCGACGCGGGCTCGCGTTCCGGACGATCCGATGGAAAGAAAGTAGGAACCAGCGATGGCTTTGGCGCTGTACCGCCGTTATCGACCCGACACCTTCGCGGGGGTGATCGGCCAGGACCAGGTCACGGTCCCGCTCATGCGCGCCCTCGACGAGGGCAAGCTCACGCACGCCTACCTGTTCTCCGGCCCGCGAGGTTGCGGCAAAACCAGTTCGGCGCGCATCCTCGCCCGATGCGTGAACTGCGCGAAGGGCCCCACCTCGCATCCGTGCGGCGAATGCGAATCCTGCAAGGACCTCGCCACCGGCGGTCCCGGCTCCATCGACGTGGTGGAGATCGACGCCGCCTCGCACAACGGCGTGGACGACGCCCGTGAACTGCGCGAACGCGCCGGCTTCGCCCCCGCTCGCGACCGCTACAAGATCTTCATTCTCGACGAGGCCCACATGGTCACGCCGCAGGGCTTCAACGCGCTCCTCAAGATCGTGGAGGAGCCGCCGGAGCACGTCATGTTCATCTTCGCGACGACCGAACCGGACAAGGTAATCGGCACGATCCGCTCGCGTACCCACCATTACCCGTTCCGCCTCGTCCCCGCCGAAGTGATGGGTCCGTACCTGGAGGAGATCTGCGCCAAGGAGCACATCACGGCCGAGCCGGGCGTGCTCAAGCTGGCGATGCGCGCCGGCGGCGGTTCCGTGCGCGACACCCTGTCCGTGCTGGACCAGCTCATGGTCGGCGCGGTGGACGGCGTGATCACGCACGACGCGTCCGTGGCGCTGCTCGGCTTCACGCCGGAGGCGCTGATCGGCGAGGCCGTCGACGCGGTGATCGACGCGAGCGGCGAGAAGCTGTACGGCGTGATCCAGAAGGTCGTGGTCGGCGGATTCGACCCGCGCCGGTTCGTCGAGGATCTGCTCGCCCGCGTGCGCGACCTGCTCGTACTCACCCTGGCCGGCGACCGTGCGGAGAACGTGCTCTCCGACACCGCCGAGGCGGAGGACATGGACGACCTGCACCGTCAGGCGGCGGCGCTCGGACTGTCGCAACTCACCGCGATGGCGGACATCATCAACGCGACGCTCGGGCAGATGACCGGCGCGATCTCGCCGCGCATGCGACTGGAACTGCTGGCCGCGCGCCTGCTCGCCGGCCGTGAGAACGGATTCGCCACGTCGGTCGCCGGTGCGACGGGTGCCGGTGCGCCGCCCGCATCCGGCGTCGCGTCCGGTTCCGGCGCTCATACGGGCGGTACCGCCGCAGGTACCGCGACGGGTGCGCGCGTCGGTTTCGCCGGCGCGACGACCGGAACGCACGGCGTCGGTTTCGCTGGCGCATCCCGCAACCAGCATCACGAAACCGCCGCCTCTGCACAGGGCGGCGGTTCCCCGCGTCCCCATGAACGTGGGGGAGCCGTCGCGCACGGCGCGACCGAGGGGGAGGCGGCCCAGCCCTCCTCGACGACGGCCGTCGCGGCCTCGCCGGAGACGGCGCCGGCGCAACCCTCCGCCCCCGCCCAGCCCGACACCCGCACCCCCGAACAGAAGTGGGACGCGATGCTCGCCGCCCTCCCCGAGGACGTGCGCCGCTACGTGTCGCGTGACAAGGTGCGCATCAAGTTCGTCGCCGCATACCCGAAGACGGGCCGCCCGCGCGTGTGGATGCGGTTCGACACCGCGCTGAGTAAGTACGCGTTCGCGCTCGCCGTCGCCTCCGAGCCGGTGGACGGTACGAACAAGGTGGTCTCGATTGTGCGCGGCGAAGTGCGCAAGGTGTTCGGAGACCAGACCGACATCGCGCCGACGCCCAGCACGGACGACGGCCAGAAGACGCCGCCGTTCAGCAAGTTGCCGCAGGGCGAGCAGCAGAGGATCAAGGCCCAGCTGCTGCAGGAGAACCTGCAGGCGGCCGCCGCCAAGGCGCAATCCGGCGAAGCGAACGCCGTCGCCGCCAAGGAAGGCGCGCGCGAACAGTCCGCGGCACCGTCTGCGGCGGCATCCGGCCAGTCGGAGGACGACGACAGTCACCGAGGCGCGCTGGCCGGTCCGTCTGGTCCGTCCAGTACGGGTAAGGCATCGGCCGGCTCCATGTCGGCGAACGACGATCCGTGGGCCCAGCCGGTGTCCGCGTCGCCGGACGACGATCCCTGGGCGCACCCGATGCCGAAGCGGGAATCCCCCGCGCAATCCCGGACGCAGGAGCCGGAACATCATCGCAAACAGGTGGCGGTACCCGACCTGAGCGACGACACGGATCCGTGGGCGCAAGCAGCGCCCGTTGCGCCCACGTCACCCGCGTCGCCTGAGCGGCGCGCGGACGGTGGTGTGAGATCCGCGAATACGCCGGATCCCGCCGACCCGTGGAACACCGCCGCGGACCCGTGGAACACGCCGCTGCCGGCGAACGGCGGTACCTCGTTCGGTGGCGGGAACACCGCGGACGACGGTGACGGCCGCGGCGCGAATGGGAACAGGCCTGCTGGCCCCGGCGCGGGACCGCGCGTCTCGCGGGCCATGGCGCCGGAGCCGGTCGAGCCGGACGACCCGTGGAAGGACGTGCCTCCGCCCGCCGAACCCGATGACCCGTGGAACGCGCCTTCGCCCGCCTCCACGCCGCGGCCCCAGTCGCAGCCTCAGCCCCAGCCCGGGCCGGTTGCCCGGGCGAACGACCCGTGGAACATGCCGCCGGCGCAATCCACCGGGCCCGTGAAACCGCAGGTCGACGCGGACGAAGACGAATATTCGATGGACGACGAATCGCTCGGCAGCGCCGTGGCGATGAACCGCGACGAGCTGCGCAGGCTGTTCGAAGTGAAGAAGGTCGAGACGTTCGCGGCCGACGACCCGCGCAACCCGCGCAACATGCACGCCGCGCCCAAGCACGACGAGTAGATGACGGAAGGAAGACGACCACATGGCATTGGCGTATGACGGCGCGATCCAGCGTCTCATCGACGCGTTCAACAAGCTGCCCGGCATCGGGCCGAAAGGCGCGCAGCGCATCGCGTTCCACCTGCTCAGCGCCGACGAGCAGGAGGCCGCCGACCTGGCCGACGCGATCACCGAGGTGAAGGCGAAGGTGCGGTTCTGCGATGTGTGCGGCAACGTATGCGAGTCGAGCCCCTGCCCGGTGTGCGCCGATCCGCGCCGTGACCACACCGTCATCTGCGTGGTCGAGGAGCCGAAGGACGTGATGAGCATCGAACGCACGCGCGAGTACCGCGGCCTCTACCACGTGCTCGGCGGCGCCATCAACCCGATGGCGAACGTGGGGCCTGGCGACTTGAACATCGCGAAACTGCTGGAACGGTTGAAGGACGACACGGTCAAGGAGGTCATCCTCGCGCTCGACCCGAACATCGAGGGCGAGGCGACCACCACGTATCTGAGCCGGCTGCTCTCGCCGCTCGGCATCAAGGTGACGCGTCTCGCCAGCGGCCTGCCCGTCGGCTCCGACCTCGAATACGCCGACGAGATTACGCTCGGCCGGGCCCTCGCCGGCCGCCGCGAGGCGTAGCGGCGGCAAACGGGCCAGGAACGAACGAAAGGGTCCGGCGGATGCGTCCGCCGGACCCTTTCGAGAAGGAGAGAGAGGAAGAAGAAAGAGGATTTTCAGTTATGGTTATGGGGCCGGGAAGAAGGGGTACGGCCTCACCGGTTCGCTTTCGTCCGCCCGATGGTCTGTTCCGTCGTGGCGGTCTGTCGTTCGCCGGTGATTCATATGTAACCGCGTGAACCTCCAAGCGACGATGTGGAAGCCCGGGAAAGCCGATGCGATTCGCTGGGAAAACCCTGCGAATCGCGTATCGGCGATGGGTGCCGGTGAGGCGATGGGTGCCGGTGGCGGGCATCGGCGATGGCATTGGCGGCAAGCGCCGGCCGCAATCCCAGCGCGCCGTGAAAGCGGTGGATATGTACCGCACTCGATACGGGAATCTATACTGTGGCCTATGGCTGAGGAACCTTGGAACGACGAACCGCATGACGACGGCGACGCCGGTTTCACGCCTCCCGAAGAGGACTTCGGCGGCGCGGACGGCGGCTTCGACGAGCCTGCGGACGGTGCGCCCGCAGATCGCCCGTACGGCGACGACGCGCCCGCGGACCGCCCCTACCGTGGCGGCGACCGTGGCGGCCGCACGCGCACGGGCCGCGGGAACGGTCGCGGCGGGTACGTGCCTGGCGCGACCGGCACGCCGGTGAGGGACGCCCTGTTCGACCGCGTGCCCCCGCATGACGACGACGCGGAGATGGCCGTGCTCGGCGGCATGCTCATGAGCAAGGACGCCATCGGCGAGGTCTCGCAGATGATCGAGGTCACCGACTTCTACCAGCCGAAGCATCAGACCATCTACGAGGCGATCATCAACCTGTTCTCCGCCTCGCAGCCCGTCGACGCGGTGCTCGTGGCGAACGAGCTGCTCAAAAGCGGCGACCTGGAGAAGGTGGGCGGCGCCGACTACCTCCATTCGCTCGTCGCCTCCGTGCCCACCGCGGCGAACGCCACGTACTATGCGGAGATCGTGCACCAGCGCGCGATCCTCAGGAACGTGATCGCCGCCGGCACCAAGATCGCGCAGCTCGGCTACTCCGCCGAAGGCTCGCAGGCGGAGGACGTCGTCAACCTCGCGCAGGCCGAAGTATACGAGATGAGCGTCGGCAAGGTGCGCCAAGACTACGCCGCGATCGGCCCTGTCGTGCACGACGCGCTCGACCAGCTCGACAAGCTCCAGCAGGGACTCGTCAACAAGGGCGTGCCCACCGGATTCCGCGACATCGACGACCTCACGCAGGGCCTCCAGCCCGGCCAGATGGTCGTCGTCGCCGGCCGCCCGGCCATGGGCAAGTCGACGCTCGGCATCGACTTCGCCCGCGCCGCCGCCCTCCACCACCACATGACCACCATCGTGTTCAGCCTCGAGATGAGCAAGGTGGAGCTCGCCCAGCGCATCATCTCCGCCGAGACGAACATCCCGCTCGGAGCCCTGCGCCGCGCCGACGAGATCACGCCGGAACGCTGGAACACGCTGAACGGCTTCTGGTCGAAGCTCGACGACGCCCCGCTGTTCATCGACGATTCGCCGAACATGAGCCTCATGGAGATTCGCGCGAAATGCCGCCGTCTCAAACAGACCAACGACCTGAAGCTCGTCGTCATCGACTACCTGCAGCTCATGACCTCCGGCAAACAGGTCGAAAGCCGCCAGCAGGAGGTCTCCGAATTCTCCCGCGCGCTGAAACTCCTCGCCAAGGAGCTGGAGGTGCCGGTCGTGGCGCTCTCCCAGCTGAACCGAGGCCCTGAGATGCGCAACGACAAGAAGCCGCAGCTCTCCGACCTGCGTGAATCCGGCTCGATCGAGCAGGACGCCGACGTGGTGTTCCTCGTGCACCGACCGGACTTCTACGACAAGGAGGACCGTCCGGGCGAGGCCGACATCATCATGGCGAAGCACCGCAACGGGCCGACCGAGACCTTCCACCTGGCGTTCCTCGGCGCCACATCGAAATTCAAGGACATGCCGCAGGACTACAACTCCGGCGGACAGGGGGTATGAGACACATGGCATGGAATTCGTTCGCCACACCCGCCATCGGCAAAGGCGTACGCTGGGCGTCCCGCTTGCTGCACCACGGCGGATCCGCGTTCCCCGGCAAGGTCATCGAGACCATCGACCCGGGCTTCCTCGCGCGCACGCTCGGACGGCTCCCGCTCGGCGTCGTGCTCGTCTCCGGCACGAACGGCAAGACCACGACCACGCGCATGGTCGCCTCGATGCTCTCCGACCTCGGGCTCAAGGTGTTCACCAATCCGACCGGCTCGAACTTCACACGCGGCGTCGTCTCCGCGCTGCTCCAGCAGGTCACGCTGGGCGGCCGGCTCGACGCCGACATCGCCGTGCTGGAACTCGACGAGGCATACGCCGTGCACTTCGTCAAGCAGGTCAAACCCCGTTACGCGCTCCTGCTCAACGTGATGCGCGACCAGCTCGACCGCTTCGGCGAGATCGACAACACGGCGCGACTGCTCGGCGAGGTCGCCAAGACCACCACCGGCACCGTCGTGCTCAACCGCGAGGATCCGCGCATCGCCGCGCTCGCGGCCCTGACGCCCGCCGGCACGCAGGTGCGCTACTTCGGCCTGTCCGACGAATTGAAGAAGCTCTTCCCCTCCGACGACGACATGGCCACCACCGTGAGCGTGGAGGAAGATGCGGCCTCCGGCACGGCCGCCGCCGGCCGACAGGATCGGAAAGACGATGCCGAGGCGGTCGAACTGCCGGCGGACGTGACGTTCACCGCATTCGGCGACCATCGGGCCACGTTCCGACTGGACGGCGGCGAACACACGACCGACGTGAAACTCGAAGGCGTGTACAACCTGTACAACGCGGCCGCCGCGCTCGCCGTCGTGCGCACGGTCGTCGCCGACGCACCACGGGCGCGGACCGCGGCCGCCCCCGCCGGAGGCGAGGCGTTCCGCGAGCGGCTCAGGCATTTCGCCGACTCGGACACCGACTCGCTCATCCGGGCCGTGGCGCGCGTCACGCCCGCGTTCGGGCGCGGCGAGGTCATCGAGGCGGCGGGCAGCCCGGTCGAACTGCTGCTCGTCAAGAACCCGATGGGCTTCCGGCTCTCCCTGGCGAGCTTCCCGCCCGAAGGCGCGGATACGATGATCGTCATCAACGACGAATACGCGGACGGCCGCGACATGAGCTGGCTGTGGGACGTGGACTTCACCTCCCTGCGCGGGACCGGCGTCGCGCAGGTGTCCGGCGTGCGCGCCTGGGACATGGCCCTGCGCCTCGCTTACGACCAGGTGCCGGTCGCGCAGACCGACACCGACATCGAATCCGCGTTGAACCTGTTCGTGCATGCGAACCCGGGCACGCCGAAACACATCTACTGCACGTACACCGCGATGCTCAAGGTACGCGCCGCGCTCGGCCGCATCGCCGACGTGGCGGACGCCGGCGTAGGCGAATAGGACGAAGGGAAACGAGGAACAAGACATGGGCAAGGTAATCGACGTGATGTCCCTCTACCCGAAGGACATGAACATCTACGGCGACTCCGGCAATGTGCTCACCATCACGCGCCGGCTCGCGCTCTACGGCTACGAGCCGCGCGTCACCGCGTACAACCAGGGCGACGAGTGGCCCGAACACGTGGACATGATCCTCGGCGGCGGCGGGCAGGACACCGGCCAGAAGAAGATCATCGACGACTTCTTCCGCCGTGCCGACCTGCTGCGCGCGCTCGCCACCGACGGCGTGCCCATGCTGATGATCTGCGGCATGTACCAGCTGTTCGGCGAATACTTCGAGACCGTGGACGGCACGCGCCTCGACGGCATCGGCGTGATCCAGGCGCACACCGTCGGCCGCGACGTGCGCATGATCGGCAACCTCGTCGAGCACTCCGACGAATTCGGCGACATCATCGGCTACGAGAACCATTCCGGGCAGACGTTCCTGCGGGCCGGGGTCGCGCCTCTCGGCCATGTCGACCTGGAGGGCCGCGGCAACAACGGCGAGGACCATACGGAAGGCGCGCGCATGAACAACGTGATCGGCACGTACATGCACGGCTCGCTCCTGCCGAAGAACCCCGCCATCGCAGACTATCTGATCCGCGTGGCCGCCGAACGCCGCTACGGCGAATTCGGCACCGCCGACCAGACCGAGGAACAGCGCAGGGAGCTTGAGCGCATTGACGAGATCGCCGAGCAGGCACGCAAGGTGGCCGCGGCGCGACCGCGGTAGTAGGCTTAGAGCGTACGTGCGCATGGCAGCGAGCCGTGCGCGACCTTCACGAAGGAGGGATATCATGGCAGACTTCGATTTGGGTGACGGCCTGCGCAAGGTCGTGCTGGCGGGCATCGGCGCCCTTGCCACCGGATACGAGAAGGGCAGCGAGCTGGTCGACGACCTCGTCAAGAAGGGCGAGCTGACCGTCGAACAGGGCAAGAGCCTCAACACCGAGCTCAAGCGCAAGGTGGGCGAGTCGCTCGTCAACAACGCCGCCAAGGACGACGAGAAGCGCGCCGCCAAGGCCGCGGACGCCGCCGATCCGGCCGAAACGCCGGAGGAGCCGGCGGACGAGAAGGCCGACGAGGCCTGACCGCCGAAGCTTCCCATCCGATTGCGCTGACGACCGTCGGCGGATGAACCCTCGTCCGTGTGGGGGATTCCGCCGACGGTCGCCGCGGTTCAAGCCCGATCAAGGAGACGTATCGTGACGAATACGAAGCCCACGTCGACAACAGAGACGAACGGCGAACAGGCGGGGGCCTCGCCGTCGCGGTCGTCCGAGACGGCACAGTCGTCCGAGACGGCACAGTCGTCCGAGGCCGCGAAGTCGTCCGAGACGGCGCCGTCCGCGGAACGGTCCGAGCGGCAGTCCGCCGCGTCGCATATCTCCCCGGACATCCCCGTGCCCGTGCCGGTGTGGGACACCGCCCAGAACGAGACCATCGGACTGTTCGGTCCGCGCCGCGACGACTTCGCCGCGCGCTACCATCTCACGCGCCGGGGCAAGGCCAAGCGACTCGCGCAGATCGTGCGCATCGTCAACCATTTCGACGCGCTCAAAGGCCTCACGCCCGTCAAGATGCGCCTCATGTTCGAGGCGCTCGGACCCACGTTCGTCAAGGTCGGCCAGATCCTCTCGATGCGTTCCGAGATGCTGCCGCAGAGCTTCTGCGACGAGCTCGCCAAACTGCGCGCCGACGCCGACCCCATGCCCTACGAGACCGTGCTCGACACGCTCGCCGCCGAATACGGCAGGCCCGTGGATGAGATCTTCTCGCATATCGACTCCAAGCCGCTCGGCTCCGCCTCGCTCGCCCAGGTGCATCGCGCCACGCTCGTCACCGGCGAGGACGTGGCCGTCAAGGTGCAGCGCCCCGGCGTGCGGGAGACCATGGCGCAGGACGTGTCCATCATGCGCTCCATCGCCAAAGGCGCCACCAAGGTGTTTCGCAACACGCAGATCGTCGACCTGAAGGGCGTGGTCGAGGAGCTGTGGGATACGTTCCAGTCCGAGACCGACTTCCTTGTGGAGGCGCGCAACCTCGCCGAGTTCAAACGGTTCGCCGCGCCCTTCAAATACATGGACTGCCCGACGCCCTACCCGGACCTGTGCACCGAGCACGTGGTCGTCATGGAATACGTGGAAGGCATCTCCGTCTCCCATCCGGGCAAGCTCATCGCCGCCGGCTACGACCTCAACGACATCGGCACCAAGCTCGTCGACAACTACGCCACGCAGATCCTTGACGACGGATTCTTCCACGCCGACCCGCACCCGGGCAACATCATCATCCGAGGCGGGCAGATCGTGCTCATCGACCTCGGCATGACCGGCCGGCTCGACGCGAAGACGCGAGCCGTGATGAAGGAGATGATCTTCGCCGTCGCCAAACAGGATTCGCCGCAGCTCGCCGACGGGCTCCTGCGCTTCGCCGGCGCCGAAGCGGATCCGGCCGACTATCCGTCGCTGCTCGCCGACCTCGATACGATCGTCAAGGAATACGGCACCGTCGACCTCGCCGATCTGGACATCGCCGCGTTCATCACGGCGCTCACCAACCTCGCCACCCGGCACGGCATCGAGGTGCCGAGCACCGTCACCACCGTGGGGCGTGCGCTCGTCACGCTGGAGGGCCTGCTCGACGAGTTCATCCCCAACGTGAACATGATCGAGATCATCTCCAAGCACATCGCCACGTCGAAAAGCCCCAAGCAGATGGTCACGGACGAGCTGAAATCCCTGGGAGTGGAGGGACATGAGGCGCTGCACAGCGCGCTCGGCGCGATGAGCGAGCTCAACGTGGCCGCCCGCATGCTCACCCGCGGGCAACTGCGCACCAACATCGAGCTCGTCGGCTCGCAGGAGCCGTTCCAGCTGCTGAGCGACATGGTGAACAGGCTCACGATGGCGCTGATCGTGGTCGGCCTGTTCATCGGATCGTCGATCGTGTACTACGCGGGCATGAAGCCGATCATCTTCGGCATCCCGATCGTCGGATTCCTGGGGTACGTGGTGGCGTTCGTGCTCGGATGCTGGATCGTCGCCGACATCTACCTGAAGGGCCGCAAGCAGAAGCGGCGGTAGGCCGTCAGCCGGCGAGACGGTTGGAGATGAGGCGGTTGAGGCTGATGTGCTGTTCGGCGGCCTCGATGCTCAAGGAACGGTGCAGCTCCGGGGGGATGCGCACGAGGATGCGCCCGGAGAAGCGGCGTTCCGACAGTGGTTCCGGCGCCTCCTCGCCCGCCTTCACCAGTCGCGTGACCTCGGCCTCCGCGGCGTTGCGGATACCGACGAACGCCTCCAGCTGCGAAGCGCTTTCGAACGTCACGTCCGGCAGTTCGGCGCATGAGGCGACGAACCGTTCGGACTTACCGTCCCAGCGGATGCGGTAGGCGTAATGGTTGACGTCCGGGACGGTGGCAGTCGTGTCGGAGCCGTTCGGGGCGGCGGTGGCGGGGGTCTTCCGTGACCCGGTGTTCTGGGATTCGCTCATATCGGTGATGATACCACCGATATGAGCGTTGGAACGCGGGTGTTGGATGGAGTGGTGTTGGATGGGGCGGGGCGTTCGCGGCGGTGACTGCATTTCGGGTATCTCTCCCCCAGTCCGCTACGCGGACAGCCCCCTCGTCAGAGGGGGCCAGGAACCGCGCGACCGCAATCACGGATAGCCTACGGCTGACCTCATATCAGCTCGCCTGTCGGTTCGCACGGTACCGTAAAGCAGACACCTCTGGCGTTTGCTTTACGGTACCGTCCCGTTCAGAGGGGGCCGATGTCGATTCGCCTTAGGGGCGGGGCGTCACGCGCGCTTGCGGCGCGTGAAGGTGAGGGTGATGCCGGCGGCCGTCAGCATCACCGTCGCGGCGATGATCGCGGCCACGCCGGCGCCGGTGGTGCTCAGGCCGGTCTTGCCGGTGCTGTCGCTCGTGCCGGTCTGCGGCTTGTTCCCGGCGTCGCCGGAGCCGTTCGCGTTGGACCCGTTGCCGTTCGCGTCGCCGTTGCCGTTCGTGTCGCCAGCCCCGTTGTTGTTGTCGCCGTTGCCGTTGTCTCCGTTCTTGTCGACGGTGACGGTGACTTGGGTGGTGACGGTCTTGTCGTCTTCGGTGTAGGTGACGGTGACGGTCTGCTGTCCGGTCTTGTTCGCGTCGAACCCGCTGACCTGGTAGGCGCCGGCGTCCAGGACCTTGGACGATTTGTCGCTGTAGTGGGCGGTGACGGTGAGCTTGAGCTCGCCGCCGAGGGCGATGTGGTCGCTCGCGGCCTTCGCGTCGATCGACTCCAGCGTCACGCCCGGCTGAGGCTCCGGCTCGGTGTTCTCGACCTCGCCGGCGACCAGCGGGTAGAAGGTGATTTTGTCCACGTTCGGCGCGACGCCCCACGAGACCGCGGCCTTGCGGGAGCCGACCTCATCCCAGTTGCCGAGGGTCAGGTCGCCTCCGGCCGTGGTCACGTTCACCGAACGGTTCATGAAGTGCTTGTCGGTGTACGTGTAGCGGAACGCGCCGCGTGCGATCTCCTGGCCGTCGGCGCCGCCCTGGCGCACCTGCAGGCCGAGGTCGACGATCTGCGGGTTGTAGGAGTGGCTGCCGATGAACGCGTCGTTGGAGAAGCTCACGACCATGGTGTAGGTACCTGCCGGCACGCCGGACACGGTCATCGTGCCCTTGTTGTTCTGGATGACGGTGGGCACGTGGTCCGCGGTGGCCTCGACACGCGTCTGGTCGCCGTAGCCGGCCTTGCCGCTTTCGTTGGTGACGAACTGGTTGCCCAGGCCGGTCACGAACGCCTTGCCGCTCGCGTCGGAGGAATCGTCCTTGGCGACCTTCGCGCCGCCAGAGAGCTTGGTGTTCTCGGCTTCGACCGTGATGGCCTTCTCATCGGAGTCGGCGGCGCGTGCCGTCGTGACGCTCTGGACCAGCGTGCCGGCCGCGCCTCCCAGCGTGATGCGGTTGATGCCTTCGGACAGGGCGACCTTCACGCGGGAGGTCTGGAGTCCGTCGACGCCGGCGGTCAGGGTAGCGGCCTGCTGGCCGTTCACAGCCAGCGCAATCGTCGCGCCCTTGGCGGCGTGGTAGGAGACGGTCACCTCGTGGTAGCCGGCCTGCCAGGCGTGGGCGAACACGTCGGCGGTGCCGCCGTTGAGATCGGCGAAGCCGTTCGTGCCGTCGCCCGCGTAGGAGAGCTTGGCGCCGTCAGACAGGCGGATGTCGGACGCCGGGTAGGTCACCTGATCGACGGGGGAGTCGCCGCCCTTGGAGACCTGGTAGAGCAGCAGCTTGTCGGACTCGTTGTCGAGGTCGGTCGCTTCGACGGTGATGGAATGCTCGCCCTTGGTGAGGCCGTCGAGCACGATCTCGGCGCTGCCGCGGTACTTCCACTTGGCGGCGTCCTTGAGCGCCAGCTCCGCGGGGATCTCCAGGTCGCCGGCGGCCTTGCCGTCGACGCTCACGTGGTTGACGCCGGGGAAGCCGGCGGGCGCGGTGATGAGCTGGAGACGGTAGTCGCCGTCCGCCGGCACGTCCACCTTCCAGGTCATCTTGGCGCCGTTCTTGAAGTTGCCGACGTCGGCGTTGCCGGAGAACATGAAGTTGCCCCAGGAGCCGGTGTTGTCGCTCTTCGTGTAGGACCGGGCGCCGTCGGTCAGCTCGGTGTCCTCGGCCTCGATCGTCTGCAGCGAGCGGCCGTTCGCCGCGTCGTCCACGGCGACGGTGGTGTCCTGGTGGGGGGTGACGACGAGCTGGTAGGAGGCGTAGCGGTCGACGCTGACGGTGGTCACGTCGAGGGTGCCGTCCTTGACCTCGGCGTTGGAGATCGCGTTGACGACGCGCGGCGTGGCGGCCACGCCGTCGGGGCCCGTGTAGGCGTTCTCGCGCACGGCGACGTCCACATGGTCGCCGAACACGTCCGGGTCGAGTCCGGTCAGGTGCACGGTCACCGGCACGTCCGCGCCGATCTTGGTGCTGTCGTTCGCGCCGCCGTACAGCACGGTGGCCTTGCGGTTCGTCTTGTCGATCGCGGCGATGCCCTGCAGGTTGTCGACGCTGTCCGGGTGCTCGCTGGTCACCTTCACGGTCTGCGTGCCGCGCAGGTCGCCGTACCACTTGTACATCCACCAGCCGCCGTTGGCGCTGTTGGCGCGGGCCATGTTGTCGTTGAGGTTGCCCGCGTAGTTCCAGTAGGCGGTCTGCGCCTGCACCTTCGTGCCCTCGAACATGCTCATCCACTGCACGAGCTGGCCCGGCACGGACATGTCGCGCAGCTCGCCGAACTCGGAGATGTTGATGGCGCGCGGGGAGATGCCGAGCTCCTGCTCGAATCCGCGGTACTGCTCATAGTGGCTGCGGTAGCTTTTCAGCGATCCGTTGCCGAGCTCATGCCAGACGGTCACGTCCGGCAGGGTGTTCGCCGCCTTGGCGCTTTCGAGCAGCGCCTTGGTGCGGTTCGCGCGCCACACGCTGTCGCCGGGGCCGGCGATCAGCGCGTGGTCGGCGGTCGGCTTGACGCCGTTGACGTTGGCCTTCTCACCGCTCTTGTACTGGTTCCAGACCTTCTGGATGGTCGCGTAGGCATCGTTCCAGTCGGTGAGGAACTGCTTGTAGATCGCGGCGTTCGCATCGTCGTTGGACCAGTACCAGTTACCGCCATCCGGCTCGTTGAACGGCATGAAGACGATGTCGTCCGGGTGGGAGGTGTTGGCGAGGATCTTGTTCATCACCACTTCGAGCACTTCGTCGAAGTCCCAGCGGCCGTTCGCCTGGCCGTCGGCGTAGGTGCCGTAGGAGGCGTCGTTCGGGTCGACGTCGAGCTTGTAGGTGCGGGTGTCGCCGGGGCGCTTGCCGCCGTTGTACGACCAGTCCGGGTACCAGTCCTGCAGGTTGACGACGAGCTGTTCGCCGCCGTTGGCGAAGAACGAGTTCTCCACGGCGAGTACGTCGGCGCTGGGGTGCTGCAGACCGTCGGCGGGCTTCTGCGAGGTCACCTGGACACGCGCGCCGTCGAGGATCGCGTCGGTCGGCGAACCGTCGTCGCCCAGGCCGTACAGCATGCCGGAGGCGCCGCCGTGGAAGTCGCCGGTCTCGGTCGCATAGTCGGCGGTGATGGTCTGCGCCGGCTTCGGATTGTCCTGCGCCTGGGCGCTCGCCGTCGTGACGCCACCGATGAACAGCGTGGCAAGCGCCGCGGTCGCCCCGAAGGCCGATCGCAGTATGCGTTTCGTGATGCTCATGATTCCCTTTTCCTCGTTGACTTTCCTCGTTGACTGGTTGGCGCCGTGGCTCCCACATCGAACCGCGCCAACGATTCCCACATCGAATCGCACCACCGATTCTACGCGCGTAGACAAATGGCGCAAATCATCGCGGAATACGCGGCGTGTTGCAAATCGCAACGGGAGAGATGCTGTGGTTTACTGGCGTAGAATCGACATGGATTCGACGCAGACCAACACTGGAACGTACGCCCCGGCGATCGCACGTCGATGACGTGCGGCAAGGTGAGACGTCGGGTGGAAACATCGCGAACGAGGGGAGGCCCAATGTCCGGAACCGAGCGGCGGGGTGAAGCGGCGGCGGAACGAGGTCGTCGCCGCAGGGCCACCCGCGCCGACGTCGCGCGCCTCGCCGGCGTCTCGACGGCGGTGGTCAGCTACGTGTTCAACAACGGCCCGCGCCCGGTCGCCCCGGAGACCGCGCAACGGGTCCGTGCCGCGGCCGAGAAGCTCGACTACCGCCCGAATTCGGTGGCGCGGGCGCTGAGCACCGGCTCGTCGCGCACGCTGGGTGTCGTCGTGCCCGATCTGTCCAATCCGTTCTTCTCCGACGTGTACGGCGAACTGGAAGCCATCGCCTCCCGCAGTGGATATTCGGCGATGTTCATGGCGTCGCATCAGGACCCGGACAAGGAGCGGGACCGCATCGCCCGGCTCATCGCCCGTGAGGTGTACGCTGTCATCGTCGCCTCGGCACGGCCCTCATCCGAACTGGCGTCGATTCCGCGCCGGGAATGCCCGTTCGTCATCCTCGACCAGACGAAGCCGGTGCCCGGCGCGAAATGCGTGTCCACCGATTTCCAGTCGGCGGTGGAATCGGCGGTGAGACACCTGCTCGCCCATGGGCACACCTCGATCGCCATGCTGTCCGGCAAAGCCGGCGACGGGCTCGACGATCCGCGCATCCAAGGGTGGCGGCGCGTGCACGACCAGGCCGGCGTCGCCGCCGGTCCTGTCGTCGACGCGGGATTCACCCGTCAGGGCGGCTATAAGGCGATGCTCGCACTCCTGGATTCCGGCAGGTGCCCGGACGCCGTGTTCGCCGATTCCGATCTGGAGGCGATCGGCGCGTTGCGGGCGCTGCACGAGCGGGGCGTGCGCGTCCCCGAAGACGTCGCCCTCATCTCGTTCGACGGCACCGTGGACTCCGCGTTCAGCTGGCCGCCGCTCACCGTCGTCCGCCAGGACGCCCATGCCATCGCCGAACGCATCTTCCATGCGGCCGTCGAACCCGACCGCGCGCCCGACCTTCAGCTCGTCGCCGCGTCGCTCGTCGCCCGCCGCTCCTGCGGATGCGGCCGCGACGTCGATTCGCGCACGACGAGCTCGCCGGGTAGCTCCGTGTAGCGCGTCCAATTATCGGTGCGCCCGCGCCCGGCCACCACATCGTCGATCTGAGCGGCCAGCATGTCGAACGCGGCGCTGCCGGCCCGGCGGAAGTCCTGACGCACGGTCGTCAGCGCCGGATCCCACACCCGCGCGAGCGGATGGTCGTCGAATCCGACGACGCTCACATCGTCCGGCACATGGCGGCCCACGTCGCCGAGCCCGCGGATGACGCCCATCGCGACCTCGTCGTTGCCTGCGAAGATCGCGGTCACGTCGCGGCGTGACCCTAGTTCGCGCCCAATCTCACGCCCGCTGTACGGGTCCCACGTCGCCATCACCGGCTCCGGCGCGAACACGCCCGCCTCCGCCAGCGCCTGCCGCCAACCGGACAGTCGGCTGTAGCCGCCCGAACCGCCGGGGATCGCCACGTGGACGACGGTACGGTGCCCGAGCGAGAGCAGATGACGGGTCACGTCGCGGCCACCGTCGTTCTCCTGCAACGAGACCTGCGCGACGTCCGGATTGCGGTCGCCGGCGACGAGCACCACCGGCATGTCCGAAGGGAAGAACGCGGACGCCTCGGCGCTGGCCGCGTCGTAGTTGAGCAGGATCGCGCCGACCGGGTTCTGGTCCAGCGCGCGTCGCACGCTGCGGCGGATGTCGTCGCGCGACTCCCCGGTGATCATGTTGATGTTCAGCTGGTATTCGTCCTCGCGGGCGCGCAGTTCGATGCCGTGCAGCATCTCCGACTGTCCGTACAGCGTGGTGTCGGTTGTCAGCACGGAGATTAGACGCGTGCGCTCCCTGACCAGCGCGCGGGCGATGGGGTTCGGACGGTAGTCGAGCAGTTCGATCGCCTTGGCGATGCGCTGTCGCTTCTCCTCGCTGACGCGGTCGCGGTCGTTGAGGTAGCGGGAGACCGTCGGCACGGAGACGCCGGACAATGCCGCGACGTCCTTGATCGACGCGGTCTTCGCGCGATTCGCTGTTCTAGGCATCGGGATTCCCATTTCGTAAGATCGTTCATCGGTTCCGGAAAGCGGAATCGTGTACACGGTAGCACGGCGGCGTCATGACGCCGCCCACGACGAGCGGCCCGGTCGCGATCCGTGGGGATGCGGCCGGGCCGTCCGGTGTTGTGCGACTGGGGCGTGGGGTGACGTGACGTGGACCGCGCGTGATGCGCGCCACGTGCCACGTCACCCCACGCCTGACGCGACGTTACGCGCGCTTGCGGCGCATGAGCGCGAGGGTGACGCCCGCCGCGGCGATCGCCACGGCCAGGACCGCGATCGCGGCCACGCCGGCGCCGGTGACACTCAGACCGGTCTTGCCGGTCGTCTTGCCGTTGCCGGTCTGAGGCTTGTTCCCGGCGTCGCCGGCACCGTTCGCGCCGTTGTCGGAACCATTGTTGTTGCCGTTGTCGCCCTTCTTGTCGACGGTGACGGTGACCTGGGTGGTGACGGTCTTGTCGCCTTCGGTGTAGGTGACGGTGACGGTCTGCTGTCCGGCCTTGTTCGCGTCGAACCCGCTGACCTGGTAGGCGCCGGCGTCCAGGACCTTCGCCGATTCGTCGCTGTAGTGGGCGGTGACGGTGAGCTTGAGCTCGCCGCCGAGGGCGATGTGGTCGCTCGCGGCCTTCGCGTCGATCGACTCCAGCGTCACGCCCGGCTGAGGCTCCGGCTCGGGCTCATCGGGCACGGCGTCCTTGTTGGCGACCTCGCCGATCGTCACCGGGTAGAAGGTGATCTTGTCGATGTTCGGCGCGACGCCCCACGAGACGGCGCCCTTGCCCGTGCCGGCCGGATCCCAGTTGCCGAGCGTCAGCGCGGAGCCGTCGGTGATGAACTCCAGCGAACGGTTGAGGAAGCTGGTGTCCGAGTAGGTGTAGCGGAACGCGCCGCGCGCGATCTCCTGCCCGTCGGCGCCGCCCTGGCGCACCTGCAGGCCGAGGTCGACGATCTGCGGGTTGTAGGAGTGCTTGCCGATGAACGCGTCGTTGGAGAAGCTCACCACCGCCGTGTACGTGCCGGCCGGCACCTTGCCTGCGGGAATCGTCAGCGTGCCCTTGTCGTCCGTGTGGACGGTCGGGGTGTTGTTGGAGTCCTTGACCACGACGCGGGTGCGGTCGCCCATGCCGTTCGGGCCGGTCTCGGCGGTCTCGAACTGGTTGCCGAGGCCCGCCACGAACTTCTTGCCGCTCGCGTTGGAGGCGTCGGAGGTGACGACATTCGCGCCGCCGCCCAGCGTGGCGTCCTCCGCCTCGACGGAGACGACGGACTTGTCGGTGTCGGAGGAGGCCGCGCGCGCCGTGACGACGTCGCGGACGAGCACGCCGTCGCCGGCGGTCAGCGTCAGACGGTTGATGCCTTCGGACAGGGCCGCGCGCACGGTGGTGGACTGCAGGCCGTTGTACTGCGTGGTGGTGTCGAGCACGGTCACGCCGTTGATGACGAGCGCGAGCTTCGCGCCCTTGGCGGCGGTGTAGTCGAGGGTCACGTCATGGTAGCCGCTCTGCCAGGCGTGCGCGAACACGTCGGCCGAGCCGCCGGCGAGCGAGGCGAAGCCGTCCGTGCCGTCGCCGGCGTAGGAGAGCTTGGCGCCGTCCTCCAGGCGGAACTGGGTGGCCGGGTAGTCGGTGCGGTCCGCGACCGCGTCGTCACCGTCGCCGGAGACCTGGTAGAGCAGGAACTTGTCGAGCGTGTTGTCGAACGCGGAGTCGCCGTGCAACGTGATCGCATGGTCGCCCTTGGTGAGCTTCAGCTCGAGTTCGGCGCTGCCGTAGTACTTCCACTTGGCGGCGTCCTTCATCGCGAGTTCGGCGCCGAACGAGAGCTTGCCGGAGTCCTTGCCGTCGACGGTCACGGCGTTCGCGCCGGGGAATCCGGTGTTGCCGCTGGTCACCTGCAGGCGGTAGACGCCGTCCGTGGGGACGGACACGTTCCAGGTGGCGGTGCCGCCGGTCTTGAAGCTGCCGACGTCGCCGTTGCCGGAGGCCATGAAGTAGCTCCAGCCGGAGCCGGAGGGCGTCTTCGTGTACGCCTGTGCGCCGCCGGCGAGCTGGGACTTCTCGGCCTCCTGGACGAGCAGGGCCTTGCCGTTCTCCGCGTCGGTGACGAGCGTACGGTCCTGGTGCGGGGTGACGACGAGCTGGTAGGAGGCGTAGCGGTCGACGCTGACGGTGGTCACGTCGAGCGTGCCATCCTTGACCTCGGCATTGGAGATCGCGTTGACGACGCGCGGCGTGGCGGCCACACCGTCGGGTCCGGTGAACGCGTTCTCGCGCACCTCGACGTCGACCTTATCGCCCAGTCCGGCCTTGTCGAGCCCGGTCAGGTGCACGGTGACGGGGATGTTCGCGCCGGTGTTCTGCACGGCGTCGGAGTTCGCGTCGTTCGCGCCGCCGTACAGCACGGTGGCCTTGCGGTTCGTGGCGTCAAGCGCGGCGATGCCCTGCAGGTTGTCCTGCTGGTTCGGGTGCTCGCTGGTCACCTGGACGGTCTTCTGGCCGCGCAGGTCGCCGTACCACTTGAACTGCCACCAGCCGGCGTTGGCCGAGTTGGCCCTCGCAGCGTTGTCGGACAGGTTGCCCGCGTAGTTCCAGTAGGCGGTCTCGGCCTGGACCTTGGTGTCTTCGAACATGGACTGCCATTGGATGAGCTGGCCCGGCACGGACATGTCGCGCAGCTCGCCGTATTCGGTGATGTTGATTTTCAGCGGGCTGATGCCGTGCTTCTTCTCCAGCGCGCGGTAGGCGGCGTAGTGGGAGCGGTAGGCGTCGAGGCTGCCGCGGCCCAGCTCGTGCCAGACGAACACGTCGGGCAGCGTGCCGGAGGCCTTCGCGTGCTCGAGGAACTTGTCGGAGCGGTTCGCGCGGTACGCGGAATCGCCGGGGCCTGCCACGCGGGCGTGGTCGGCGGTGGGCTTGACGCCGTGCACGTTGGTCTTCTCGCCGCTCTTGTACTCGTTCCAGATCTTCTGGACGAGCTGGTATTCGGCATCCCAGTCGGTCAGGAAGGTCTGGAAGATGGCCGCGTTCGCGTTGTCGCCGGAGGCGTACCAGTTGCCGCCGTCGGGCTCGTTGAACGGGATGAACGTGTACTGGTCCGGGTGTTCGGTGTTGGCGAGCACCTTGTTCATCACGATCTCGGTGACCTGCGCGTAGTCCCACACGCCGTCGCCGCCCTCGGTGTAGGTGCCGTACGACGGGTCGGACGGGTCGACGTCGAGCTTGTAGGTGCGGTTGTCGCCGGGGCGCTTGCCCTTGTTGTACGACCAATCCGGGTAGTAGTCCTGCATGTAGATCGCGAGTTCGTTGCCGCCGTTGGCGAAGAACTGGTTCTCCAGCGCCAGCGAGTCGCCGCTGGGGTGCTGCGTGCCGAACGGGGGCTTCTGGGACGAGTTCTCGACGCGCGCGCCGTCGAGGATCGCGTCGGTCGGCGAGCCGTCGTCGCCGAGGCCGTACAGCGTTCCGGACGCGCCGCCGAGGAAGTCGCCGGTCTGCTGCGAGTAGTCGACGTCAAGCGTCTGTGTGGGTTTCGTGGTCTCCTGGGCCTGGGCGGGGAACACCAGCCCCACGCCCATCATCGCCGTGGCCGCCACCGCCGCCACGACCGCACTCCATCGTTGTCCCATGCTTCCTTGCCTCTTTCTACGGGTGAACCGTTGCTTCGGGGTCTTCCGCCCCGCGCTCGCCGCCACACTGCGTCTCGACGAACACGGCCAGTGTATATCATAACGTTTTCACGAGCAAATCGAAAAATCACGCAAAGAAACGCAGAATCATTGGAATCATTGCGTTTATGGCGTCCGTAATCATCGGAAATCGCCATATGAAAACGTTATTGCGAATAACAACGCACCGTCGGCACCTGGCTTCGTCGCCCCCGTCGTCGCCGTCGCCGGGCCGTACGGCGACTCGCGTATGGCCCGGCGCGAACGCCGGAAATCCGGGGAAGGCGGCCTGGTCCACGTCGTCGCCGGCGGGCTGTCGCTGAGGTGCGTCGTGGCCGCGATGCCGCGATGCGGCCGCGGCCGACGCGGTGTCACGTCACGTTTCGGGACTTGCGTAATGGTACCGATACCATGTTGCGCGTCGCCGCGGCGCGCGGAGTGTGCGTCGGTGCGTGTATGTCTGGCAAACGGCGTGATTGCGGCGATAGTAGGCGATGCGTCACGTACCGTAGTTGCGGTTGCCGGTGCGTGCGATTTGCGGCGTTGCGGTGCTGTCGATATGATATGAAATCGATACCACGAAATGTGCGACAGACCGTGTGGCGGTCCCGCTGCGGCGATGACGCAGGCGGGCGTCGACGGGCGCAAACGCTAAGGAGTGACATGTCGACCTTCACTTGGGGCGGTACGGCCCTGTCCCTGACCTTCGCATGGTCCGACGACGAGCCTGTGGCCGTCGCCGGACTGCGCACGGACGCCGTGGATGTCCGCTTCGACCACCGCCTGCCGCTGGTGGAGATCCTGGCAACGGGCACCGGGCACTGGCTCGCAAACGACCGTCTCGCCCACACCGATATCGGGCGCGCGCTGCGCTACGTGAGCCACGCCGCCACGCGCGACGCGCACGGCGACCATCTCGACGTGACTCTCGCCGACGCCGCGCTGGGGCTCACCGTGACCGTCCACTACGATCTGCCGGACGGCGTGCCGATGTTCCGCACGTCGGTGACCGTCACGAACGACGGCGACGCGACCGACGCCGACTCGCCGGCGCTCGGCGAAGACGGCGCGGTCGTGCTCGAATCGGTGACGAGCTGGGTGTCTGCGTTCGGCGCGCCTGACGGCAAGGCAGCCGACTGCGATGCGTGGACGCTCATCGAAGGCGAGAACGAATGGCTGGGCGAAGGGCGCTGGCATGCCACCGCCACCCGCGAACTGTTCCCGTGCCTCAACCAGCAGATGACCGGTCATAATCCGCGCGGCGAGCACGCCGTTGTCAGCACCGGCACCTGGTCCACCGGCAAGCACACGCCGCTCGCCCTGCTTGACTCGCGTGAGCTGGGTCTCACCTGGCTGTTCCAGATCGAACACGACGCGGCATGGCGCTGGGAGGTCGCGCGCGACACCGAGGACGGCTATATCGCCCTGTCCGGACCGACGGACGTCGACCACGACTGGGTGAAACGCCTTGAACCCGGTGAATCGTTCACCACCGTGCCCGCATCCGTCACGCTCGCCCCCGACTTCGACGGCGCGCTCGCCACCGTGACCGCCTACCGTCGCGCGATGCGCATCGAGAAGGCGGACAACGCCCGCCCGCGCGTCATCTTCAACGACTACATGAACACGATCAACGGCGACCCGACGACCGCCAAACTGCTGCCGCTCGTCAAAGGCGCGGCCGAAGTCGGCGCCGAGATCTTTTGCATCGACGCCGGCTGGTATGACGACACCGGCGACTGGTGGCCGTCCGTCGGCGAATGGTTGCCGTCGAGGAAGCGCTTCCCGAACGGCATCACCGAAGTCGTCGACGCGATTCGCGACGCGGGCATGATCGCCGGACTCTGGCTTGAGCCCGAGGTGATCGGCGTCAAATCGCCGATGGCCGTGACGCTGCCCGAATCCGCGTTCTTCCACCGCCACGGCCGCCGCGTGGTCGAACAGGAACGCTATCTGCTCGACTTGCGCGATCCGGCCGCGCGTCGGCACCTCGACGACACGGTCGACCGTCTCGTGAATGACTATGGCGTCGGCTACTTCAAGTTCGACTACAACGTCTCGCCCGATGCGGGCACCGATTACGACGCCGACAGCGCCGGCGACGGACTGCTGGGGCACAATCGCGCGTACTGCGCGTGGGTGGAGGGCCTGCACGCGCGCCACCCGGAGCTCATCATCGAGAACTGCTCGTCCGGCGGCATGCGCATGGACTTCGCGCAGACCTCCCGTTTCCAGGTGCAGTCCACCTCGGACCAGCAGGATTTCCGCCTCTACCCGACGATCGCCGCCGCCGCGCCGATGCTCATGACCCCCGAACAGGCCGGCAACTGGGCGTACCCGAACGCGAAGGACGATCCGGAGACGTTCGCGTTCAACCTCAACACGACGTTCCTCGGCCGCTTCTTCCTCTCCGGCTACGTCAACCGGATGAGCGACGGCCAGCGCACGCTGATCGCGCGGGCTATCGACGCGTACAAGCGCGAGATCCAGCCGGTCATCGGCACGTCGGTGCCGTTCTGGCCGCTCGGCCTGCCGAAGTGGGACGACACGGTCGTCGCGCTGGGGTTGAAGACGCCGGAACGCACGTTCGTGACCGTCTGGTCGCGCGACGGCGAAGGCGGCGACGTGACGCTCGCCCTGCCGCACCTGACCGGACGCGCCGACGTGGGCGTGCGCGCGTTGCTGCCGGTCGGCGACGGGTTCGCCGAGTGGCCGGTCGCGTGGGACGGCGCACGCGGCGAGGCCGTCGTGACGGTGCCCGCGGGCGGCGGGTATGTCTCGCGTACGTTCGCGTTCGACGTGGCGTGAGTCTCGGTTTTCGCTGAAAACGGGCGGGGCCCGCATTCCATGTGAACCGGAATGCGGGCCCTGTTGCGTGTGATGGGTGGTCTACCCCTCAGCTGCGGATGAGTTCGATGAGGAGGGCGTGTTCGGGGGCGAGCTGCGGCAGGCGGATGCCCCATTGGGCGAGCGTCGCGCCGTCGACGACGATGCCGTCGTCGCTCCACCAGTCGAGCGCGGTGCGGCAGTTCGGGCTCGTCTCGCTTTCGTACAATGCGACGCCACCGAGCGGGCGCACCTGGTAGGCGGCCGACTCGTCCAATCCGGGGAAGCGCGTGAGCCCATACGGGTATTCGCGCGACGTGGCGATGGCGGCGAACCGGTAGACCGCGTGCGCACGGTCGGGGGCGACGAGGCCGTCGACGCGCACGGCCGGGTCGGTCGTGTCCGCGTGGACGAGCACGCCCTGCGGGATCGCTGTGCGACGTGCCTTGTACAGGTCGATCCAGCGCTTGAGCCGTGCGAGACCCGCGTCGTCCAGCTTCATGATGTTCCATTCGATGCCGAGATGGCCGAAGAACGCCATCGCCGCGCGCATGGTGAGCGACGTGGCGCGGCGGGTCGCGTGGTTCGGGGACTCGGAGATGTGCTCGCCGATCATCTCCGGCGGCACGATGAGCGACGTGCCGCGCTGGATGTCGGCGCGCTCCACCGGATCCGTGCAGTCGGACGCCCACACGCGCGAGCAACGTTCCAGCACGCCCGCGTCGATGCGTCCGCCGCCCGACGAGCAGGATTCGATCTCGAGACCGGGGTGACGGGCGCGCAGATGATCGACGATCGCATAGAACGCCTCGGTCTGCTCATGCACGGCGGGGCGGCCGGACGCGGGGGAGATCGGTTCGGTGAGGAAGCGGTTGTGGTCCCACTTGATGTAGTCGATGTGGTAGGCGGAGACGAGCGTGTCGATCGCCGATTCCACATACCGCGCGGCCTCGGGATTCGTCAGGTCGATGACCTGCTGGCTGCGCGCCTCGACCGGCAACCGTTCGGTGTCCGGCGCGAGCATCCAATCGGGGTGTTCGCGCGCGACGTTGGAATCGGGGCTGATCATCTCCGGTTCGAACCACAATCCGAACTCCATGCCGAGCGCGTGCACGCGGTCCGCGACGGCGGTGAGTCCCCGCGGCCACAGGTCCTTATCCACCTGCCAGTCTCCGAGTCCCTTCGTATCGTCGCGACGGCCGGTGAACCAGCCGTCGTCGATGACGAACCGTTCGATGCCCACCTGCGCCGCACGTTCGGCGAGGGCGATGACCTTCTCCTCGCTTTGTGCGAAATACATCGCCTCCCACGTGTTGAGCGTGACCGGGCGCGGCCGGGCGGGGTCGGCGAGTTCCGGGTGGAAGCCGCGCAGGTAGGCGTGGAAGCGCGAGGCGACCTCGTTGAGGCCATCGCCCGCGCCGACGAGCAGCCGGGGCGCGCGGTAGGTCCCACCCGGCGCGAGCGTGATCTCGCCGGCGTAGGGGAGTTCGCCACCGCCGATCACGCCGTGCGTGTACGGCGTGCGTTCGGCGAAGACGGTGCTGTTCCCGCTGAACGCGACATGCGCCGAGAAGACGAGTCCGTGCTCGAAGCCGAAGCCGGGCACGCCGGCGCTCAGCAGGGTGGCCGCGTTGAAGTCGGGGCGGCCCATGCGTGCGTTCTTCGCGAACAGTCCCTCGGTGAACGGCTGACGCTGGAACGCGCGTTCGCGCAGATGGTGGCCGGTGCAGGTCTCGACCTCGCCGACCTGCGGCGGCAGGGGAATCACGGGCGTGAGCCGCGAGACGACGAGCGGCGTGCGCCCGGTGTTCGTGAGCGACGCGTCGACGCGGACGAGGCCTTCGTCGCCGATCGCGACGGTCGCGGCGAGGGCGAGGCCCGCCGCGCCGTCCGTCGCGGTGAAGCCGATCGAATGGTCGTCATGGTGCGTTTCGTCGACAATCAGGCGCGGGAAGACCTCCACGCCGTCGCGGGATACCTGGATGGCGGGCGTTCCGGTCCATCCTTCCGCTTGCGTGGGCAGCAGGGTGGGGGACTCGCCGATGGACAGTCCAGCGTCGAGTGTCTGTGGGAACTGCGGGTCGACATCCGGGAACGCGGGTTCCGCGGTGTGGGCCGCGTGGGTGCCGTGGTGTGCGTGCGTGGCGTGCGACGCATCCGTGCGGGTGATGGCGACGACGTGGGGGAGCCTGCCGTCGACGAACCCCATGGTGAGACGGACGATGCGGCCGTCCGCTGCGGAAGGCGTTCCGGAAGGCCGTTCGGAAAGCTGTCCGGAAGGTTCCGGTTGGGTGATGGTCACGGCGTTCATGTGCATGGCATACCTCGATGTATCTGGGTGGAGCAGTGGTTCGACTGTGTTCGACCGTGTGCGCGCGAGGGGCGGGCCGGATGCGGTCCGGACGCGCCGCGCCTGCGTGGGAATCGATACCAACGAGGATACAACGTGGAATCGGTACCACAAAATCGTAGATGCGGAGTTTGGCAGGTTTCGTGGGTGTGATATGTGGCGGAAAATGCTGATAAATCAGCGAGTATAACGTTCTACGTTATCGGTTTCAGGCAAACGTTATCATTCTGCGACACTCCATGAGTGGTTGACATGGAATCGATTCCACCTACAATTGCAGCTATCGGAACTTCCGAGGTCACGGCATCGCAGTGATGGGTGCCGGATCCCGCCAACCAACCGATGGATTCGTCCCGTTGGAGGGCGGGTCGAGGATTCACATCAGGCATAAGGAAAGGCTCAATGATGAGGAACTGGAAGAAAGCGACCGCCATCATCGCGGGCGTCGCCGCCATGGGCATGATGTTCGCGGGCTGCGGCAACCCCGCCGCCGCAGGTGGCGACGACAACGTCGACACCTCCTCCGCCGACTACTGGCCGGCCGAAGACACCAAGCTCGACGGCGTCAAGCTCACGTTCTGGGCCGCCCAAAACTCGAACAAGATCCCGGTCAAGGTCATCAAGGACTTCGAATCCAAGACCGGCGCCACCATCGATCTGCAGACCATCCCGGACAACTACGAGTCCAACGTGCAGACCAAGATCACCACCGGCGACTCCCCGGATCTCATGTTCTGGCAGGCCGTGCCGTCCACGCTGGCCGGCTTCGTCGCCCAGGACAAGCTGCAGAAGCTCGACAACGCCCCGTGGCTGAAGAACTACGCGGACGGCATCGCCGACGCCGGCGGCAAGTACCAGGGCACCTACTACGGCGCCCTCGTCTCCGCCCCGGACACCGAAGGCGTGTGGTACAACAAGCAGGTCTTCGAGAAGGCCGGCATCACCGAGACCCCGAAGAACTGGGACGAGTTCATCGCCGCCGCCAACAAGATCAAGGACACCAAGGCCGCCGACTCCGCGCTCTTCGAGATGGCCGGCTCCCAGTGGGGCACCCAGTGGGCCGTGCAGGTCCAGCTCGCCGAAGCCGCCAAGGCCGGCCTGTGGGACAAGGTCAACTCCAACAAGGACAGCTTCCAGGGCAAGGACATCCTCGGCGCCATCAAGGAGTACAAGCAGATGCTCGACGACGGCCTGTACAACAAGGACGCCGGCTCCGCGAAGGACACCGACCAGGCCCAGGCCCTGCTCGACGGCAAGACCGGCATGATCATTCAGACCAACTCGATGTTCAACGCCATCTCCGCCCTCGCCGACAACGACAAGACCAAGCTGGACGACACCATCGGCTTCTTCCCGATCTCCAAGGAAGGCAACATCGGCACGTCCATCCCGCAGCAGGGCAACTCGGTCGTCGCGTTCAAGACCGGCGACTCCCAGCGTGAGGCCGCGACCCGCCAGTTCATCCGCTTCTGGCTCGGCTCCGAGTACGAGACCTTCATCAAGGACCAGAACCTCGTCTCCATCCTCAAGGACGTCAAGACCCCGGACACCGTGCCGCAGGCCCAGCTCGACGCCTTCGCCGCCCTCAAGGACTCCGTCGGCTCCATGCAGTCCCAGGCCGTCGCCAACCCGGATCTCTACCTGAACCTCGCCAACATGGTCAACGGCACCCAGACCCCGGAGCAGGTCGCGAAGACCACCCAGGACCAGTTCGCCCAGATCGCCAAGGCCCAGGGCGTCAAGGGATTCTGATCTGACCGGAACCCGCTAGGTTCCATCTTCCACAGGCATCCGGCCGGGGCCTTCCGGAGGGCGGCCCACGCCGCCTCCGGGCTCCGGTCCTTGGCCGGGATGCCGCAACACACATACATAAGGAAACGAATCTGATGACGACGACACACGTCTCGAAGTCCGCCCCGGTCAAGGGCACGCGGACTCTGGAGCGCAAGAACTACCCGTTGCGCTACATCGTTCCCGCGGGCGTCATGCTGCTGGTGTTCTTCTTCCTGCCCACGGTAATGAACTTCATCTACGCGTTCACCGACTGGTCCGCGTTCAAGAAGACCATCGACTTCAACGGTCTCGACAACCTCAAGCAGCTCTTCGAGAGCGGCACCCTGATGGCCGACATCAAGGTCACCCTCATCTACGCGGTCCTCGTGGCCTTCTTCCAGAACGTCTTCGGCCTGGCGCTCGCCGTGCTCCTCGAAAAGGACACGCGCCTCAACCGCTTCGCCCGCACCATGTTCTTCATCCCCGTGATCATGTCCGCCCTCGGTGCCGGCTACATCTGGCAGGCCGTCCTCAAGACCGACGGCGTCGTCAATCAGATCCTGAGCTTCTTCGCCGGCCACACCGTCGCCATCCAATGGCTCGGCTCGACCACGTGGACCATCGTGATCGTCACCATCATCCACGCATGGAAGTGGATGGGCTTCGCGATGCTCACCTACCTCGCCGGTCTCAAGACCATCGACTCCGAAGTGCTCGAAGCGGCCTCCATCGACGGCGCCAACGCGTGGCAGACCTTCTGGCAGGTCAAGTTCCCGCTGGTCGCCCCGGCCGTCACCTTCAACGTTGCGACCGCGTTGCTCGGCTCCATGAACTCCTTCGACATCGTCCAGGCCACCACCAACGGCGGCCCCGGCGGCTCCACCGAGATCCTGAACCTGTTCATCTGGCGTACGTTCGGCAAGGGCCTGTACTCCCAGTCGACCACGATGAGCCTCGTGCTCTTCATCATGGTGATGGTCATCGCCATCCCGCTCGTCATCTACCTGCGTAAGCGTGAGGAGAAGATCCTATGAGTAGCGCATCCTACAGCGAATCCGGCGTCAAGACCAACAGCCTCACCGTCGTGCGCAAGAAGTCGAAGGCCGGCGGCATCATCCACGCCGCCATCGTCATCCTGCTTATGCTCGTGTTCCTCGCCGTGCCGTTCTGGATCCTCATCGTCACCGCCGGCAAGACCCAGGCCGAGGCCGTCGTGCCCAGCATGGCATTGCCGAGCAAGTGGCACCTCATCGAGAACATCCAGACCGTCATCGTGCAGGGCAAGGTGTTCCCCGCGCTCATCGGCTCCCTGCTCGTCACCGTGCCCAGCGTGTGCATCTGCCTCCTCTTCGGTTCGATGGCCGCATGGATCTTCGGCCGCCGCACCTCCAAGGGCGTGGCCATGCTCTACGCGCTGTTCATCTCCGGCGTCATCCTGCCGCCGTCCGTCGTGACCATCATGATGCTGCTCAAGATGATCGGCCTGTCCGGCACCGCCATCGGCATGAACTGCGTGTACATCGGCATCTACCTGTCCGTCGTGATCTTCTTCATCACCGGCTTCATCCGCACGATTCCGCCGTCCCTCGAAGAGGCGGCCCGCATCGACGGCGCCAGCCCGATGAGGATCTTCTTCACGATCATCTTCCCGCTGCTCGCCCCGACGCTCGCCTCCTCGACGATTCTCGTGGTGCTGTACATCTGGAACGACATCTTCTACTCGCTGTTCATCCTGTCCGGCAAGATGAGCACCCTGCCGCTCAACCTCTACAACGTGGCGAGCGCGGGCCTGTACCTCAACAACTGGCACCTCATCTTCGCCTACATCATCCTGATGACCCTCCCGCTCCTGATCGTCTTCATCATCGGCCAGCGCAAGATCATCTCGGGTATCACTGGCGGCGCCGTGAAGTGAACAGTCCAGTGGACTGTTCATAGGCGCCGCCGAGCGGCGACAGCCGCGAGGCAACGATGAGCCTCGCCTCAGGCGAGTCCGTAATTGCTGACCGGCGCCGTGAAGTGAACAGCCTCACCCCTTGGCTCCCCTTGCCAGGGGAGCTGGCGCCGAAGGCGACTGAGGGGTAGTTTCCGCCAGTCACCCACTATTCTCTCCTCCTTCCATTCCCGAACGCCCCGACCCCGCATGGTCCTCCTCCTTCGCCTGCCGGGGCGGGGCGTTCACTCTCTTTCCAACGACCTCCATCCCGCTCGATTCGCGTGATTCATGCGCGACGTCGCGCATCGCCTATACTGGGCGCGATGGAAGATAGACAGGTTCACATGCCAAGACCCAAGGAAAAGCGCGCGCCGGTGATCAAGGACGTCGCCGCGCTCGCCAATGTGTCGGTGTCCACGGTGTCCCGGTATCTCAACGATTCTCCCCGCATCAGCGCCGAAAGCCGGGAGCGTATCGCGCACGCCATCAAACTGCTCGACTACCATCCGAGCCGCGTCGCCCGCGGACTCGTCAACTCGGCGATGAAGTCGATCGTCGTGCTCACCAGCGATACCACGCTGTACGGTTCGGCGATGACGATTCAGGGCATCGAGGACGAAGCCCGCACGCACAACTATCCGGTGAGCATTTCGAAGCTCGCCGACGAATCGACCGAAGCGCTGCGCACCGCGGTCACGATGGTCACGGACCAGAATCCGAGCGGCGTGATCGTGCTCAAATACGACGCGCTCGCCGCACAGGCGCTGCAACTGCTGCCGGACACGGTGACGAAGGTGGTCATCGCCGGTGACCGCGAACCCGACCTCGACCAGATTGACCTGTGCGAGAACCGGTCCGGACGCGAGATCACGCGATACCTGCTGTCGCTCGGCCATCGCAACGTCTTCCATGTGACGATTCCGGGCGGTGGCGGCGGCTACAGCCGCACCGCCGGCTGGGAGGCCGAACTGCGCGCCAACGACAAGCCGATTCCGGACATGATGCACTGCTCGTGGAATCCGGCCGATGCGCGCGAGCTCGGCCATCGCGTGGCGCATATCGACGGGCTCACCGCCGTGTTCGCCGGCAATGACGAGATTGCGATGGGCCTGATCCGCGGGCTCGAGGACGAAGGCAAGTCGGTGCCCGGTGACATCAGCGTCGTCGGCTTCGACGACCATCCGCTCTCCTGCGTGTGGACGCCTCCGGTGACCACATACCGCCAGGATTTCCCCGCGGCCGGCCGTAAGGCCGTGCAGCTGCTGCTCTCGCGCATCGAAGCGCGCGAGAACGGCGAGGAGCTCCCCGCCCGCTTCGTCGAGCTCCAAGGCGAACTCGTCATCCGCGACTCCGCCGCCGCACCCCGCGCCTAAGCGTAGCGGCGGCCGCACGGCGGACTTGCCGGCACAGTCGGGTGGGGAGAGGCGCTGTCGGGTTAAGGTGCGATGGCGTCTTCTCGGGAAACGCCATAATGCCCGCGAGGACGTTTTCCCAGCTTGTCTGTTGTGGGTGGCTTTGCCGGAGTCTAACGTCTTACTCGCGGCGGCTCGTCGCTAGACGAGCCGCAGGTATAGTGCGGTGGAGCCGGGGATGGGGCGGAAGCCGAAGTGCGTGTAGAATGCGCGGGCGTCGTCGTCATAGGGCTCCACGATGAGCGCGCGCGAGCCGAGTTGCGCACTAATGGCGCGCGCCCGGTTGATGGCATCCTGCAGCAGCCTCCAGCCGAGTCCCTCACCTTGGAACCGCTGATCCACCCCCAGCATGCCGAGCAGAATGGCCGGAATGCGTTCGGGGACATTGCGTTTCAACCAACCGCCCTGTACCGAAGAGCGTTCCACGGTATAGGCGCTCAGCGTGTAGAAGCCGGCGGTTTCGCCTTCGGTCGTCGATGAGACGTAGACCACGGCGGTACCATGCTCCGCGGCGGTCGGGGCCCGTCGCTCTGCCCACTCGTCGATGAGTGGGACGCCGCAGGAGAATCCGGTGAGATTCGTTCCCGGAGGGAGTCTGAACGGCCGTTGGAATCGATGTGTCACGCCCATTGCGGATCCCTCGCCATCAGGTCGTCGGCGGCCTGCGGGGCCGGCTCGTCCAAGGCTTCGAGGAACGCGTCGAATGTCTGGGATTCCAAACGCAATGTGGTGGCATCCTCGATGTCGCGCCGGGCGGATTCCAGCAGGTGACGGGCCGTCCACTGCGTCAGCGTGCTGCCCGTCACCGCGGCGGCGCGCTCGATGAGACGGCGTTGCTCGTCCGTCAGGCGGATGTCCAATCGTGAGGTCTTCTGTTTCGTAATCGTAGCCATGACAGTATTGTACGGAGAAAATGCGTACAAGGCCAATGTGGGCGGGTTGCTGTCATCGGCGCTGGCACCGGCAGCTTGCCGGTGGGGTTGTCCCTCGATGCGGGAACGGTGTTGTTTTGCGTCGAGGGGCAGGCGGGTGCGTTGGGTGATTTGGGGGGTCTGGTTGGGGAATGGCGGAATTTCAATGGTTTTGGGATTCGGCTTTGTGCCCCTCGACGGGGGTCAATCGTTGCAGATGGATCGAGGGACAAGGGGGCTTGCCCCTCGATGGAGAAATGCGGGGATAAGACGTCGAGGGGCAAGGAATTGCGAGGATTGTTGTCCCTCGACGATGGAGGACGGTGTTTTGATGTTGAGGGGCAAGTGGTGTGCTCGGTTGCTCTCTGTGCATAGGTCTCTCCCCCAGTCCGCTTCGCGGACAGCCCCCTCGTCAGAGGGGGCCAAGAGATAGATGCAGACTTGTGTCGCCTAGCCCCTAAGGGGCAGCGGGGTCGGAATATGATGAGGTCCCTCGCGCCAACCCGGTGCGAGGGACCTCTACTGTGTGGTGAACTCAGTCGCTCAGATGCTCAGTCGCGGGTCTTGCGGCGGAGGACCAGAACCGTGCCGGCGGCGGCCAGCATCACGGCGGCTGCGGCGGCGACCGTGGTCACCGTGGAGCCGGTGGAGCTCAGCTTGCCGGCGTTCGAGGCGCCGGGCTTCTGGGCGTTCTGGCCGGGCTTCTGTGCATTCACGCCATTGCCCGTACCGGCGTTGCCCGAGTTATCACCCGAGCCATCGCCGTCGCCCGTACCGGGCTTGTCCGGCTCGCCCGGCTTGGCGACGAGTCCGGCGATCGCCTCGTTGAGGGCGCGGGTCGCGTTGGCCACGTCCGCCTGGGTGGCGTTCGGATTCTTCGCGACGTCCTCGGCGGCGTCGATCGCGGCGAGCAGCAGATCCCACGATTCCTTCGTGTAGTCGCCCTGCTTGCGGCCGTCCGTCGCCTTGGCGGCGGCGTCGGCGAGCTCGTCGCGCTGCTCCTTGGTGGCGGGCGTGTTCTCCGGCGTGGCCTTAACGAGCGTGCCGTCGGTCAGTGCCGTGTTCAGCGCGGAAGCCGCGGCGGAGACCTCGTCCTGCGTGGCCTTGTCGTTGTCATACACGGCCTTCGCGGAGGCGACGACCTTCTGGAACGCCTTCCAGGAGTCGGTGGTGTAATCCTTCTCCTTGAGCGCGGCGGCCTTGTCGAGCGCGGTCTTCAGCGCGGTCTTGTCCGCAGCCGGAGGCTCCGGGGTGACGGATTCGGGCGCGTGGACCTGCCATTCGACGGCGGCGGGGGAGGCGGAACCGGAGGTGATGACCATGCGCAGCTTGGTCGTCTTCACCGGAGTCTTCCACGTCGCGTCGCTCCAGCCCTTGGCGTCGCCGGTGGCCCAGCCCTTGGACGGCGAGTTGGCGGTCACCGTGTACGTGGCGTCCGGAATGTCGACGAACGCGCCGGCGCCGTCGCCCGCGGCGGAATCCCAGTACTGGAGCTTCCACGAGGCGGGGATGCCGAGGCCGCCGTCATCGGAGGTGAACTGCACGCGGCTCGAGTCGATGGTGACCTCGCGGTCCCACTCGTAGTCGAGGCGCATCTCGCCGGTGTTCGGCCAGGTGCCCCAGATGTCCTCGTTCGCGTTGGTCGCGTCCGGGATGATCTTGCCGTCGTTGAGCGCGGCCACGCCCTTCGTCCAGCTCGACGCCTTCTTGTCCACGTCGGTGCCGACCGCGTCCTTCTCGATGTAGCCGATCAGCGGCACGGACGTGTCGGACGGGATGTCGGCGGAACCGGCGGCGGACACGTTGCCGGCCTTGTCGGTCGCACGGTAGTACACGGTCGTGCGCGAGCTGCTCAGCGCGGCGATCGCCTCGCCGTCCTTGTACGCGGTCCACTCGCCGTCCTTGCCGATGCGGTATTCGATTAAGGCGACGCCGGAACCGGTGCCGTCGTCGGCCTTGAGCGCGACCGTGCGCTTCGCCTTGTCCACCGTGGCGGTGACCTTCGGCGCGGCGGAATCGACCTTGCCGGAGGCCTTCGCGACGTCGGACACGTTGCCGGCGGCGTCGGTCGCGCGCGCCCACACCTCGACGTCGCCCTGCGTGGCGATCGTCTGGACCGCGGCGTTCGCGTTCGAGGCGACCGTCTTCCAGTTCGCGCCCTTGTCGGTGGAGATCTCCAGCTTGGCGGCCGGCAGACCCGAATCGTCCGAGGCCTGGACGGCAGCGAACGGCGCGGTGGTGAGCCACGTGCCGTTGCCGGCGTTGGCGGCGAGCGAGACCTTCACGGTCGGCTTGGTCGTGTCGGCGGCGGGCTTGTAGCCGTCCTTGACGGTGACGTCCACCGCGACGTTGCCGTTCACGCTCGCCTCGCCGGGAACGCCGGAGACGACGCCGTAGGCTTTGAACGTGCCGGCCTTCGCGTAGGAGGCGGCGTCGACCGGACGCCAGATCACCGGGGAGGCGACGGTCTTGCCGCCGTACGTCACGTCGACGGTGGCGGGCAGTTGCGGCGCGACGCCGGTGCCGGTGGTCACGCCGGCGGGCGCGGCGATGACGGGCGACTCATCGGCGGAGTCGACCTCCCACTCGGGCACGGCCACGGACGCGTAGCCGCCGTCCACGGCCTGACCGGTCAGATCGAGCTTCAGCGCGGTGGTGGTCACGGCGTCGAACGTGACGGTGTTCGGATGGTCCTTGCCGGTGGTCGTCGTGTAGGCGCTCGGATTGGTGACGTCCTTCCACGTGCCGTCGGCGTCGAGGTACTGGATCTTCCAGGAGCCGGGCGTGCGCAGGGCGTTGGAGTCCACGTCGAACCAGACCTTGGAGGAGGAGACGCGCACGGAGCCGTCCCACTGGTAGATCAGCGAGTCGCCGGACTGCGGCTGCGGGATCGAACGGTAGTTGGTCCAATGGTCCGGCGGCACGACGGCGGCGACGAGCACGCGGCCGTCGTTGACGGAGCCCTTGTAGGCGGGCGTCTCGGTGAACGTGGCGCTCACCTTCGCGTAGGGGGCGACGTTGCGGCTCGGCTGGGTCTTCTCGGCCTTGGTCGGGTGCGCGGTGGAGGTCATCTTGCCGTCCTTCCACGTGACCTCGTCGATGCTCACCGCGCGGCGGAAGTCGGTGCCGCCGGCCTTGTCACCGGTGTGGTAGGTGACGTACCACTTGTCGCCGAACTGGAGCACGGACGGGTGCATCGTGGTGGCGGAGCCGGACGGCACGAGCACGCCCTGGTACGTCCACGGGCCGAGCGGGCTGCTGGAGGTGGAGTACTGGACGCACGCCTGGTAGTTGGATTCCACGCAGGTGGCCGCGCCGGAGCCGGGCTTGCCGCCGTCGTACACGTTGTAGTAGGTGTCGCCCTTATGGAACACCCATGCGGCCTCGAAGAAGCCCTTCGGGCCGTTCGCGCCGGTCTCGGCGTCCTTCATCGTGTGCAGGTTCGGGGTGCCGTCGTCCTTGGTTTCGACCTCGGTGTAGGAGGTGCGGCCGGTGGAGGCGTCCTTCTTCATCTTGATGGCGAGCTGGGTGCCGAACGTGCCGAAGTGCAGGTAGCCGGTGCCGTCATTGTCGACGAAGAACGCCGGGTCGATGGTTTCGATCTTCGTCTGGGAGGTGGTGAGCAGCGGCTTGCCGATGGCGTCCTTCCACGGGCCGAGCGGGCTCTTTGACTTGGCGACGCCGATGGCGAACGGGTCGAGTCCGGCCGCCTCGGAGGCCTTGTCCTTCACCGGGATGTAGTAGTAGAACCAGTCGTCGGACTTGTCGTCCGGGGTGCCGTTGTCGTCGGCGACGACCTGGCCGGCGTAGGCGCCGTCGCCGGTCGCCCAGCTGAACAGGTCGGCCTTCGCGACGGTCTTGTAGTGCGTCCACTTGCCGGCGTCGAGGCCGTTCTGGTCGGTGACGTAGACGCCCCAGTCCTTCATGTTGAAGCTGCCGTAGTCGGGGGCGGCCTCGTCGTGTCCGGTGAACACGAACAGCTTGCCGTCGTAGGAGAGGGCGGCGGCGTCGGCCGAGTAGTAGTTCTGCGAGAGGTCGTTCGGGGTGTCGACGCCCTCGTTCTGGCCGATCGGGTTGCGCATGTAGTTCGGCAGCGCGCTGTTGTCGATCTGCGTGACGGTCACGTCCGGGTTGTTGGTCGGCAGGTCGTCGTACGCGTGTCCGGCCACGCTGGGTGCGTTGTCGGCGCTGGGCGCGTCCGCGGCGAGCGCCGTGGGCGCGGCGATCAGGCCGCCGGCGAGCAGGGTGGCCGCGGCCACGATGCCTCCCGCGATCGACCGCCATGGGCGATTGCTGTGTGCGTTCATGTGTTGTCGCTCTTCTCTGAGTGTGATGGACAGTTGCGATGATATCCGATTGCCGCGTTCGTCGCGGTTCGCTGTGGATTATCGCGGATTGTCGCGGATAGGGGACGACCCCGCCGGGGCGGAGTCACCGGTTTCCCGGTGCCTCACGTCCCAGCGGGGTCTGTCCGTCGCGTCACGTGCGTCGCCGCCTGCCGGCGTCACGCGGGTGACGCGACGGAGGTCAGCGGCCGGTGTCGCGGCGCTTGAGGGCGATGACGATGCCGGCGGCGGCCAGCATCATCACGGCGGCGACGGCGATGGCCGACACGGCCGCGCCGGTGGCGGCGGTGACGCCGCCGTTGGCCTTATCGGTCACACCGGGCTGGGAGGAGCCGGGCTTCTCCTCGGCCTTGGTGTTCCAGTAGGCCTTGTCCAAGGCGTCCTGCGCGGCGTCGATCTCGGCCTGGGTGGCCTTGTCGTTCGCGAGGACCTTCTTGGCGCTGGCGAGCTGCTGCTGCAGGGCGTTCCACGCCTCGTCGGTGTACTTCGCCTTGTCGGCCTTCTCGGCCTGGGCGATGGACGCCTCGAGGTTCTTGCGGTTCACCGTCGTCTCGCCGGGCTTGCCAGGCTGATCGGGCTGGTCGGGCTTGGTCGCCGGGTGGGAGGCGAGGACCTTCTGGGCGTCCTCGAGCTGGGCCTTCGCGGCGTCGACCTCGTCCTGCGTGGCGTTCGCGTCGTCGTACACCTTCTGGGCGGCGGCGACGACCTTCTGGAAGTCGGCCCACGCCTCGGCCGTGTACTTGGACTCGTCGAGCGAGGCGGCGGCCTTGAGGGCGGCCTCCAGCTCGGACTTGTCCACCTGCGGCTGGACGGGCTCGTCCTTGGCGGCGTGCACGCCCCACTCGGCGACGGCGGTGCCGAAGGTGCCGGTGCCGGTGTGCGGGGTGAGCACGAGGCGCAGGGCGGTGGTCTTCACCGGGGCGAAGGTCACGGTGCTCCAGCCGTCGTTCTCGGTGGCCAGGGCGGCCGGCGAGTTGCGCACGGTCGTGTAGTCGCCGTCCTTCGTCGGGGCGACGTCCTTCCAGGAGCCGTCCTCGGCGAGGTACTGGATCTTCCAGGCGTCCGGAACCTCGAGGCCGCCCTTCGCGTCGTCGGTCTTCGCGAAGTTGGCCCAGTACTGGACGCGGCTGGAGTCGACGGTGACGGACTTGCCGAAGTCGTACTCGGCGTACATGCCGTCCTTCGCCTGGCCCCAGGTGCCCCAGACCTTGGCGTTCACGTCCTGGTCGTCGGTGGTGGGCCAGGTCTTGTCCACCACGACGCCGTCGTTGAGCTTGCCTTCGGCCTTGGACCAGCTGGCCTCGGCGGAGACGGAGGTCTTCGAGGCGGTCTTCTCGATCCAGCCGTCGGCCGGTTCGGGCTCCGGCTCCGGAGTGGAGGAGCCGTTCGGGTCGGCGACCACGTGGACGGTGAGCTTCGCGTCGGCGGAGGACTTGTCGGCGGTGCCGGAGACCGTGTAGTCGCCGATCTTCGTCAGATCGATCGCCTTCACGTCGGCGGCGTTCCACTCGACCTTCTCGTCGTTCAGCATGCCGTTCGGGAAGCGGACCGGCACGGTGGTCGGCAGGTCGACGGACTTGGCGCCCTGGTAGACGGTCTGCTCGACCGGCTGGGCGGCGCCCACCGTCTGGTTGGCGGTGTCGGAACGGGCGGCGACGTGGGCGGTGGTGCCGCTCAGCGCTCCGGCGACGGTGCCCTTGACGTCGAACTCGTTGTCGGCGGCGAGCTGGTCGTCGGTCACCTTGCCCCAGGTGACGGCGAGGTCACGACGGGTGCCGTCGGAGTAGGCGGCGCTCACGGTGGAGGGCAGCTTGAGGTCGGCGGCCTTGGTGCCGGTCTGGACCAGACGGTTGACCGTGTCGACGCTCAGCGGGTCGACGGCGTAGGCCTCGAACTCGGAGACGCCCACGACCGCGCCCTTCGGGAAGACGACGCGCAGCTTGTCCGTCTCGACGGTGTCGGCGAACTTCACCTCGTTGCCTTCGTTCTGGTTGACCGTGTACTTCTGGCCGTTGGCCAGCTTCACGTCCTGCCAGTTTCCGTCGGTGTCGGCGTACTGGAGCTTCCAGCTGGTGGCCATCGGCACACCGCCGCCATCGGTCCAGAAGAACAGCTTGGCCTTCTTCAGCGGGACCTTGCCGGCCCACTGAAGCTGCAGCCACGGCTCGGCGCCGGTGTTGTCGCCCCAGTTGTTCCAGGTCTCGTTCGGCGTGTTCGTGTACACGACCTTGCCGTCGATGACCTTCTTCGCGTTGTCCTTCGGCTGGTAGCCGTTGGTGTAGCTCGCCGAGGCGGTGGACTGCGGCGCGACGTTCGAGGTGCCGTCGGACGGGATGCCGTGGACGGTGATCTGCTTCTCGCCGGTCAGCTCGCCGTCGGAGGCGGTGAGCTTGAGGACGTAGTCGCCCTCCTTGTTGAAGGTGACGGTGGTGCTGGCCGCGGAATCATCCACGAACTTCGCCACGCCGCCCTCGGGGCCGGAGACCTGCTCCCACTTGGTGGTGATGTCGCCGTCCGCCGGCAGGCCGTCGTCCTTCACGGAGCCGACGATGGTCGCGCCGGAGGAGGTGCTGGTGGAGACGTAGGCGTCGACCTGCGGGGCCTGGTTGCCGGCGGTGCCGGTCGCCTTGATGCCCGTGCTGTAGGCCTCGAGCTCCTTGACGCCCACGGCCTGGCCGGCCTGCGGGGTGAAGGTGACGCGGATGGCCTTGGCGTTCACCGCGTCGAACTGGATGCGGTTGTAGTTCGCGCCGGCGTAGGCGGGCGTGCGCACCTGGTTCGTCAGCGGCTTGAAGTCGGTGCCGTTCTCGCTGTACTCCAGCTTGTAGTTGGCGGGCTCGGCGTAGCCGGAGATCGTCTGGCTGGAGGAGCTCTGGTAGAAGTACAGGCGGATGTCGTCGATCGTCTGCTGCTGCTTGAACGTGACGGTGATGTCGTCCTTCTTGTTCGGGGAGCCCTTGGTGCCCCAGAAGGATTCCATCACGTTCTTGCCGTCCACCGCGTTGGTGGCCGGGTAGCCGTTGGTCTCATAGGAGGCCTTCACGTCCGCGCCCTTGGCGAGGTCGGTCTGGCTCTTGGAGGCGGAGTCGACGTTCGCGCCGGACTTGGCGAACAGATCGGTCACGCGCTGGTCGGCGGTGAAGGCAATCTGGTCGGCGGACTTGAGGTCGGAGCCGGTCGCGCCGGTGATCTTCGCGCCGGACTTGTCCTTGACCTCGACGGAGCCGGTGGACGGATCGTAGACGAGGTGCGCGAGCTTGTCGGACGTGAACGCGAGCTTGCCGCCCACGTACAGGCTGTAGCCGGCGGGGCCGCCGTAGTGGCTGCCGTCCTTGTCCCACACGATGGAGACGTCCTTGCCGTGGTAGCTCAGGTTGTTCACCGTGAAGTAGTTCCAGCCGGGGATCTCGATCGGGTCGAGCTCGATCTTGTCGTCCTCGCGCGGGACCATGCCGGCCACGTCCTCGACCATCGTCCAGTTCGTGGTGCCGAGCTGGGTGTGGTGGATCCAGGAGCGGTAGGTGATCTTGCCGCCGTTCTGCGCGGCGTCGAGGTTCTTGTCCTGGTTGTTGACCTTGCCGTCGCCGTTCAGGTCGCCGACGTTGTTGTTGTCCTCGTTCCAGAACTCGTTCTGGTCCGGGTACTCGTTGTTGCCGCCCTGGTAGTGGGAGAACGCCACCCAGTACAGCAGCTTCTTGAACTGCTCGTTGGTGATGTAGCCGTTCTTGGCCGCGTCATAGTTGCGGATGCCGGAGGAGTAGACCTGCAGCAGCGGCTGGGCGTTGATGATCGAGAAGTTGTTGGAGCCCGGGAAGTTCAGGGCCGCCTTGTCCGCCTGGTTGGCGGTGAAGAACGGGAAGATCGGGAACTCGTCGGAGTCGGCGAACAGGCGCAGCGCCTTGTTGTAGTCGCTGTTGCCGGTCGGCATCAGGCCCTCGGAGTACGGGTAGTAGTTGTTGATCTCCTTGTACTTGGCGAAGGCGCCGTCCTTGAGCCACTTGTGCTTGATCAGATCGTCGGAGGAATCCCACAGGTCGTTGAGCACGTCGGACTTGATGTTGTCGGCGATCTTCTGCATCTTCTCGGCGTTGGCGGTGTCGCCGGCGGCCTTGTAGGCCTGGGCGGCCGCGTTCGCGTTGGCCCACAGGTTGGCGGAGCCGTCGGCGCGGTCCATGCGCTGGCCGGAGCGGCCGGGTTCGGAGAAGGAGACCGCGTCCGCGTCGTTGCCGGTCATCGACCACCAGGACCAGTCGATCAGGCTGTTCTTGTTGGCGTTCTGGTTGTCGTTGTTGTCCGGCTCGTTCTGCGAGTTGAGCAGGCCCTGCACGTCCTCGGCACCCTGGTCGGCGAGCTTCTCAGCCACGGTGGCGCCGCCGCCGTGCACCTTGTAGGCGTCCCAGCCGGCGCGCGTGATGTACTGCGTGTAGGAGTGGTTCCAGTTGGCCGGATCGCCCGGGTTGTCGTGGTAGTAGTAGTAGCCGGACTTGCCCTTCTTGGCGGTGTCGCCAGCGGACAGCCAGGTGCCGTAGGAGTACTCCGGGTTGCGGAACCACTTGGTGTCCATCATGAACATGCCGGAGGTGAGCACGATCTGGTTGTTGTAGCCGAGCGCGCCCTCGACGGAGGTCGGGTACTGGAAGGTGTTGCCGGGCATGTTCGCGTCGAGCATGTTGAAGCGGCTCAGCCACCAGCGGTAGACGACCGTCTTGTCGATGTTGTCCTCAGGGGTGTCGACGTACGGGGAGTTGTCGACCCACCACTTGTTGTAGGTGGTGACGGAGTCCTTGTAGGAGGCCGCCGGGTCCTTGAGGTCGCCGTTGTAGCGGGCCTCGTACTCGGTGGTGGAGTCCGGCAGCTCGTTGGCGATCAGGCCGAGCTGGAGCTTGGTGGTCGTCGGCTGGCCGGCCGCGAGCTTGACGGTGCTGACGAGCTTGCCGCCCTTGACGGTGAAGTCGTTGCCGGAGAAGCGCGGGTAGATGGTGGTCAGGTTGTTCTTGACGTTGACGCGGCCGGTGAGCTCGGTGTCGCCGTCGTTGCCGGTGGTCACGAACGGGGAGGAGGCGGTGAGCGTGAAGTCGCCGCCCTTGGTGCTGTTCAGGGTGAGGTTGGCGACCATCACGTTGTTGTTGGTGATGTACTTGACCTCGGTGACGATGAGCGACTTGTCGGCGTTGGTGAACACCGTCTTGAAGTAGCTCGGGGTCTGCTTGCGCTGGGAGGCGTCCTCGGTGAGGTTCTGGCCGTCGATGGAGACGGTGAAGCCGTTCTTGCCGGTCTGGTCCCAGTACGCGGCGTCGCCCACGAAGCCGAGCTGGTTCGGCGTGTGGGTGTACATGTAGGCGGCGCGGCCGCGGGTGAACAGGATGCTGTTGTTGTCGGCGCCCTCGAACTTGTAGGTGCCGGCGTCGTTCTTGCCGTCCGAGCCGTTCGGCTTGTTGCCGGTGCGGGTGAGGATGCGGTCGATCCAGAAGTCGTGGTCGGTGTCGGTGCCGGCGCCGTCGGCCTGGTCCTTGGCGAACGTCTGGGCCAGGTAGCTCTGCGTCGGGTTGTAGGCGACGGTGTTGGCCTTCGTCTGCATCGGGTCGTCGGAGCCGTAGAACTTCGGGTACTGCACGTCCGCGTTGGGGTGGGCGATCTCGGCGGCCGAGGCGGTGACCGCCCCTCCGCTGAGCAGCGTCGCCGCCGCCACCACGGCACCGATCGACGCGATCCACTTCTTCCGAGTGGACTTACGCGATGAGTCCATGTGTTGTTTCCTCTCTGTGTGCACAGTCCGTCGTTGCACTGATCCGCGCCGGACCACGCTGGTGTGTTGGGCGTCGCATCGGGCTGGCGTTGTGTCGGGCCGTCCTGCACTGACTTGGACCGGCACGCGCCCGTGTGACTTGTGTTCCATGCTATGGACGCGGAATGTGAAAACAGGTGCGAAACATGTGGTTGCGAAATTTTTCGCGCGAAAAATTTCGCAATGGCGCAAACCGGGAAAATCGTTTTTCCGATGCTCGTACACTCACTCAACGAAGCCGTTCGGAGGAACACGAAATCGATTGCGCAGCGGCCATGTTCCCCCGGCCAAGCAGTGCGGCAACGAAACACTTCGACGGATGCGGGAACCCGCATCCGCACCATGCGGAAAGGACGAGGCATGAGCCAGAAAGTCACGGTGACGTCGCCATTCTGGAAGCGATACCGCGAAAACGTCGCCAAGGAGGTGATCCCCTACCAGTGGGCGGTCATCAACGACGAGCAGAAGATCGACATCCCGCGCGACCCGTCGGGCGCCCAGCAGGACATCGACTACCACTACAGCCGCGCCGTGCGCAACCTGCGCATCGCCGCCGGCGAGGAGGAGGGCGAGTTCAAGGGATTCGTCTTCCAGGACTCCGATGTCTACAAGTGGCTTGAGGAGGCCGCCTACTCCCTCGCCTACGAGCCGGACGAGCAGCTCAAGGAGCTGTGCGACAAGCTCGTCGACCTCATCGCCCGCGCCCAGCGCGAGGACGGCTACCTCGACACCCCGTACATCATCAAGTCCGGCGCCTTCGCGAACCGCGAGCGCTTCACCCAGATCCAGCAGTCCCACGAGATGTACGTGATGGGCCACTACATCGAGGCCGCCGTCGCGTACTACGAGGTCACCGGCAACCAGCAGGCCCTCGAGGTCGCCGAGAAGATGGCCGCCTGCCTCGACGCCAACTTCGGCGAAGAGGACGGCAAGATCCCCGGCGCCGACGGCCACCCGGAGATCGAGCTCGCGCTCGCCCGCCTCTACGAGGTCACCAAGGAGGAGAAGTACCTCAAGCTCGCGCAGTTCTTCATCGACGTGCGCGGCAAGGACCCGAGCTTCTACGACAAGCAGAACGAGAAGATCGGCGACGGCTCCACCGACATCTTCCCGCAGATGCGCGGCTGGACGCACGAGTACACGCAGACCGCCCGCCCGATCCGCCAGCAGAAGACCGCCGAGGGCCACGCCGTGCGCGTCGGCTACATGCTCACCGGCGTCGCCCACGTGGCGCGCCTGACCGGCGACAAGGAGCTGGAGGAGACCGCCAAGCGCCTGTGGAAGAACATCGTCACCCGCCGCATGTACATCACCGGCGGCGTCGGCTCCACCCACGTCGGCGAGGCCTACACCTACGACTACGACCTGCCGAACGACACCATGTACGGCGAGACCTGCGCCTCCGTGGCCATGAGCTTCCTCGCCAAGCAGATGCTCGAGATCGAGACCAAGGGCGAATACGCCGACGTGCTCGAGAAGGAGCTGTTCAACGGCTCGATCGCCGGCATCGCGCTCGACGGCAAGCACTTCTACTACGTGAACGCGCTCGAGGCCGACCCGACCGCCACCGACCACAACCCGGACCGCTACCACGTGCTCATGCACCGCGCCGAATGGTTCGGCTGCGCCTGCTGTCCGGCCAACATCGCCCGCCTCATCGCCTCCGTGGACCGCTACCTGTACACGGTGCACGAGGACAAGCGCGAGATCATCGCCCACCAGTTCATCGCGAACGACGCCGAGTTCTTCGACGGCGTGAAGGTCTCCCAGAAGTCCAACTTCCCGTGGGAGGGCCACATCGAGTTCACCGTGGACGTGCCGGAAGGCGCCGACCCGGTCAAGTTCCTGGTGCGCATCCCGTCCTGGTCCGCGTACAAGCACGAGCTGACCGTCAACGGCGAGGACGCCCGTCGCCTGCCCGTCGAGGACGGCTTCGTGACCATCGAGGTGACCTCCGGCACCACGAAGATCACGCTCGACCTCGACATGGCCGTGAAGTTCATGCGCTCCAAGACCGTCGTGCGCCACGACATCGGCAAGATCGCCGTCATGCGCGGCCCGATCGTCTTCTGCGCGGAGGAGGCCGACAACTCGGCCCCGCTGTGGAACTACCACATCGGCAGCCACGACGCCTCCAAGGCGAAGGCCGAGTACCACTTCGGCGAGCTGGACGGCGTGGAGGTCATCACGATCCCCGCGACCAAGCGCACGCACGACGACGTGGAGTTCCCGCTCTACGCGGACGTCGAGGAGCATCCGGTCGGGGAGAAGTCCTACGACCTGAAGCTCATCCCGTACTACGCGTGGGCGAACCGCCAGGTCGGCCAGATGCAGGTCTGGTTCGATTCGGACTTCTGATCCGTGCGCGTGGCCCCCTCTGACGAGGGGGCACCCCCTCAGTCGGCCGCAGGCCGACAGCTCCCCCTGAAAAGGGGGAGCAGAGGAAACCGAAAGATTTTTCCAAACCAATCAAAGAAGAAGGAAAAAGCAATGAGTGCTGCAACTCAGGACGCTTCCGCTGTGAAGCTGTCGGTCAAGGAGAAGGTCGCCTACTCCTTCACCGATATGGCAGGCAACCTGCTGTACGTGACCATCTCCTCGTACATCATGTACTTCTACACCAACGTGTTCCACATCCCGGCCGCCGGCGCGCTGGGCGCGGGCACGATCCTCCTGGTCGCCCGCTTCGCCGACGCCATCTCCGCCGTCGTGTGGGGCTCCATCGTCGACCACACCAACACCAAGTGGGGCCAGTCCCGTCCGTGGTTCCTCTGGCTGTGTGTGCCGTTCGCGATCACCGTCTGGATCGCGTTCACCGCTCCGAGCCTGCCTGACGGCGCCCCGAAGTTCTGGTACGCGCTAATCACCTACATCCTGGCCGCCGGCGCCATCTACACCGGTATCCAGACCCCGATCACCGCCATCCTGCCGAACCTCACCTCCGACCCGGTCGAGCGCAACAACGCCAACTCCTTCCGTATGGCCGGCGGCCAGATCGGCTCCTTCATCACCTCGTCCTTCACCATCCCGCTGGTCGGCTGGTTCGGCGTCCACTTCGGCGGCGGCGACAAGACCGGCTTCATGATCGTCACCGCGATCTGGGGCATCGTCGCCATCATCCTGCTCCTGTTCTCCTTCAAGAACCTCAACGAGCGCAACTACCACCCGGAACTCAACAAGCCGATTCCGCTGTCCGACTCCCTGAAGGCCGCCAAGGGCAACTGGCCGTGGATCATCCTGGTCGTCGCCTTCGTGATCTACTGGGTCGCCCAGTCCACCCGTAACGGCGTGTCCACCTACTACGCCCAGTACGTGCTCAACAACCGCGACCTCGTCTCCCTGTTCAACGGCGTCCAGGTCCTCGGCCTGCTCGGCACCATCGCGATGCCGTTCATCGCCAACAAGACCAAGAACAAGACCCTGACCATGATCATCGGCCTCGTCATCGGCGGTCTCGGCCAGGCCCTGATGCCGCTCGCCGGCCACAACGTGCCGCTGCTGGTCACCTTCTGGACCATCGGCGTGTTCGGCGCCGCCATCGCCATCGGCATGCCGTTCGGCATGCTCGCCGACACCGTCGACTACGGCGAGTGGAAGACCGGCATCCACGCGGCCGGCTTCCTGACCGCCGTCGGCTCCGCCTTCTGCATCCAGGTCGGCTCCGGCTTCGGCGCCTTCCTCCCGCTCGAGATCATGGGCGCCGCCGGCTACGACGCGACCAAGGACGTCCAGTCCCAGGCCGCCCAGGACGCCATCACCTTCTGCTTCATCTGGCTGCCGGTGATCGTCTACGTGATCGTCGCCGTGATCATGTGCTTCTACCGCAAGTTCGAGAAGATGGAGCCGCAGATCAAGGCCGAGCTGGCCGAGCGTCACGAGGCCCAGCTGAAGGCCGAGCAGGCCAACGCCTGATCCGGTCCCGGCCATCCCATCGGATGACCAGCCCCCTTCCCGGCTTCCGGGGCGAACGGCAAGCCGGATCCCTATCTCCTAATCTCCTTCCTTCCACACTGTGCCCCGGCGGGCGAACCCCATGGACCCCATGCGAGTCGCCCGCCGGGGCACAGCTCTTTCGGATACGATTGATGGTCATCCATCGGTCCGTCACCATCGCTTCACCGTCCGCCGTCGCGGACGCACGCAGAAAGGACGTCAACATGGGCAAGGGCGCATACGCGGTGGCCCGTCTGGAGGACGTCGCGGCCGCCGCCGGCGTATCGATCTCCACCGCCTCGAAGGCGTTGCACAACAAGCCGCGCATCAGCGAGGCCACGCGCGCCCGCGTGTTCGAGGCGGCGCGACGTCTCGACTATTCGCCGAACAAGCAGGCCCAGTCCCTCGCCGGAGGCCGCACCAGCAGCATCGGCGTGCTCACCTACGAGCTCACCGCGCACTGCACGAGCCCGGTGCTCGTCGGCATCGAACAGGAGATGAGCTCGCGCGGCATCAGCGTGCTGCTTGCCAACGCGCAATCCGACGCCTCGCTGGAGCCGGGGCACATCGAACAGCTCATCTCGATGAACGTGGACGGCCTCATCGTCATCCACGACGAGACGAACCCGCATCCCTCGCTCGGCGACGGCTGGGGCATCCCGATCGTCTACGCCTACGGGCCGTCCACCAACGTGATGGACTGCTCGGTCACCTGCGACAATCTCGAAGCGGGCCGTCTCGCCGTCAACCATCTCATCGACTGCGGCCGCCACCATATCGCCGTGATCGCGGGTGACGACCGGTTCATCGCCGCCGGCGACCGTCTCAAGGGCACATTGGAGGCGCTTTCCGAATTCGGCATGGAGCCGGCCGGACAGGTGCGGTTCGGCGCGTGGACCGAGGATTGGGGCCGCGAGTCCGTGCGTCGTCTGCTCGACGACGAGCATGCGGAGTTCGACGCGCTCATCTGCCAGAATGATCCGCTCGCCCGCGGCGCGCTCGAGGAGCTGCAGCGCCGTGGCGTCACGGTGCCGGACGACGTCGCGGTCATCGGCCACGACAACCGCGAGGTGTTCGTCAACGCCACCCATCCGACGATCACCAGCATCGACAACAACGGCGAGGCGGTCGGTCGTCTCGCCGCGCGCTACCTGCTCGACGCGCTCAACGGCACGCGACGTCACGGCACCGACTACGTGTCCTGCCGTCTCGTGCCGCGCGAGTCGACGCGTCTGCTTGACGACGCGGACGACGCCTGAGCCGTTCCGGCCTGAACCGTCCCGTCGTAACGGGAGCGAAGGGGGTTAGCGCTCACGGTCGTAAGGGGTTACCATGGTGCCCATGGCGACAGGGACATCCGGAACGGCGGGGCGCAAGGTGACGCTCGCCGACGTGGCGAGGGAGGCGAACGTGTCGGTGTCGGCCGCGTCGAAGGCGCTGCGGCACGCCGACCGCATCTCCCCGCAGACCCAGCGCGCCGTCGCGGCGGCCGCGCAACGGCTCGGCTACATGAGTCCCGCCGAACGCGTCAAATCCACGCGCCGGCGCAAACGTTCGGGACTCGTCGGGCTCATCACCTCCGACTACAACGGGCGCTTCTCGCTGCCGCTGCTCACCGGCGCGGAGACCACGCTCGGCGCCTCCAACCATGCGGCGCTGCTGATGAGCTCGCACGGCCGGCCTGCGCTGGAACGCAGCCACATCGACCGTCTCGCCGCCTACGGCGTGGACGGGCTGATCGTCGTGGGCGACACGTCGAACCCCCGTCCGCCGTTGGACGAGCGCACGACGATGGGCCTGCCGGTCGTCTACACCTACGATCCGTCGCGCGATCCGGATGATTGCAGCATCGTGTGCGACAACGTGGGCGCCGGCGCGCAGGCCATCGAATACCTGCTGAGCCTCGGCCGCCGCTACATCGCGATCATCGCCGGTTCCGAGGATTTCCAAGCCGCGCACGACCGCATCGTCGGCGCGCAACGCACGTTCACCCTCTATGACTTCCAGCCGATCGACATGCTGTTCGACACGTGGGGCGAGGATTGGGGCGAACGCGCGGCGAAGCTGCTGCTCGAACGCCACCCGCATCTCGACGCGATCTACTGTCTGAGCGACGAGATCGCGCGCGGCGCGGTGAGGGGCCTGCTGGCCGAGGGCAAGGACGTGCCGCGCGACGTCGCGGTGATCGGACACGACAACTGGTTCGTGTTCAGCGCGAACGTGCACCCGACGCTCACCACGTTCGACAACAACATCGCGATGATCGGCAAGATGGCGGCGAGGTATCTGCTCGACGCGATCAACGGCCATCCGCATCACGGCGTGTTCAGCGTGGAGTGCCCGATGGTCGTGCGCGAGTCCACCGAAGTGGGCCGCCGCACCGCGGTCGAGGGCAGCGGAAGGATCTACGAGCGGCGCAACGGCTAGGGGAGCGGCCTGCCGTTCCTTGGTCATCACACCCCCGTGAACGTTCACCGCACTCGGCCGCGCGTGGCTACAATGAGTGCTGTTACGAGGAAGCAAGGCAGGCGGCGTCGCCTGCGTGTGATGGGAGTGCGTATGTCACATGCGATCGGTGCCATGGGCGCCACGGGCGATCTCGCGCCGGAAGACGAGGAATCCCGCGACCGCGTCGGCATGGAATCACCTGGGCGTGCGCCGGTGCGGCTGAGGGATGTCGCCCGGGCGGCGAACGTCGCGTTGTCCACGGCGTCGCGGGCGTTGCGCGGTCAGCCGCGCATCAACGAGGAGACGCGTCGTCGCGTGTTCGAGGCCGCCGAACGGCTCGGCTACGAGCCCGAGCAGATGCGTTCGTTGAAGCGCACGATGGGCGCGGGCGTCGCAGGCGGCATCGGGACCGGCATGGCGGCTGGCGTCCAGCCCGGCATGCGCATCGGCGTCATCTGCATCGACCTGGCCGGCACGTTCACGCCGACGATCCTCATCGGCGCGGAGAACGCGCTGCAGGCGCGCTCGATCACCCCGATGCTCGTCAACGCCGGCGGCAACGAGGCGCTGCTCTACCGGTGCGTCGAACAACTGCTCGCGCAGGACGTCGCCGGACTGCTCATCATCTCGCGGCGCACCGATCCGGTGCCCTACCGGTTGGACGTGCCGGTGCCCGTCGTGTACGCGTACGGCCCCTCCACCGATCCGGCCGACTGCTCCGTCGTGCAGGACAACGTCGAATCGGGGCGCATGGCGGTGCGGCATCTGCTCTCCTGCGGGCGCACGCGCATCGCCGTCATCGCCGGCGACCGCACGTACAGCGTCTCTCACGAACGGTTGCGGGGAGCGGAGGATGCGTTGCACGAGGCCGGTCTGGAACTCGCGTGCAAGGCGCGGTTCGGCCCGTGGGACGTCGAATGGGGTCGCGCCGCCGTCCGTCTGCTGCTGGACGACGACCCCACGTTCGACGCGGTGGTCTGCCAGAGCGACGTGATCGCGCGCGGATGCGTCGAGGAACTGGAACGCAACGGGCGCAACGTCCCGCAGGACGTCGCGGTCATCGGCCATGACGACCGCGAGGACTACGTCGTGTACGCGCACCCGTGGCTCACCTCCATCGACGACGGCAACGAGTCGCTGGGCCGCATGGCCGCGTTGCGCCTGATGGACGCGATTGAAGGCAGGCCGCATCATGGCGTCGACCATGTGACCGCCCGCCTCATCCAACGCGAATCCACGCTGCCCACCGACTGATCCCGCCATCACGCGCCCGTCGTCCGTCACGTCCGCCGCGCGCCCGTCAGCGGATTGGCGGCAGGAGCCGGTCGACGTCCTGTTTCGCGCCGTCGATCGTCCGCCGGATGTCGTTGATGCCGGAATCCTCGACGATGCCGTGCACGTCGATGTCGCTCTGCTTGCGCAACGCGGCGCCGCGCGCACGCAGGTCGTGGATGAAACGGCCCGCCTTGCGCGCGTATCCGGGCAGACGGTCCGGACCGACCAGAATCACGGCGATGACGAGAATCACCACCAGTTCCGTGCCGGAAATACCGAACAACATGCTCTCACTCTCCTTCCGATGGCGCGGCAGGCGACGTCACTGCGTCGGACGTCGCGGCCACGGCCCGCGCCTTGCGTGCGCGGCCGGGCGCGATCCGCGCGACCGTCTCGCGCACCTTGCGCCACGCCGCGAACAATCTCGGCTCCTCGCCGGCCTCGCGCATGATCCTCCACAATTGGATGCGCTCGTACAGCCAGCACACGCCGATCGCCGCGAAGTAGATCGCGCAGATCGGCAGGGCGAGCGCGCACAGCGTGCCCGGGTCGCCGGTCGGCGTCGCCACGGCGGCGAAGACGAACGCGACCAGCACGGCCACACGCCACTGCCTGAGCCACGTGCGTGTCTCGACGGCGCCCATCATCGTCAACGCGACCATCACGACCGGCAGCAGGAACGACAGGCCGAAGGCGAGCGTCATGCGCAGAATGAAGTCGAAGTACACGTCGGCGCTGAGCAGCGTCGCCGTGTCCGCAGGCGCGAATCCGGTGAGGATCGCGACCGCCTGCGGCAGGAAATACCAAGCGAGGCCCGCGCCCGTGAGGAACAGCGGCACGGACGCGCCGATGAACGCGACGGCCGTCCAGCGCTCCCTGCGCTTGAGCCCCGGATTGATGAACGCCCACAGCTGGTACGACCACCATGGGCAGGAGGCGACCATCCCGAGGAAGAACGCGATCTCCAGCTTCACGTTGAACGCGGAGACCACGCCGTTGAACGTGATGCTCATCAGCCCCTGCTGCTGGGCGGCCGCCGTGAGGAACGGCTGTTGCAGGATGCGGAACACCTGGTCGCTGACCATCCATCCCGCCACGGTCATGACGGCGATGCCCGCCGCGGCGCGGATGAAGCGCGTGCGGAACTCGATGAGATGGTCGGCCAGCGGCATGACCGCCTGCGGGTTGCGGGGTCTGCGGGATTTGCGCGGTTTGCCCGCGTTGCGTGTGTTTCGTGCGTTGCGTGTGTCGCGTGACGACGTCGCCGGCGCCGCGGCGCTGCCTGCGGCGGCGACGTCGGTCTCCGGTTCGACGAGAAGACTGTCGAGATCGAGATGCGTGTCGCGTTCGCTGGGATGCAGCGTCGGTGCCGGAGGCGTGAAGCTTCCGGAAACCGCGTTCATCGCGTCGCGGCTCCGGTCACGGATGCGGGTGCCGGCGCGGCGGTGGCGTTCACCGTGGCCGCGGGTGCGGCGACGGGCGCGGGTGCGGCGGTGACGGCCGGGGCGGGGGCGGGTTGCGCGGTGGCGTTCACGGTTTCGGCGTCGTCGGTCTTGGTCTCGGAACGGAAGATCTTCAGCGACTGTCCGACGGACTTGGCGAGCTCCGGCAGCTTCTTCGCGCCGAACAGCAGCACGACGATGAGCAGGATGATGATGAGCTCGGTGGGACGAAGATTGGCCATGATGAACTGTCCTTCCAACTACTGCGTTGTGACAGGGAAGGTTCTTCTTATTGACGCACCAATTCGCGAGTATAGCCCGTCGCGGAGGACACGGCCAAATCGGGTGTCGTTGCGCAACGTGCAACGAAGCGGAAAACATGCGCAACAAGTTGCGCAACTCATTGGGAAAAAGGTTTTCGCACATGCAACTGGGGCGTGGGGGATGCGCTTGGTGTTTGGAGGTCCGCGGGAAACGTGCTTATTGTGAACGTGCACAGCAAGGGTGCCGCGGCAAAGGAGGCCGCGGAGCCGATATGGAGGAAGGAGCCGGCGCAGGAGCCAGTCAGGGAAGACGACGATCGTTTCCGCCCCGAACAAGACAACAGACAGGGGACGCACCACCAACGGGAACGGCCGCCGTCGCCCCGGACGGACGCTTTTTCGCGCCTTCTTCCCGCCATGTCGACGCCCTCGCATGACACCAACGCCGGCGTATGGACGCGCCGGCATCCAATGAAGGAGCAAGATGAGTTCGACAGAAGCAACAATGGCGACGACCGGCATCTCACGCCGCGCCGTACTCGCCGGCGCGGCCGCCATCGGCGGCACCATCGCCGTGGCGAGCGCACTGGGAGTAGGCACCACGCAGGCCCAGGCGGCCCCGTCCGCCACGGGCGCGGCCGGTGCGGCGGCGAACGCCGGCGGCAATGGCGGCGTGACCGTGCCCGCCGCGCAGCGCACCACCAAGGCCGTGGCCAACATCACCGATTCGCCGGCGCTGCCCGGGTGGGACGTGCAGCCGTTCCCGCTGAGAAGCGTCGCCGTGACCGGCGGCGTGTTCGAGCGCGCCAAGGACGACCTGCTCAACTTCGCCCGATACTACCCGATCGACCGCATGCTCACGTGCTTCCGCGCGCAGGCCGGCCTCGATACAAAGGGCGCCGAACCCGCCGGAGGCTGGGAGAACTTCCCGAACGGCTCCGTCGACAAGGCCAAGGAGCAGCAGTGGGGTGCGGACGAGTACACGCGAGGCCAGAACAAGAACGGTGCCGACGGCCTGCTGCGCGGCCACTACGCCGGCCATGCGATGACGATGCTCGCCCAGGCGTACGCGGAAAGCGGCGAAGAGGCGATTCTCAACAAGATCAACGCGCTCATCGCCGGACTCGTGGAATGTCGTGACGCGCTGCGCAAGATGACCTACAACGGCAAGGCCCGCTACTCGCACCCCGGATTCCTCGCCGCCTACGGCGAATGGCAGTTCAAGGCGTTGGAGGAGTACGCCCCCTACGGTGAGATCTGGGCGCCCTGGTACACCGAGCACAAGATTCTCGCCGGCCTGATCGCCTGCTACGAATACGCGGGCAACGAGGACGCGCTCGACCTGGCCGAGGGCATCGGCCATTGGGCCTATTCGCGTCTGAGCAAGTGCACGAAGAGCCAGCTGCAGAAGATGTGGGACATCTACATCGGCGGCGAATACGGCGGCATGAACGACTCGCTCGTCGACCTGTACAACGTGTCCAAGGACAAGGACCGCGACGAGTTCCTCAAGGCCTCGAAGTTCTTCGACACCGACAAGCTGATCGACAACTGCGGCGCAGGCGTCGACATCCTCAACAACCTGCACGCCAACCAGCACATCCCGCAGTTCGTCGGCTACGCGAAGGACGCGGCCATGGCCGACGCGGACATCAAGGAGGCGGATCGCAAGCGCTACCTCAAGGCCGTCGAAGGCTTCTGGGGCATGATCGTGCCCGGCCGCATGTACGCGCACGGCGGCACCGGCGAAGGCGAGATGTGGGGTCCGGCGCACACCGTGGCCGGCGACATCGGCAAGCGCAACGCCGAATCCTGCGCCGCGTACAACATGCTCAAGATCGCCCGCTGCCTGTTCTTCATCGACCACAAGCCCGCCTACATGGACTACTACGAGCGCACGATCCTCAACCACATCCTCGGCGGCAAGTCGCGCGACCTGCACAACCCCACGCAGGATGCGACGACCGGATTCACCCCGGGCAACTGCTACATGTACCCGGTGAACCCCGCCACACAGAAGGAATACGGCGACGGCAACGTCGGCACCTGCTGCGGCGGCACCGCGTTGGAGAGTCACACGAAGTACCAGGACTCCATCTACTTCCACTCGGCCGACAACAAGGAGCTGTACGTCAACCTGTTCACGCCATCCACGCTCGACTGGGCGGACACGGGGCTGAAGCTCTCCCAGGAGACCAACTACCCGGAAGAGGAGACCTCGACGCTCGCCGTCACCGCGACGCCGACGAGCAAGGTCACCTTCCGCATCCGCATCCCCGCCTGGAGCAAGGGCGCGACGATCGCGGTGAACGGCAAGGCCGTCGACGGCGTCAAGGCCGGCGAATACGCCACCGTGGAAGGTGACTGGAAGGCCGGCGACAAGATCGTCGTCACCATCCCGCTGCAGCTGCGCACCGAGTCGACCGACGACCGCAAGGACATCCAGGCGCTGTTCTACGGCCCGACGCTGCTTAACGCGCTCAACCCGTCCACCAAGTTCATCCAGCGCGGCTTCTACGAGCGCAACGGACTGGATGGCACGATCAAGCTCGGCGTGCAGAAGAAGGAAGGCACCGCCAACTACTTCATCATCGACGGCGACGAGTTCGAGCCCGCCTACAACGGCGACAACACCCCGTACCACATGTACTTCCAGCGCAAGGACGACTACGTGGGGTTCGCGGGCAAGCTCACCGACGTGAGGAACCCGAAGCGCCCGGCCGCGAAGGACCGCAGCGAGTCCACCCTGATGGACGACATCTGGGCGGCCGCGCCGTTCGCGAACCGCACCGCCTTCGTCAAGAAGGTCCAGGAGGTCACCAAGACCTACCAGGACGAGGGACTCCTCTCCAGCCGCGATCGCCAGGCGATCCTCCTCGCCGCCGGCCGCGCCAAGATGAGCTGACCCCGCCGCAATCCACGCAATCATCACAGACATCACTTCAAGAGAAAGCATCATCCATGACCATCGCAAGCACTGCAACGGCCGCGAAGGCGGGACTGGCGAAACGCTTCGCCGCGTTCGCCGTCGCCGCCGCGACGCTGCTGGCCGGCGGCGCATTCGCCGCACCGGCCAGCGCGGCGGACGACCCGGCTCCCGCGGAGACGAACGTCGCCCTCAACACGGAAAAAGGCAACGACAACGCACCTGACGTGTCCGTCAGCTACGTGACCGGCTGGAACTCGACCGCCGCCATCAACGACGGCAGCATCGACGGCAACGCCAGCTACGGCGGCTGGGGCACGTGGGGCAACACCTCCGACCACGAGACCGCCACGTACACGTGGAACCGCGACGTGACCACCTCCAAGTCCGTCGGCTACTACTGGACGAACGTGAAGACCGGTGACGGCGGCGTGCCGCTGCCGAAGAGCGTCTCCATCGAATACCTGAACGCCGACTCCGGCAAGTACGAGACCGTGCCGAACCTCAAGGTCGACAAGACGTTCCCGACCGACGACCAGCTCGACGCGTCCAACCCGGTCTACGGCCCGTACACGTACACCTTCGATCAGGTGACCACCAAGTCGCTGCGCCTCGTCGTCAACAAGCAGGCCAACGACAACAAGGGCATCACCGTCACCGAGTGGCAGGTGCTCGGCACCAGCGCCGCCCTGCCCGTCGACCCGGGCGACCCGGACGCCTTCGAATACACGCAGCAGGTCGCCGTGCGCACCACGCCCGGCGTCGACCCGACCTCCAAGCTGCCCGCCGAAGTGTGGGTGACCCCGGAGGACGGCCCGAGCCTCAAGGTGCCCGTCACGTGGGAGGCCGTTCCGGCCGACGCCTACGCGACCGCCGGCACCACCGCGGAAGTCAAGGGCGCGACCAAGGCCGGCACCTATGACGGCATCAAGGTCGAGGCAGGCCAGGTGACCGCCACGATCGGCGTCTACGACCAGCTGGACACCGAGGTGACCGACGCCGAATACGTCTCCACCGTCACCACACCGAAGGTCAAGCCGGTCCTGCAGGACACGGTCGCCCTCACCTACGCCGACGGCTCCGTCGAATCCGGCCACAAGGTGACCTGGGACGAGATCCCGGCCGCCGACTACGCCGAGGCCGAGCAGATGGGCGAGGTCTCCGGCGCGATCGAAGGCGTTGATGGCGTCAAGGCGTCCGGCATGTTCTTCGTCGTCGCCCCGTCCGACCCGAACGCCAAGCCGATCGTCTCCATCGACTTCGACTCCGCCGCCCCCGGCTCCGGCTGGTACACCACCACGCCGAAGTTCACGATCACCGCGCTGCGCGGCGTCTCCACCGTGCCGATCAAGACCGTCGAATACAAGATCGGCGACGGTGAGTGGACCGCCGGCATCGGCCCGGTCTCCGTGACCGAGCAGGGCGAAGTGACCGTCTCCGCCCGCGCCACCGACGAGAACGGCAACGTCCGCGAAGCCTCCCAGACCATCAAGGTCGACACCAACGCGCCGAAGGTCACCGCCAAGCAGGACAGCAAGAACGGCAACGACGTGGTCGTCTCCCTCACCGCCGACGACGGCGCCAAGGGCTCCGGCGTGACCCGCGTGCTCTACTCCACCGGTCCGTCCAGCAACCCGAAGTCCAACGAGAACACCATGTGGGGCACCTACGTGGACGCCGACAAGATCAAGGTGCAGCTCTCCGCCGACCACGACACCTACGTGCACTTCTACGCGCAGGACGCCGCCGGCAACGAGTCCAACTACGCCAACATCAACCTCGGCAAGGGCGAGGCCGTCGCACCGGAACCGTCCGTCGACTCCGTCGCGATCGCCGGTGACGGCGTGAAGGACGGCAAGCTCGCGCTCACCGAGGGCGACAAGGCTGCGCTCACCGCTGACGTGAAGGTGACCGGCGACGCCGCGACCACCGTCACGTGGAAGTCCTCCGACGAGAAGGTCGCCACCGTCGACAAGGACGGCAACGTGACCGCCGTGGCCGCCGGCAAGGCGACTATCACCGCCACCTCCACCGCCGACACGACCAAGTCCGCCAGCGTCGAAGTGACCGTCGCCGCCAAGCCGGTCCCGGTCGACAAGGCCGGACTCAAGGCCGCCGTCGAACTCGCCGGCAAGCTGGACCAGTCCGCGTACACGTCCGACACGTGGAAGACGTTCGCCGCCGCCCTCACCTCCGCGCAGAAGGTCCTCGCCGACGACTCCGCCACGCAGGCCCAGGTCGACGCCGCGCAGTCCGCGCTCGCCGATGCCGTCGCCGGATTGAAGCCGGTCGAGCAGAAGCCCACCGTCGACAAGTCCGGCCTCAAGGTCTCCGTCGAAGTCGCGAACAAGCTCGACAAGTCCGCGTACACGGCCGAAAGCTGGAAGGTGCTCGCCGACGCGCTCGACGCCGCCCAGAAGGTGCTCGACAACGCCAACGCCACCCAGGCGCAGGTGACCGACGCCCAGCAGAAGCTGGTCGAAGCGGTCGCCGGCCTCGAGAAGGTCGTCGAGCCGACCCCGACCCCGGTGGTCAAGGACGGGCTCAAGGCCACGGTCGACGCGGTCAACGCCAAGAACCTCAAGGAATCCGACTACACGCCGGAGACCTGGAAGGCGCTTGCCGACGCGCTCGCTTCCGCGCAGGCCGTGCTTGACAACGACGCCGCCACGCAGGATCAGGTGACCGACGTGCAGACCGCGCTGGTCAAGGCCGTCCTCGGTCTCGAGGCCGCTACCGAGCCTGAGCAGAAGCCGGTGGACAAGTCCGCGCTCGAAGCCGAGGTCGCCAAGGCCGCCGCGATCGACCGCAGCCAGTACACCGACAAGTCGCTCAAGCTCCTCGACGCGGCCGTCGCCGCCGCCAATGACGTGCTCGGCGACGAGTCCGCCACCGCGAAGCAGGTGTCCGACGCCAAGGACGCGCTCACCAAGGCGCTCGCCGGTCTGGAGAAGAAGGCCCCGACGCCTTCCAACCCGGGCAACAACAACGGCAACGCCGGCAACAACGGCAACGCCGGCTCCGGTAACGGCGCTGGCAACGGTTCCGGCAGCAATGGTAACGCCGGCAAGGGTAACGGCAACAAGGGCGCCGCGCTCTCCAAGACCGGCAGCGCCGTCGCCACCCTCGCCGCGCTGACCCTGCTCCTCGCCGCCGCCGGCACCACCACCGCCCTCTACCGCAAGCGCCAGTAAGCGCCCGGATTCCAAGGAAACGGAATGCGCCTACGGCGCATGCGATAAAGGAGCGTAAGGGAACCTGAATGCGCCTACGGCGCATGCAATCCTCTTGCGCTCCCCCTTTCAGGGGGAGCTGTCCGGCGAAGCCGGACTGAGGGGGCTCCTGCCCAACCCAAAGGCCGCCGCATCCACCAAGATGCGGCGGCCTTTCTCGTATTCTCGGCTCCCCTTGTCAAGGAACCTGCGCAACCCGGCATTGAGGCGGCGCCCGAAGTGCTTCGGCTCCCCTTGTCAGGGGAGCTGTCGGCGAAGCCGACTGAGGGGTAGTCCGCCCGCGATCCGCAACATGCGCATATCAATCCGCATCCTCCATCCCCGCGTAATCATGTGCATTCCCGTGCGCGTTTTCGCATCACCCGGCATCCCTCCGCACCCGACCTCCCGCCCAACCCCATCACCCCGCATAATTGTGGATAACCCGCTCCCCATCCACACGTTATCCACAACACGCCCGGACTCCGGGGCTCTATCCACATCGTCCCGTCGCACTGGCGACGCACCCGCGCGATGACGCACGCTGGAACCACCGGGGAATCGGCGTCGTCGCCCGATTTCCCGGTCCAGAACCGCAAACCGCAACGATGCAGCGCCGGCCGACCAGCCGGCCGGAAAGGACCTCACATGGGCATCCAACAAGCGCTGGTGACCGTCACCGGCAATCTCGGGGCGAATCCCGTCTCCTTCAATACGAACGCGAACGTCCCCGCATGCTCGTTCCGTCTGGGCGTGACGCCGCGTTTCTTCGACCAGGGCACGGGGCAGTGGCGTGACCGTGACACCACGTGGGTGAGCGTGTGCGCCTACCGCGGACTCGCGAAGAACATTCTCGGATCACTGGGCAAAGGCGACCCCGTGATCGTGACCGGCACGATGCGCACCGAACGCTGGCAGAAGGAAGGCGTCGACCGCATGACGCCCGTCATCGACGCCGCCGCGGTAGGCCCCGACCTGAGCCAGGGCGTCGCCACATTCGCCCGCCTCTCGCGCCGGCAGCCCGGCGTCAACGCCGGTGCCGGCGCGGACGGCGGAACGGACGGTAATGGTGTGGCCGGGGGTGGCGGCGCGGCTGGTATGGCTGCGAACGGCGCCCCGGCGAACCCGCTGAACCCCGCGATTCCGCCGAATCCCGCCTCCGTGACCGGCGTTGTCATCGATACGGACGGCGTGGGTGGCGGCGATGGCGGTGCCGGCATCGCAGGGGTGGTAGCTGGCGCTGACGCCGCGGCAGGCGGTGCGGACGGTGCTACTGCGGCAGGCGGCATGGCCGCCGACGCCGCAACCGCCGCCGTCAACCCCGCCACCGGCGAAATGAGCGAACCGGACGAGCCCGACGACTTCGGCGACCCCGCAATGTAACGCCACCGTGCGGGACGGCGCACATTCCCGCCGCCCCGCACTACTAACGTTTGGCGATACTAACGGATGGCGATAGTATTAGATGGATTGGTGTGCCGTGCAGAGGAGGGTTGAAGATGTCTGCTTCGACGACTACCAGCAGGAGGGACTTGTTCGCCACCCCCGGCGAGATTCTCAAGGAGGAGTTCCTGGAGCCGCTGGGCATCAGCAACTATCGGCTCGCCAAGGCGATCGGCGTCTCCGAGACGGCGGTAGGGGAGATCATCAAGGGCAAGCGCGGCATCAGCGTGGCGATGGCCCACCGGCTTGGCAAGGCGCTCAACACCTCCGCCGAATTCTGGATGAACCTCCAGCGCGACTACGAGATCTTCACCTTCGACCCCTCCACGGTGGAGAACATCCAGCCGCTGGTCCCCGAGCAGCCGCTCGTATCCGAACAGTAGAGCGACTTTCTCCAATTTGCGCCCCCTTCGGGGGAGCTGTCCGGCAAAGCCGGACTGAGGGGGGTAAAGCGCTCGGACGCTTGTCGCAGCACACACTGACATCCGCATTTCGTCGCCTACTGACTTGCCGGATCTGCTATTGTCGGGTGGACGCCGCGCACGTTGTGCAACGCATCGCTGGCCGTGCGCCACAACTGCCGCGCTGACTCATAGTGTGGCACGGCTTCCGGGCGGGGTCGATGGGGACTCAAATGACGTGGATTTTCCCCCGTTGCCCCGCGGACTCTTGGAGAATGCCCAACAGAATCCCGCCCGGCAGTCGTATGGCGCGTATGATGGAACACATGTTTCGCGGACGCGCAGGGGCGTGTGGGCGAAGAAGGGCATGTCAATGGGAGGACAGGAAAAGGGCAAGGGCCACATCGGCAGAACAGGTGTGCCATTACGACGATTGATGCCGCGCTTCGAGGAGACGCGCCACGGCACCTACGCCCGCACGTTGTACGACGCATGCAATCCCGATCTGGTGAAGCACGACAAGAAGAGCGATCCCGTCGATGGTTCGGCTGCCGCAGATGATGCGATAGACGACGCCTACGCCGGCCTGCCGCGCAACGTCGCTCTGCTGGGCGGCTACGGCACCGGCAAAAGCAGCATCATCCAAGGCTTCGAACGCTACGTCCGCTACGAATTCCGCTGGCTGACCAAGCTGGGGTTCCCTAGTTTGTATACGTATGACTGGTTTAGAGATGGAATTTGTAAAAAGGGTCCGCATTGGTTGAGAGACGGGATTGATACGAAGGCTCCGCATTGGGCCGGTCGTAAGTTTGGATCGATTCTGCGATGGATAGCACTCGTTGTCTTTGGTATCGGCATGGCTGGGGTGTTTGCGGCTATGTCTCTGAGCGCTTTGCGATTACATCCTTGGCGATGGTGGCGGAACGTCTTGGGAATCATTTGTGGGTTCCTTGCGCTTGTTGTTCTTGTGGCTTTTTCTATTAGGCGACGAGCACGAGCCAAAGCTATACCGGGCTACATCAAAGTGTCTTCGCTGCTGCTCTGCAGGCAAGAGGATTCTACCGTCAAGAAAACCTCGGACGAGGTATTACCTCGTCCGAAGAAGAATGGGAAATCTCCCGCAGCTGCGCCGAATGCAAATGTTGGTGACACAACTTCATCGAGCAATGTTCCTGATGTCTCGCCTTCGTCTGAAGAAGCAGCGGGCAAAAAGCCGGCGGATAGTTCAGCTCCTGCGGCGAACAATAAAACGATGCGATATCAGACTGACCACGTAGTAGTGGAAGTCCATCCACTTGAAAAAGGACAGTGGTTCCACACAAGAGCACAGCGCCAAGACTCTTGATATCCAACGGGAAGTCGTCAAGCAGCTGATTTACAGCGTCGCCCCGCGCATCGTCGACCTGTCGCACTTCCACCGCTTGCGTTCACGGCGTTCTCTACGTGAGAATCTGTCTTTGGTCAGTGTTCCAGCGTTGGGTTGTGCTTTATTGGTGTTCTTCGTATGGATCTCGCAAAGCAAACCAACACTTGAAGGTGTGCGTGGCTTCATCAAAGAACCTGATCGTTGGTGGAAGAGCCCGTGGCTATTCAATGCAGTGGTGATTGTGGTCATTGTCTGTTGCTTGTCTTTTGCGTTGAAAGACCGGCTGCGTCTCTCGAAAATCCAGGCCGCTGCAGAAGGCGTTTCGCTGTCGTATGAAGACAACAAGGCCAATCTCGACTATTTCGATAAGTACCTTGATGAAATCATCTTCCTGCTTGAGAAGGCGAACATCCGCTATGTGGTGTTCGAAGATCTCGACCGCGCTGATGACATGAACATCTTCTATGAGCTGCGCGAGCTCAACATGCTCATCAACTCGTCAACCCAAATGCACAACCAAACCGTAACCTTCATCTACGTCATGGGCGACGACAACTTCGCTTCGGCGTATGGTTCCCCATATGAGACAGCCGAAAACAAGGCTAAATTCTTTGATGTTAATGTATATGTACGACCGTTTGTCGCATATGGAAATGGTGCTGGAGTGCTCCAGGAATTGATGGAAGATAATGCGTTATGAAAATACGCATCTCAAAATAAGGGGAAAACAAAGACTGGTGAGGTGGAATAATGTCTGAAGATTATTTTGATAAGGAATTGTTGCGCTTGATTGCCAAACACTTTCCTGACTATCGCATATGGGTTGATGTTCGCAATCTATACTTTATTACTAAGCATCGTATTTATGATATGTATGGCACTGTAGATAATGGTGGAAATGGGCATCTTCTTTTGGGTAAGCCGTCTGAATGGTTTATGCCAAACGAGTGTTTAGCTGCATGCGTTTTACGTGTTGCTTACCCGAAATTAACTGAGAAGATCATTGCTAATGACAGCCCTTTCGATGATTCTTTTGGGGTATCGTACACCTTTAGAGAATTAGTTTCAAGATGTTATCGCGATAAAACACTCACTGTTGAAGAAAAGTCTGAAGATGATAGAAAGATAAGAGAATGGGAGAAGTATCCATTTATAGTTGACTGCATGCGTCCTTATTGGTTTACATCGAAGTATCCAATATATCTGATTGATTGGGAGGGGAAGATGACTCCTGGCGCTTGGCTGGTTATGGAAAGTGGTAATTCTATAAAAGGAGATGGCGGTTCAAATTCGGAATTATCTATTATGGAAGACGTATCCTATCTTCCATTGGGTGAAATTGATTGCAGGTCAGTATTTGAATGGTATCCAATTGATGTATATAATCGAATAACTTCGAATGTTTCGCTGTTGTACTGGTCTCTGACTATGGGAAAAGATATTCCTGTAGATCCCGTAGTTGTGTTTAAACGTAAGAGTCGTCGTGATGTAATATTTGATGTCATCAAAGGGGAGTTTCGTAAACAGTTTATGGCTTTGTGTAATCATGAAACCTCTAATTCGTTACTTGTCTCGTTTATTGCAACGCACACTTTTTTCGTTGTTGGGAATGCTTTTCAACGTATTTTGGAGAACGGTTTTTATGACTTGTATAAAACTTTATGCTCTCGCTTGATTGATGAAGTATTTACTGGCTCTAATTCCTATGTGGCCATATCATTTATCTATTTATTTTCTTACATCGATTTGCCAATTGTAAAGAACGATGTTAAGGAGGATGAGTTTTGCTTAATTGATGCAATAAATCAACATAAATATGTTATTGGTTCCTATTCCTCGAGGTTTAAGGATTCTGAGAGATTGTTGTATATTTATAAGCGTCTTTATCTCCATAATCCTGACTTTTATAAAAGTGGGTTAATTTCAGTTCTTGAATTATTGTGCTCAATGTGCACTTTCTTTGTTGCTCGCAATGATTCTATTGTTTGGGAAGGGATGACTCGAGAAAAACTAGTGGCAAAGCTGCGAGCTTATGTGTGCGAGAGGGTTGAAAAAGAATCATTATCAAATAATGACGTGAGGAATCAGCAGTTTCAGTCATTTAAGGAACGTTTGGATACCGGTTGGTTGCCGGGGGATGATGATGAACCTAGTGATGGAGATGGTGGCAAGCTGGAAAAGAAGTGACGGGTGATGCTGATAGCCGGGGTGCGACGTTTACTACGAACGTTACACCCCCAGCTGTCTCTCCCCCACCCGGCTTCGCCGGGAGCCCCCTCGTCTGAACCGCACCCTGATTGTTGGACTGAAGTAATTCGGATTCGATGATTGGAGGTGCGGTTTCTCATGTCCGGGAATCGCAG